>NZ_JBIPKE010000001.1:0-2500 GCF_044005705.1 Marinoscillum luteum | reverse complement strand
ACTCCCCGAAATGCTTTTAGGAGCAGCGTGTGGGTTTAGTTTATTAGAGGTAGAGCTACCAATTGGACTAGGGGGAGTCAAATCCTACCAAATCCAGATGAACTCCGAATGCTAATAAATATACCACACAGTGAGGGCTTGGGTGCTAAGGTCCAAGTCCGAGAGGGAAAGAACCCAGACCTACAGCTAAGGTCCCAAAATCTATGCTAAGTTGAACTAAGGAGGTCCAGTTGCTTAGACAGCCAGGATGTTGGCTTGGAAGCAGCCATTCATTTAAAGAGTGCGTAACAGCTCACTGGTCGAGCGACAGGGCATCGATAATAATCGGGCATCAAGTGTAGTACCGAAGCTTAGGATGTATTTATACATGGTAGGGGAGCATTCTCTAGGCGGCGAAGGTTTGCTGTGAGGCATGCTGGAGCGTAGAGAAGCGCAAATGTAGGCATAAGTAACGATAATGCGGGTGAGAAACCCGCACACCGATAGACTAAGGTTTCCCCGGCAATGCTAATCAGCCGGGGGTCAGTCAGGACCTAAGGCGAACCCGAAGGGGGTAGTCGATGGCCAACGGGTTAATATTCCCGTACCACCTTTATTTTCGATGGAGTGACGGAGTAGTGAAAGCACCGCGTACTGACGGAATAGTACGTTGAAGGGTGTAGGTATAGAGACAGTAGGAAAATCCGCTGACTTTGCTGAACCTGATAGTACCACAATGCTACGGCAGCGTGGATAGTGTGCCTAATCAGACTTCCAAGAAAAACTTCTAAGGTTAGGATAAAGGTGCCTGTACCGTAAACCGACACAGGTAGTCAAGGAGAGAATCCTGAGGTGCTCGAGTGAATCATGGCTAAGGAACTAGGCAAAATGGCCCTGTAACTTCGGGAGAAGGGGCCCCTGACGTAAAACTCAGGGCGCAGTGAAAAGGCCCAGGCGACTGTTTACCAAAAACACATGGCTTTGCGAAATTGAAAGATGATGTATAAGGCCTGACACCTGCCCGGTGCTGGAAGGTTAAGGGGGGATGTTAGCTTCGGCGAAGCATTGAACTGAAGCCCCAGTAAACGGCGGCCGTAACTATAACGGTCCTAAGGTAGCGAAATTCCTTGTCGGGTAAGTTCCGACCTGCACGAATGGTGTAACGATCTGGGCACTGTCTCGGCCATGAGCTCGGTGAAATTGTAGTAGCGGTGAAGATGCCGCTTACTCGCAACGGGACGGAAAGACCCCGTGAACCTTTACTATAGCTTCACATTGGTATTGGGTAAATGATGTGTAGGATAGGCGGGAGACTTTGAAGCAGTGTCGCTAGGCATTGTGGAGTCGTTGGTGAAATACCGCCCTTTATTTATCTGATGCCTAATCCGGAGACGGAGACAGTGTGTGGTGGGTAGTTTGACTGGGGTGGTCGCCTCCAAAAATGTAACGGAGGCTTTCAAAGGTACCCTCAGCATGTTTGGTAATCATGCGTGGAGTGCAATAGCATAAGGGTGCTTGACTGTGAGACTAACAAGTCGATCAGGGTCGAAAGACGGATATAGTGATCCGGTGGTTCTGTATGGAAGGGCCATCGCTCAAAGGATAAAAGGTACTCCGGGGATAACAGGCTGATCTCCCCCAAGAGCTCACATCGACGGGGAGGTTTGGCACCTCGATGTCGGCTCGTCACATCCTGGGGCTGGAGAAGGTCCCAAGGGTTGGGCTGTTCGCCCATTAAAGTGGCACGCGAGCTGGGTTCAGAACGTCGTGAGACAGTTCGGTCCCTATCTGTTGCGAGCGTAAGAAACTTGAGTAGATCTGACTTTAGTACGAGAGGACCGAGTTGGACTAACCGCTGGTGTACCAGTTGTCTCGCCAGGGGCATTGCTGGGTAGCTATGTTGGGAAGGGATAAGCGCTGAAAGCATCTAAGCGCGAAACCCACTACAAGATGAGGTTTCTTTAAAGGGACGTTATAGATGATGACGTTGATAGGCTGCAGGTATATAGGTAGTAATATCAGAGCTGAGCAGTACTAATTACCCGTAAGCTTTCTAGTGCGAGCGATAAACTTGCTTTATTTTTTTATTGAGAATGAATCTTTCACATATAATGTCAACTCTTAAGTTTGATGTAAATCAGACGAAGAGTTTAAAGAATAACCACTAAAAGAAGTGGTCAAGATTTTATAGTGATTAATGTGGCGGGGCGTGTAGCCTGGGGTCACAATCACTGAAGATTTTATGGTGATTATTGCGGTGGGGTCCAGACTAGGCGTCCCCCCTCTTTCCATACCAAACAGAGAAGCTGTTGATATGATTAGAAAGGGAAAGTAATACACTGAAGACTTTATGGTGATTATTGCGGTGGGGTCCACCTCTTTCCATTCCGAACAGAGAAGTTAAGCCCACCAGCGCTGATGGTACTGCCGTAACAGGTGGGAGAGTAAGTCGTTGCCAGTCTTTTATTAACCCTTCTCATTTACTTGGTAAGGGTTTTTTTATGCCTAATTATGAGAAGCC
>NZ_JBIPKE010000015.1:0-506029 GCF_044005705.1 Marinoscillum luteum | reverse complement strand
GTTTCAAAACCTGGCCTGTTAGTTAATGTTCCCCTATCAGTATCCTTTCTGGTTAAACATAATTTTAGAACATTAAGCTATGTCCTAATCTTGAAATAATTCAATGGGGTGAATCTAAAGGTCTGTTAGTGGCTTAATTCTTCTGCAATGGGTTTCTTTTCATTAGTTCATCCATCGTCATATCAAAGAATGAATACCAACGATCAACAAGGTATTGTAGTTCAGTGTGACTAACTCCAGCCTCATCAATTGGGGGGCCGTCCAACAAACCTTGTTTTCTTTCCTTAGTAATATGGACAGGTTTGAAGTTCATACCACTTGTTAATGGGTTCTCAGGATCAACTTCTATTACGTAAACAAGCCCTAAATCTTGATAGTGGCTAATTAAATCTCTCGGTTCAACTGCCTCTTTTATCCATTCCCAATATTCCTTCTCAATTTTTGATAATAAGGTGTCTGATTCTTTCTCTTTATCTACTATTTGCATAAATCCTCTAGCCTTCCCATTTTCTCTATACCTGCCAAAGGTGGTATGGGGCGAAATACCCTTGTAGAAATACCGAAAGACTTCAACCAACCTGTCTAAGGAAGTTTTAAGAGAAATAAATGTTGACTGAGCTTCTATTTGGTAGCTCAGCATATCAATTGAATTGTTCGATTGGCTGTCTTTGTCAATTAGAGTCAGGTAGTTGTTGAAATGATATGCAGGAGCGAGATATGAAGGTCTCATTCTATCCAATTTGTATGAAAGGTCGCTGAACCGATCATTCATTGAATCTTTGAATGAGTTAGACGGTGACCATGATCGTTCAAAGAATTGCTGCTTAATTCTGAGTATAGTTGATTCAATTTCAGTTAGGTCATACATCTTTATTTCGGGTAATTGCCACAACAACCGACTAACAACCTCTAATGGCTGCAAACCGCCTTATACCAAATCTAGCAGATTTTGAGTCCTGAACAAACCATTGTTGGCTATAGGGTAGGTTATCCGGGAAATGAGGGATTTGCTGTTAATTATCAGTCTTCCAGAGCTTACCCGGGGAGGTTTTTCACACTCAGGTCGGAAAGGGACTAACTCGCGACCTTCCCACGCTTTTGGGGGCTTATTTACTTTCTTGGAGTCCACCTGAAAAATCACGGAATTCCGTGATTTCAAATCGTGTACCAACTCAATATTTTTGATTCAAAATTGGGTTGATGGTGAAACTATTGTTACTGTTGAGAATTGTTTGTTTAACAACTATTACTGTCTCTGTTCAGGCTCAAGAAGCTTTTGCTGTAGCAGGTGGAAATCTCATTGAAAATACGGGTTCAGTTAGTTACTCTGTTGGACAAACCTTCTATTCCTATATCGCAGGATCAAATGGTTCAGCTACAGAAGGTGTGCATTACACCTTGAAGGTTGAGGTATTGAGCGTCAATGATGAATTGATTGATGGGCTTCAGTTGGACGTCTTCCCAAACCCTGCTTCCCACTTTTTGAAACTAGAATCCAAACAGTTTGAACTCAAAGACCTGAGCTATTCGCTTTTGGATATAAACGGACGCATCCACTTGATGGGTGAATTGCGCGAAAGATCAACAACAGTGAATCTTCAATTATTGCCTGCGGCTATTTACATTCTTCGGGTGACCGATGGAAGCAAAATCATCAAAACATTCAAAATAATCAAGCTATGAAAGCATTAAGGTGCTTTTTATCCGTTGGGTTGGTATGCAGTATTGCTTTAAGTCTATTTGCACAAGTAGCCGATAAGTTAAGTTATCAAGCGGTCATCAGGAACGCTTCCGGCAATGTCGTTTCCGAAAAGACGGTCTCATTTAGGGTAACCATCCTGCAGGGTTCAGCCACCGGAGCGTCGGTTTACACACAATCTCAAAAGCCGGTTACCAACGTCAGTGGACTCATCACAATTGAAATTGGAGGGGATGTTTCATTCTCTCAAATCGACTGGGGAGCAGGGCCATATTTTATTAAAACAGAGGTAGATCTAAATGGTGGGACGAATTATTCCATTTCGGGTGTTAGCCAGTTATTGAGTGTTCCGGTTGCCTTGTATGCTAAAACAGCAGAAACACTTAGAGGTGGCCTCACTGAAGCTGATCCTGTATTTGCTGAGTGGGACAAATCCGAAGGTATTTCTATAAGTGGGAGTCAAGTTACCGACTTGCAGGACTATCTGACTGAGTACAGCGAAAGCGACCCTGATTTTAATGCGAGTCCTGCTGCTTCTGTAACATCGAATGATCTGGTCAATCTTGGTAATCTGTCAGGGACAAATACGGGCGATCAGGACCTGAGTGGTCTGGCTACCACTGCTTTAGTAGAGTCAGTCTCAGCCGATGTTGCACAGCTTCAAAGTGAATTGAATGCCCTAAGCATAGATGGATCAGAAACCAGCCTGATTGCGGGTGATCAAATTTCTATTTCTGGTGAGGGTACCACAGAATCTCCTTATGCAATAAGTCTGGATCAAAAAGAATTGGCCTTCCAAAGGATTTCTGGGATCAGTCAATTTATTTTTTCAGGATCGCCCAATGTGTGGAGGCAGGTGACGGACCTATTGATCACAATAGATCTCGACGATGGAGCGGATGTGTTTGTTTCGTACAATGTTTCTGCTTTTGCGCCGAGTTATTATTCTACTCCCTATTTTGCGACCAGATTATTGGTTGATGAAGTGGATCAGGTCGGTATGCGGGTTATTACTTCACCCTCCAATGCCAGTCACTGCAATAATTCAATTAGTTCAATAATATCTCTCAGTGCCGGAACACATACTATTAGGGTCGAATATCGAACAAATTTTGTAGGCGATCCATTAAATAACTGGCCGGGAAACAATGACTATCAAAGTCGTTTGTTGACTGTAAGAGAACTAAGATAGATCCTATTCTAAGGCATAATTCACTCCAATTCAAAAGCCCTGGCGTATTGGATGAGCTCTGAGCTCTCTTTTACTCCGAGTTTTTTCTTTAGGTTTTTTTTGTGGCTGTCAATAGTATCTAACGATACGGAAAATTTTTCTGCAATCGTTTTATTAGTGGCTCCCTTTGCCAGCAGCAAGAGCATTTCTTTTTCTCGTTTGGTGAGGGTTCGATATACAGGGTAGTGATCCCGAAAGAACGTACTTTCTTCCAGCAACTGGCTTACTTTCTTTGATAAATGATGATTGGGATCAATTTGAATAGCATGAAAAATGGCCAGGAGAGGCCTTCCCTCAAAATCCTGCATGAATATTTTAGTTGAAGTAAAATACCATTGAAATTCAGCCTCTTCTGATGACCTTACTTGCTGAAATAATGTGAAGGTTTGATCCATATCATTTTGAGCCAGAAGCGCTTCCACTTTCACCTGATAGTAGGACGAATCTTTCATGTTGAAATATCGGTGATGATAATCCGCTCCCATATTCTGTAATTCTGCCAGCGTCACACCGAGTAGATCAGTACCGGATTTGGACATGAACTCGACGCTAAATCCCTTTTGAATATTGAGGATAATGACAGCACCAGGCATAAGGTTGGCAAAATCCTTTATAGATTCGATTCTTTGTTTGATTGCCGTTTCCAAATTCATTCCACAGAGGCGCGATTAAGTATAACATTTGTGTATGATGCGTACCCCGAAGGCTGTGCATTATGCATTTTGTTAGGGGTTTATTAGCTTTTTAAACTCTATTTTTTTATCCCAAGTCAACGGCATAAAAACCCAAAATAGTACCGAGATAGAAAAAATTATATAGGTGGTTTTGTTGCTAAATTCAAATAGTAGGTTGTACCATGCGTGAAATGTCACTGCTACTATAATCGACTTAGATTTATTTACACTTTCACCAAATAGAAAAGAAAGAACGGTGTTTGGTATAATAAAAAGAAGTGGTCTCAAAATTCTTGCAGTAATTGATCCCGACAATGTTCGTGTAGTGAAGTGCCAAAATTCCCACAATGTACCTATTATAAGATATTGCTTCCATTTTGGTAAATGATTAAGTTGGTCTTGTAAAAAGCCTCTCCAACCTAGCTCTTCACCTAAAGTAAAAAGGAAAATTCCACCAAAGTATATAGCGATGCGACCAATTGTTAAACCTTCATTGTCATAGTCTCCAAAAGTTAGGAATGCAATCATTGGAAGGCTCCAGAACAAAAAACTTTTGAGAATAGAGCTTCCAAAAAAACTGATTGTTTTTTTTATTTTTTCCTTAAAAATTAAGCTAGTAATTATCGCAGATAAACCAGGCCCCCACATTATAAAACAAGTTTTAATAATAGGGTCAATTTGTAGACTGTTCCAATTATCTGAATGAACATCTCGCCAAAAAAAGAAAGGCCATGAAAATAAACATGCCAAACAATAGAAGAAGATTACGGGCTTATATTTTCGGTAAAATTCTATCATTTAGTTTCTAAATTCTTTGCATTTTTTCAATAACCGCTAACAACCAGATCTCAACCCCAATCGCTGCAGTCGCCTTATACCAAATCTACCAATTTTTAACACCTGAACAAACCATTATTGGCTATAGGGGAGGTTATCCAGAAGATGTGGGATTTGCTGTTAATTATCAGATGGGTTTGTTGGAGACATCTCCATAAGATCAGGGGCTTTGTCTTACCCTTCGACGGAGCTCAGGGTGACAAAGCCAGCCATGTCCACTTATGGGCTTATACCTCGAATTCACGTTTATGAAGGGTTGATTGTCCTCTGAGCAGACAGTTACCGACTGCCGTGCCGCTTGTCATCCTGAGCAGGCAGTTGTAAACTGCCGTGTCGTTTGTCATCCTGAGCAGGCAGTTGCAAACTGCCGTGTCGAAGGATAAAGTGAAAGCAGCGACCGACACATAGGTCTGGCGGAAGTGAGGGACACGCCTAGTGAGGCGCACAGGTGGGCTTATCGCTCATCTACTCGATTATGATCTTTATTGGTTTTCAAGGCTCAGAACCTTTTCTTTCAGTTCTTGATTTTCCAACGTTAATTGTTGAACCTGCTTGTTTATGTCTATCATGTAAAGCGTAATCTCTTCTATCTTCTGAAGCAGTTTGGCGTTCATTTCTCCTAGATTTATCCCGTTTTCAGTTACTTCAGCCTCACTTGGGATTTCAGGGAGATGTCCGTTTTCAGCAATGTGTTTTTCAACCTCTTCAAGAGTTCGAAGTTCGTAATTATCATAGAAGACAAAGTCTGACCAATTAGCTTCAACTTTCACTTCCTTAGATCTAATACTTCCATTGACAGATAATTTGAAGTTCGGATCTGGGTTTGTGGTTCCAATTCCAACATGACCTTGACTAGTTATTCTCATTCTTTCAACTAAGTTGTTCGTCGTGCTATTCACCGAACTTGCCGTCCAAAACTTTAAATCAGCAGTACCTTCTGCTTCCATACCACCTCCGTTGGAAGCGTCTGTATTTGCCACTGAGCTTATTCTAGCTTGAGGAGTGCCGTTTGTATTATCATCCGTAAAAACGAAATCTAGATTAATCTCTGAGTTTTCGTTGATATCGCCTTCATTTTTCTCTAATATAAGCAGTGTTTGAGAACCGGAGGCGTCTTTATATAAATGCATTCTAGCATTTGGGTTTGTAATTCCAACCCCAATATTTCCATCTCCTCTCCAAGTCATAATATTGGATTGATATCCAGAGGCATTTGATCCGATAAATACGGAATTACCCGAAGCACCAGTTCCTAGGAAATTGCCTTTGAATAGGAATGATTCCCCATTCGATTCAGAAAAGTCTAAAAGCTTAACACCATCCAAAGCTCCGACATTCCTAATGCTAAGTTTAGATGTTGGAGTTGTAGTGCCTAATCCGAGATTGCCGTTTGATATGTAGTGATCACCAGAACCCAAAACCTGAAGATCGCTTTTTAGCCTAAGCGGTCTCCAAAGGACAATGTTTCCCGAAGTTCCATACAAGTTTAAATTTCCGTCATTATTTGTTCTAGTTTCAGGAGAGACATCAATTGTCCAATTTGCACTGGATTGCAACCATTGTATTCCTTCATTAACACCTGGATCATTAATCGTAATGTTATTAACATTTTTGATATTCTTATTTTGCATTTCCAAATCTTGCTGAGCTGAAAGTTGAAATGAAAAAAATAGTATTAGAATTAAGACCGTAATTTTTATTGACATCTTAGTATCTAGTTAGAAAGTGATTGATCGTAATGCCCGTGTATGGCGCTGTGTGCTCACCACTGGCTTAATTGCAGCAAAATAGCGAAATCTGCCGCGACCGGCAAGGGGTGACTCACAACGTGCCAGAGACCCACTACCTATTGCAGATTAATGGCTTTAGGGACACAGGAGAGATTTCAGGTTTTCTTGGTTTCATCTTAATATGTCATTTGTCTTCAAGAAGTTGAACTTTCTCTTTGAGCTCTGTATTTTCAGTTTCGAGTTGGTTCATTCGCCTATTCATATCGATCATGTATAGCGTCAATTCCTCAATCTTCTGAAGCAGTTTGGCGTTCATTTCTCCGAGATTTATCCCGTTCTCAGATACCTCCGCTTCGCTTGGGATTTCTGGAAGATGTTTGTTTTCTGAGATGTATGTTTCTACTTCTTTCAGAGTTGGTAATTTATAATCATTTGCAAAGACAAAGTCTGACCAACCATTTAAATCAACTCTGACCTCCTTCGTATGAATTGTACCATTTACTGCAAGTTTGGAATCAGGAGATTCAGTCCCCAAACCTAAATTCCCATTTGCAAGCATGGTCATTTTTGCATCAGTGAAATTGGACCATTGAAAAAGAGGTCGGGCAGATATTGCTGAATGAGAACTCCCATTGATTTGTCTAGAGTCAAAAATCATTAATGCATTGCTTCCGTTATCAGTTGATGAGGAGGTTGATGCAGTTAATCTCAGTGCTAGTCTGTTATCCGACTCATGGAAACCCACTATGGCTGGAATGAATTGTCCACCCGTTCCGGTGTTGTTTTGAATTGTTAAATAGTCAGTAGTAGCATCTGATACTTTCAATTTAATTAGATGTTCACCACCACTAACCGATTTAGTCAAAATGTCAAGTGAACTTGATGGGCTAGCAACTCCTAAACCTAAATTACCCTCATTAGAGAGTGACATTTTAGGTACATAATTACTACTTTCATAATGCTTCCACATGATATGGCTACCATTGTATAATACTTGATAGTAATTTGAACCATTTGCTTTAAACCTATACCCAATTTCGGGATGAATTGTACCATCGAAAGCCAATGAAACTCCAACGTTACCATTAGCTCCAGAAACACTGTTAATGGTAAGAGGAGCCCATGTTGCTGATGATCCGATCGCCAACTGACCGGAGGTGTAATTATTTTCATCATTTACCCACTGAGCATGCGCGAAATGACTAAGGGCAATGGGTATTAGAAGTAGAATTGTTTTTTTCATAATTTGGAAGATTTTGATTGGCGAGCATTACACAATTCAAATACTCATACCGGTAAGAAGCTATTGGCTTTCTGTTTTGTATTCAGTTTCAATGATGAAAGCCCCTTTTTAATTAATCGCTTGTTTTGGCCTTTTGCTCATTTTTCAGAGTGGTGAGTTCATTTTCTAACCTTTCTATCTTCTTAGAAAGTTCTTGGGTGTTTTTGTGCTCCTGGATAAGGTGAAGTGTCAATTCCTCAATCTTCTGAAGCAGTTTTGCGTTCATTTCACCTAAGTTGATCCCATTCTCAGTTACTTCGGCCTCACTTGGGATTTCAGGGAGATGACCATTTTCGTTTATATGTTGTTCGACTTCTTCAAGGGTTAGAAGTTCGTAATCTTTTTCAAAAACAAAATCTGACCAACCATTTAAATCAACTCTGACCTCTTTTGTATGAATCGTGCCATTTACTGCAAGTTTGGCATCTGGTGAGGTCGTTCCGATACCTACATCTCCTGTTTGATTGATTAGTAATTTTGTCTGGCCACCAATTAGAAAACCGAGTTTGTGGACTGAACCAGATCCTAGATAAACTCCATCTTCATAGGCAAGGAATGATCCCCACGCCCCGTCACCACGTCCTATTTTTATGCCAGTGTTTGAGTTATTCGAATGTACGTGTAGCTTTTCACCCCACTGGGTAGATGGAGTAGTTGTACCAATTCCTAGAATTCCGTTTGTATTTAGAAGTACCTTGGTACTACCGCCTATTAAAAATCCCAAATTATGACTAGACCCTGAACCTAGATACACAGCATTTTGATAGGCTAAAAATGAACCCGAAGCTCCATCGCCTCGCTCTATCTTAATTCCGTTGTTAGAGTTGGAAGAAAAAACATGAAGTTTTTCACCCCATTGCCCGCTTGGGTTTGATGTTCCAATACCTACATTCCCATTTGTCTTAAATGTTGTTCCATTTATAGTTTCATCATGCTGTGCTTTCGAGGCATAAGTAATCATGATTGCTATAATTAGGAATAATATTTTTTCCATAATCCTTTGTTTAAAATGGTGATTTTGATATTCAGTACTGATCAAACAACCGACTCTCAACCTCCTATAGCTGCAAGCCGCCTTATCCCAAATCTACCAATTTTTACTACCTGAACAAACCATTGTTAGCTATAGGGCGTGGCGATTGCTTTGGGGTCGATCTTCCGTGTTGAGTTGTTCTTCTGTTTTTGTCGACTTCTTTGTTTGGGCACGAACAGGAATTCATTCCTTTGGCTTACAACGCCAGCAGGCCATGGTCTCGCAGGAGGTCGATGGGCTTGGAGTACCAAAACTGCTCAAACGCTCCAAACTCCGCATCATACTCAGCTTTTAGCTGTGCCAGGGTGCGGGCAGGGTGGTCCGGGGTGAGCTGCGCCAGTTGCGCCAGCAGCCACTGTCCTTTTGGTTTTTCCAGGTTCACCTGCAGGGCATCCGTTCGGGTCTGAATGGTCAGGTGCATCATTTCTTTGGTTTTCCCTTTCTTGGTTCGGGAGGAGTAGCTGACCGCCGGTGTTCCACCCAGCCAGAGAATCCTGGCAGTAGGTCGGATCAGGTACTCTGTGTCGGTCTCCAGGCAGTTTTCTATAAAATCTCTTTTGACAGAAGTCCGTGGGATTTTGAAATCAAACCACTCCTGCAGGGGCAGCTCAAACCCGATATCGTGCATGTAGTTGTACAGGGATTTTTTCAACCCAAAGCTAAACTGACCATGGTCGATGCCCGTGCGATCACTAAACTGGATGTCGTTGTTGGCAAAGGAGATGTCGTTGTGCACTGGCTGGATACCGTAGGCATCCGGGTTGAGCCCTACAGGACTGTGGGCCGTGAGGGCAAACTGATGCCAGAAGCCTGACTGCATCACGCCAAGTTCGAAGAGCTGGCGCACCATCTCCAGGCTGTCGATGGTCTCCTGCACGGTTTGGGTAGGGTAGCCATACATGAGGTAGGCATGTACCATCATGCCCGCATCGGTGAAGTGGCTGGTCACCCTGGCCACCTGCTCCACGGTCACGCCTTTGTCTATGAGCTGTAGCAGCCGGTCGGAGGCTACTTCCAGTCCGCCCGATACCGCTATGCATCCGGAGGCCTTCAGGAGCACACACAGGTCACGGGTAAAGCTCTTCTCAAACCGGATGTTGGTCCACCAGGTGACGCTAAGTTTTCTGCGGATGATCTCCAGAGCCACTTCGCGCATCAGTGCTGGCGGTGCGGCCTCATCCACAAAATGAAATCCCTTTTCGCCTGTCTGAGCGATCATGGCCTCCATACGGTCTACCAGCGTGCGTGCAGCGATGGGTTCGTACAGGCGGATGTAGTCCAGAGAGATGTCACAAAAGGTGCATTTGCCCCAGTAGCACCCATGGGCCATGGTGAGCTTGTTCCAGCGGCCATCACTCCACAGGCTATGCATGGGGTTGGCCATTTCTATCACAGAGATGTACTCGGAGAGTGGCAGGTCAGAATAGTCGGGGGTGCCTACTGCCGTTTGCTTGTAGTCGGGCCGGGGAGAGGAGTTCTGGTAGACTACTTCCCCGTTTTCCATAAGGAAGGTCCTTTTCAGTAAAACACTACGGTCAGGATGGAGCGTTTGCTCAGCGATCAGCTCTATGGGCAGTTCCCCATCGTCCAGGGTGATGTAGTCAAAGAAGCTGAAGACCCGTGGGTCGGAGAGGCTTCTCAGTTCGGTATTGGGAAAGCCGCCACCCATCGCGATTTTGGTATGGGGATAATGGCTTTTGATCCACTGCGCACACCTGAAAGCACTGTACAGATTTCCCGGAAAGGGGACGGAAAAACAAATGAGCTGAGGCGTATGCGGCTCCAGTAGCTCTTTCAGGAGCTGTATGGTAAGTTGGTCTATAAAAGTTGGAGGCTGCTGCAGGTGCGCATAGAGTTCATCAAAGGAGTTGGCACTTCGCCCCAGCCGCTCGGCATAGCGGCTAAATCCAAAGTTTTCATCCACGCACTCTACTATGAAGTCCGAAAGGTCCTCCAGGTACAGGGTGGCCAGGTGTTTGGCTTTGTCCTGAAAGCCCATGGAGCCAAAGGCCCAGTCGAGCTCATCGGGCTGGTCAAACCTGCTGGCTTGGGGGAGGTACTGCCCGGAGCAGATCTGCCTGGCGAAGGATGGATTTTTCCCTTGCAGGAAAGCCATGGTGTCCGTGATGGTATGCTGGTAGTCTTCTTGTAGAGCAAAAATCCTGAGGGCGTTTTCAGACCAGTCGGTCTGGTCATTTTCCGCTTCGGCGAATAGATTTTGCAGGCCATCCTTAGAGAAAAGCGCCAGAATCACCTCCATGCCCAGGTCCATCTGGTATGCTTCTAGTCCGATCGTGTTGAGAAAGCCTTTGAGGTAGGGAGTAGCCGGATAGGGCGTATTGAGCTGTGTGAATGGGGGAGTGATGAGGAGAATGTCTTTCAAGGCCGTAGGGATCGCCTACAAAACTACTTGAAAGAGTTGGATCGGTAAGAAATACTCAGCATTCTTCCATTATCAATCAATTGCTTATGACTGATGCGGATATTTTTCTACCTTCGATGTGCCTAAAATAATGATTCGCCTATGACCAGATTACTAGGGTCTGTATGTCTGCTGTATGTACTTTCCGTAGCAGCCAACGCCCAATTTCTCAATACCGACCAGAAAGATGTCGAGAAGATTAAGAACTCCACACTGCTGCTCGTGCTGGAGGAGCCCGATCCCAAAATAGTATCCAAGCTCAGTAAGAAGTATCCCAAAGCACTGGAGGATTATCAAAACCAAATAGCAGGGCGCAATTTTGCCCTCAGATATGCGCTGGAGAATTTTTGGGATTTGACCGAGAAGGTAGAATTTCACCCGGAGGCCACAGCCTTCGAACTCATAGAGAAAAACCCCGATCAATACCTGCTGATCAGTTTTGGTCAGTACCTGGAGTATGAGCGAATAGGACTGGTGAGTGGCTCCGATGGCGACCCGGCCGGGTGGCGCACTTCCTCCACTGGAGAACTGACCTATAATCACACCTCAAAATACACGGTGCTGTCCAGGGAAATTACCACGCTGGAGATTTCTGATACCAAACCGCTGGTCAGTGTGTTTCTTCCTTCTGTTTATCCTTCATTGTCGGGTGCGGTCTATGGTGTACAGCAAATCCAGTACCTCCTGAGGTACCTGGCCACTGATAGTGAAAACAAGATGAGCAAAATGCCTAAACAGATAGAGGCGAATAACCCGGAGCTGAAGGATAAGATTCTCCTCATCGATCAGAACGACGTGGACCCGAAGGTAGCTGCTGAAGAGCTCGCTGAGATATACCCGTATCCTGTGCAGTTGGTTGATCCATCTGTGATTCGTGAGGCTATTTTGGCCAGGGATGCCAGCTATGCCTATCTCCAGATCGTGAGTACACCGGGTGAGCGCGGGAGCATAGACACCCATGTAATCTCAGATGCCTCCGATGGAAAGATCTACTACTACGTGACACCCGGACTGGGAGTGGGGAGCTACAGTGCGCTCATCACAGATTACAGAACCCGCATCAAAGAGCGACATTTCAAAAGTTACGCAGTAGATTGAATTCAGCTAGTTGAGGCACGCCTGGGTATGCGCCACACGGTCGTTCCAGTGCGCATAGCGCTTGTCGTAGTAGCTGATCAGGCTGCGATAGGTCTTGGATGACAGTTCAGCAGGCTTGGCCACTTCGGTGAGCCGGATGACATCATCAATGTTTTTTAGGAGCTCATGCAGATAGGCCTCTTCGTGCGCTGGCAACTGATTTTTGATGCTAAAGATCTCCAGGGCCAGGTCATTGATGGAGAGTCCTTTTTGTACGTAATCATCTCCAGGGGCCAGGTTCCAGAAGTTGCCGGTGATAATAGAGGGTAGAAAGGCCGGCCACTCATCCGCAGGAGCGGACTCGTCCTGCATCAGGTAGTTGTTGAGCGAAAAAAACAGGTAGCTGTCTGCATCTGTGAGCAGGTAAATAGACCGGGGACAGTTCATGAGGGCAAGCCACTCGTCTATGGTCAGGAGCACATCTGCACTCAGTGACTGATCGATCACCAGTGTTTCTATTTCCCCTTGTTCATTGTAGGCCGTGAGGAAAGGTGCTACGTGGTAGCCCCAGGTGGTATTTTCAGAAATTCCCAACGGGTCGGTCATATTGAAGAGCTCATCCGAGGAGAGGGAATACCTGGCAGGTGCGAAATTCCAGATTTTACCAGCAGTCACCTGATGTTTTTTCAGGAGTAGGGAGATGTAATGCGCCCGGTCTTCACATGATCCGTTGATGTATCGGTATTCTATGTTTTCAGCAATCACAAGGTCCAGAAGTTCTTCCCTTTCGGCAAAAGAAATGGGAGTAAGCTCTGGGGTAGGTGGTTTGGCACCGAGCAGGAGATCGTAGTCTTCAGGACTGATGAGCGGAGCATGAGTGGAAGGGATCATGCGAAACGGAAAGAAGGTGTAAAACTTGTGGTCATGGGGATTAACTTGATGACTGCAAAGCTACGCTTTCCTGAGACCGAATCCTCCTTTTATTTTTATGAGGTGATGATCATAGAGGGCTTATTCTTTCAGCCGCTTTTCAAAGCAGACACTATTGGCCACACCGGCATATTGGCCGTAGTTGGGAATGATCCGGTAGCCACTTTTTTCATAGAGAGAAATGGCCTCAGGCTGTTTATAGCCGGTTTCCAATACGCAGCGATCAAAGCCCAGTTCGGCAGCCCACTGCTCCAGCTCATTGAGGATCTGAAACGCCATTTTCTTTCCACGGTGTTGCGGCTTCACAAACATGCGCTTCACTTCCATGGTTTTCGGGTCCAGTTGTTTGATGGCGCCACACCCACATGGCTGATCATCCAGATAAGCCACCACGGCATATTTGATCTGATCTATTTGATTGAACTGATGGTAAAACGCATGGTCCCGTCCGTCTCTGACGGCCAGGTCGGCATCCAGCTGGCTGACAAGTTCTATGAAATCAGCATGTTGGGCGTTGGTGCGAAAAAGTGTGGTCATGACTTGGCGACTCTTGGTTGGATTGAGGGTTCAAAAAAAAATTTTTTAGTTCATCATAAAGTGATCACAAGTTTGGTGATCAAATCTCAGGCCAGTAAACCTGATAAAAGTGAAAAGGCAAGAAGATTTTGAGTTTTTCTTTTTTTAGAAATGATGAAATGTTTTGGTTTAATTACTCGCTTTTTTATGAGAAGGGTTGGTGTCTACTTCCAGATGTTTCAGAATCCAGATCATCAGCTCCTGTTCGTCCACGATGGACATGGAGTGTGGATGTCTTTCACCATTGCTGCGCACTCCCTTACCCACAGTCATCATGAGCTCAGCCCGGGTGTTGCCCAAGAGCATCAGCTGGTTGATCATCTCAGAGGCTGGAGCTATATTCATGTCATAGAAACTCCTTCTGCGGTTTTTTAGTTGCCATTGAATGTCTGCATCGTGGTATAGTCTGATAGGAAATGATTTGAGAACTTCTGCTTCTCCACCTAGTTTGGCCCCTTTGGTGAAGGGGCTCAGTTCCTGATATCGGACAGGTACCTCTGTGGGAGTTCCGCCCAGTTCGCGCTCCATGAGGGCCTTGATCACATATGCTTCACTTACTCCGGCCTCTGAGTATTGCTTTTCCAGCTCACGCTCCATATAGCTGTAGATTTCTTTCAGGTCTACAGGCGAGTCCACTGCAAAGACTGCTTTAGGTTTGATGGGGTAGCTTTCAGGGTATTTCAGACAGTATTGGGTGTACTTCAATGCGATGGTGCCGCCCGCTGAGAATCCGCCCATCACCACCTTATTAGGCGCTATGTTGTAGTCACTCAATGTAGCGATGATGGCTTCATTCAGTAGCTTCACCACCTGGCCGTCGGCATACATCTTGCGTCCGCAGGGTACCACGATGGTGGTGATTCCATACAGATAGGCCAACTTTTCAAATTCAGTTTCCTGAAGAAGTTGATCGGCAGTTTGTGCGAAACCCGGAATAAAAACAATCAGTCCTTTGGCCGTGCCGGGAGGGGTGATTAGGGTATACCCCAGGGGACTGTTTTGAAGCGTGGAATGCAGCGGAGATTGTGCGAATGTAGCATACCAAAGGAGGGACAACCCAATGGATAATCTGAATTTCATTTAGTTAATCGGCTAGTTAACGGAGAATTTGATTCTTCTAAGTAACTTGAAACCGATGGAAATTGAAAATATTTGGGTGATTGCTTTGATGATTGTGGTGATTCCGCTGTTTTTTTGGATGCGGGTATCTTCTATCAATAAGCGCAAACAAGGGGTGACTGTGCGCTGCCCACACTGTGAGAAGGATCAGCGACTGGAGAAACTCCGCAATTATGTTTGTGAGAAGTGTGATACTCCGGTAGCTTTTTTCGATGAGCAGGGAGACCCCCTCAAAGAGATTACCTATTACGAATGCATGGCTTGCCAGGAGAAAAACTTTATGGGGATACTCACCTGTACGGCATGTGGTATGGCCAATAAGGCGGGTATCCCCAAGTGATCATTCTGACCTCAATGCATTGACTGGATTTTCAGAGGTGTTTCTCCATACCTGTGAGAGGATGGTAGCCCCAGATAACAGTACCACAATGAGTATGGCGGGCCCCACGTTGAAAATGCTGATAGGAGAGTGCACAGCCATTTGGTTGATCCAGAGCCCGTTGGCGAAGACCGCTACAGGCACCATAACCAGGGCAGTAGCCGCCAGCATCACCATAAAACCACCTGTCATAGCCAGGGTGATCTGCCCAAAACTGGCACCCAATACCTTTCTGATTCCGATCTCCTTTGTTCTTGTTTTCAGGTGAAAACTTACCATACCCAGAAAGCCCAGTGCTGTAATGGCTATGGCTATCAAGGAGATGAAGGTGAGAATTCCACCAAGGTCATAAAAGAACTGATAAAAAAGGTCTGTTTCTTCGTTGAGAAATCCCCCTTGAAAGGTTCTGGCCTGGTCATACTGATTCCATTTTTGCTCCATCCCCTTGCCAAAAGCGCCAGGATCATTTACCGCGATTTTGAAGTAAGCAAACTGATAATCCCCGGGTTTGATTCGGAGGGCCAGAGGTTCTATTGATTTCATCAGCGGTTCCCAATGGTAGTCCCTGACCACCCCGACGATTTTCACCCTGGTGTCATTTTCGATGTAAACCAGCTCACCCACCGCAGCAGCGGGAGATTCAAAACCCAAACGCTTCGTGGCCAGCTCATTCACTACTATGAACTTTTCCTGCTCCTGATTCGCTGCCTTGGGGAAATCCGTACCTGCGATCAGCTCAAGTCCCATGACACTCACATACCTTTCCTCCACAGAGAAGTGATAGACGGTGATGAATTCATCCACTTCATTGAGTTTCATATTGGCACCGTGCGATCTACCCACTGCGGGGTGATGTGAGGTGAAGGTGACGTTTTCAATCCCCGGGGTATTTGCAAATTCCGTTTCGATCACTTTGGGATCATGTCCCTGTAGCCGTACAAAGTAGATGTGCTCATCGTCGAACCCAAAACTACTCCTGGTCAGGAAATTGGCCTGATCCCTGATCAGAAAGATGCTCACCAGCATGACTATGGAAAGACCAAACTGGACACTCAACAGAATTTTTTTACCAGATATTTTGGAGAAAAAACCACTCTTGAGGGTATTGGAAAAGGCTCCGCTGCCCTTCAAAGACCGAATGGTGTCTAGTCTGGAGACGAAATACGATGGGCCTACGCCGGAAATGATCCCGAGAAGGAGGCTGAATAGGAGAAAGAAACCATAAGCGAACACGGTGTCTTCAAGGGTGATACCTACCTGATTGAAGATCCACAGAGCATTGAACTGATCGATCAGAAACCAGTAGATACCAATGGCCACTACCAGAGATAGGGTGGAGATGAGTACCGATTCCACCAGAAACTGTGTGATGATCTGGGCCTTGGAAGCTCCATTGGCCTTCCTGATGCCAATCTCCCGGGTTCTGGTCAGCGATTTGGCGATTGAAAGGTTGGCGTAGTTGATGCTGGCTGTGATAATGACCACCAGTCCAAGCAGTCCGAAGAACAAGAGCACGATTTTAGGCAGGGTAAAGGAGATTTCGTTGCTGAGAAGCCTTCCGGGCACGATCTCTGAGAGCCCTTGAAGTTCAAACTCATACCCTGGGTGATCTTCTTTAAGTTTTATTTGTTCTGATGCGATCTGGTTGATCAGTGCCTGGGCTTCTGCTTTGGAGGCTTTCTCATTGAGCACGATGTAGTTATAATTCATCCAGGTGGTTTCCCATTCCTTATACTCATTGGTCATATGGTTCTCTTTGACAAGTAGAGGGATGGTGGAGAAGCTCCCGAGGAGGTTGAACTTGATATGACTCTTGGGTAATTCCTCGGTCAGTATTCCCGTCACTTTGTATCGGCCCATGCCTTCCATGATCACCTCTTCACCCAGGGCGTTTCTCTGTGGAAAAAGTAGATTGGCCATCTGGGAGGTCAGTACCATGGAGTAGGGCTCATTCAGGGCGGTGAGAGGATCACCTTTTTTGAGATCAAATCCAAATACCTTGAAAAAGTTGTGATCAGCAAACAACGAGCGTCCGTCAAATTCTGACTCAGGATTGATCACTTTGTGCGCTGAGCGTATTTCGCCATGCAGCCCATGATTGAGGTTGGTGTAAGTGTCAGCAATGGTATATCCACTACTCAGTGTCTCCCCGATGGGGAGCGGTGAGGTAGCATAGCCATTGGAGAAGATACCCCGTGCTCCTTTTTGGTAGGTGAGTACCCTATAGGTCCGGTCTCCATACGGATGAACGGTATCGTAGGAGTAATGATCATAGACGAGCAAGATCAATAACAGACAGACCGACATGCTGAGCGAAAGACCCACCACATTGATCGCGGTGAAGGCCTTGTGTTTTTTGATGTTTCGCCAGCTAACGATGAAATAGTTTCTCCACATGGCGCTATTAATTACCGTCCTTGTTCATTTTTTGTACCAACCCAAAGTAGATGAGGAAGCCCAGGCTAAGGCTGGTGGCCAATACACCATAAGGTAGAGGGGAGGAAGTGTCATATGGGATCACCTCGATGATCATGAGTCCCAGTCCGCCAAAGAGAATGATCAGGCCCCATTTGAGCGCTGCATATTTATTCTCTGCCTGTTTTCTCAGGAGCTCGCCGGCATCATCGCCTACCAGGCCTTTTTCTACCATTTTCTTTCGGAGAAAATACTCGGTGAGGGTTTTGATGATCAGAACTATACCTACTGAAAGTGTGCCGAGCACCGCTATGGGCATGAGCACTGATTGTAAATGATGATCCATGATTTTTTTGTTTTTAAGATTTGGAAGGTTAGACAGCAGATGATCAGGTAAATGTTGCAGGGTGTGGTAGATTTTTTTAAAAAGAAATAAATTAAGGATGGCTGCAACATCCGCGAGCCCGATGTTGTCTAATGATACTTGAATGGAGGATAAAGCACTGGTGTTAGATGTCCTGAAGGGGGACCAATGGGCTTTCAGGCGGCTGATCGATAAGTATCAGCGGCTGGTGGTGCATATGGTGACCAGGCTGGTAGATGATGACCGGGACAGAGAGGAGCTCTGTCAGGATGTGTTTGTGAAGGTTTACGAAAGCCTGAGTGCCTTTAAGTTTGACGCTAAACTCTCCACATGGATAGCGACCATTGCCTATCGGATGGCGGTGAATCATTTGCGGAAGCGCAACCGTAAAGTGGAAGAACAGGACCTGGAGATGGTTCATTTCAGCGTAGGGCATGAGGATCTTTCGGTAGAAACGGCAGACTATGCTACATTTATCCATTCATTGATTGCTCAGATGCCTTTGAACTATCGGACAGTGCTCACGCTTTATTACCTGGAGGGATTTAGTTATCCTGAAATTGTACAGGTGACGGAAATGCCGGAAGGCACGGTGAAAAACTACCTGTTCAGAGCTAAGCAGAAGCTAAGAACACTGTCGGAGCCATATATAGGGAAAGAAATACATGACTTATGAGACAAGATGAAATAGATCAAAAACTTGAAGAAGCCTTGAAAAGATCTTTGGAGGTTTCCATGCCAGCGGACTTTTCTGATCGTGTACTTACCAAAATTCATCAAAGAGAAGCAGCTATGGACAGCAGCATGAAATGGGTCTATGGCCTGGTCATGTCTGGCTTCCTGCTTTCCGGACTGATATGCCTGGTCATTTTTGCAGACAAAGATTCGCTTGCACTCCTGCCTGAGATCGGTTTGTGGGGACTATTGATCGGTGTGATGGTGATGGTCTTTCAGTGGCTCGATCACAAACTTGTCAGGAAAAAAACGCAACTGATTTAGCCAAACTTTTTGGTGTAGTCTTCCACTGCTTTTTTGACAATGTCTACGGCCGTATCCCGGTCCTGAAAATCCTCGATGACCACCGTCTTCTTCTCTAGCTTCTTGTAGTCTTCAAAGAAATTTCTGAGTTCTTTCACAAAGTGCGGTGGCAAGTCACCAATATCGTTCATGTGGTTGACACTCATGTCTCCCTGAGCCACGGCAATGATCTTGTCATCCTTCTCACCCTGATCCAACATTTGCATTACCCCGATCACCTTGGCAGGTACGATGCATAGTGGGTCTATGACGATCTGTGAAAGTACGAGGATATCCAGTGGGTCACCATCATCGCAGTAGGTACGCGGGATGAAACCGTAGTTGGCAGGGTAGTACATAGAAGAGTAAATCACCCGGTCCAGAATAAGAAGCCCGGAGTCCTTATCCAATTCATACTTGGCCCGGCTGCCTTGCGGAATTTCGATGATTCCATTTACCACCTCAGGAGATTCTTTTCCTATTCGTACGTTATGCCACGGGTTCATCATGATGATCGTATTTTAATTGAGGCCACAAAATAGTCAGGTGCTCTCAGTCTTCCAAGGGGTTCTCTTCTAATTCTTTCTTCGTAGCCTCATAGCCGATTTGGTAGACCTCATTCGCAGCGCTACTGTCCAGTATGCTGTACTTAAAAAGTTCTTTAGGCTCTATCAGTAGATCGCATTCTCTCAGGCTGTTATGTGCGGTGGCATTCACGCTTAGTTGAAACACGCGGGCAGCAATGGCCGATAGTGACTTCAACTCTTCAATTTCATTGACAGGGCTGATATTGATCCCAATGATTTTCTCACATTTGTTCAGAATGGGCTTCACAGGAAAGTTATCAAAGGTGCCCCCGTCTATGTATTGATAACCATTCATTTTGATAGGGCTGAAGAGGATGGGGATGCAAGCCGAAGCAGCTACCACCTTGCAGAGATTTCCCTTGCTGAAGTACTCAGCTTTTCCAGTGTTCAGATTGGTAGCCGCAAAAAAGGCGGGCTTTGACAGCTCACTCACATCTTCACACGGGATGTTTTCTTTGATCTCACGCACCAGCCCGTCCAGCGAAAGCAGTCCATTGATCGGGAACCCAAACTTGGAATACTCCAGCACCCCTTTTTCTTTGAGGAGCTCGAAAATGTCTTCAGGCGCCATACCATGGGCATAGAAGGCTCCTGCAATGGCGCCCGCGCTTACTCCTGAGATCACATCGGGATAGATTTTGGCTTCATGCAATGCCTGCAGTGCTCCCAAATGTGCAAAACCACGGGCACCGCCACCACTCAGCACCAACCCAATGTTATATTTTTTATCTTGTGGCATAGTTAATTTCCTGAATGCAATATGAAAATCTTTAGCGCAATTATTGGTGTCATTTGTGTCTTTTTTGCCAATGGGCAGGTGCAGCCGGAGGAGGTAGAAATCATACGCGATGCCTATGGAGTGCCTCACATCTATGCGCCTACGGACCCTGGAGTAGCCTACGGGTTGGCATGGGCACATGCCGAGGATGATTTTCAGACCATTCAGCTGACCATGCTGGCCGGGAAACAGATGCTCGGTCTGCACCTGGGGAAGCAGGGAGCAGCCGCCGATTATGTGGTGGCCCTGCTGGGATGCAGGCAAGTGGTGGACACTCAATGGGAGACTTTGTCACCGGACTATGTAGCCCTTATTACCGCCTATACCGATGGGCTCAATGCCTATGCAGCGAGGTATCCAGAGAAGGTGCTGGTGGAAGGGTCTTTTCCCATCACTGTGAAGGAAGTACTCTCAGCTTATGTACTCTCTCTGGCGGTGATCTCCGGGGCGGATCAGGTGATTGGAAACCTTGTCAAAGGGAATGTGGCGGAGGCTCCTGACCTCTCCGGAAAAGGGTCCAATGCTTTTGCTTTTGCCCGAAGGAAAACAGCCGATGATTATGTCTATCTCAACATCAATTCACACCAACCCTTGGAAGGGCCTACCAGCTGGTATGAGGCACATCTGGTGAGTGATGAAGGTTGGAATGCGCTGGGTGGACTATTCCCGGGAGGGGCCACCATTTTTCATGGGACCAATGAAAATTTGGGATGGGCGCATACCGTCAACTATCCGGACAAGATTGATGTGTTTCAGTTGGAGATGGATTCTGAAAATGGATTAAAGTATAGGTTTGATGATGAATGGAAAAGCCTTGATTCAGAAGAGATTAAATTATCAATCAGAATAATATTTGGCATTAAAATCAAGGTAAAAAAGCTCGTTTTCAGGAGTATTTATGGGCCAGTAGTGAAAAATGAGCAAGGTTTTTTTGCCTTTAATCTGGGTGCGCTTCATGACTTACGGGCGCCGGAGCAGTGGTACCAGATGAACAAAGCCACCGACTGGAAATCGTTTAGATCGGCATTGGAGATGGTGGCTATTCCGGGATTTAACATTGTCTATGCCGATCGGGATGATAACATCTTTTACCTCGGCAATGCCAAAATCCCGCGACGCGATCCTCAGTACGATTGGTCCAGAACCCTGCCTGGAAATACCAGTAAAACCCTGTCTGGTGAGTTTCATCCACTAGAGGATTTACCTCAGGTTTTGAATCCGGAATCGGGCTATGTTTTTAACACCAACAACTCAGCATTCAGTTGCACGGCAATAGAGGACAACCCCAACCCGGAGGACTACGATCCCACCATGGGTTACCGGGAGTTTGAGAACAACCGGAGCACCCGGTTCAGAGAGTTGATGGATCAATATGATGTACTGAGTTGGGAGGATTTCTTGGCTGTAAAATATGATGACACTTTACCCCAGCAGCTGGCTTATCCGGCCGATCTGAGTGCCCTGTTTGAGCTGGATAGTATGAAGCACCGAAAGTATGCCGAGCTCATAAAGATCCTCCATGAGTGGGACCGATCGGCGCACTTCAATAACCTTGGAGCAGCGCAATTCATGATTCTGTATCGGCACTTAGTAGACAAGTATCGATCGAAGTATACCGGGGTTCCATATCCGCTATCGGAAGCCGAAGCCTGGGAAGCGGTGGCTTACACACATGCCTATCTGAAGAAACATTTCAAAAGGCTGGACATCCGCTTGGGTGATTATCAATTGCTGGTGAGGGGGCCGTACGAAATGCCAGTGAACGGGATCATGGATGTGATCACGGCCATGGATGCTGTGCCCTACAGGGATGGTCGCGTCCGCGCATCGCAGGGCGAATCATTGATCATGCTGGTGCGGTATCCTGAAGAAGGATTACCCATCATAGAAACCATCAATGTATATGGTGCCAGCAACCAACCCGATAGTCCACACTATGCAGATCAGATGCTGAAGTTTGTGAAGCAGCAGCGAAAGCCAATGACACTGGACATAGAGGAGGTAAGGAAAACGGCCACCTCCATCTATCATCCTCGATGATCAGGCAATTTTCCTGACGGCCTGCTGAATTTCAGCCACCTGGGCCACGCCTGTTTTGCGCCAGAGGATTTTACCATTCTTAAAAAGGATAAGCGTGGGAATGCTACGTATCCCGTATTTATGTGCGGCTTTGTTGTTTTTGTCTACATCTACCTTGATGATGTTGACTGCACCACCCAGGTTTGATTTCACCTCATTGAGGATGGGGGGCATAAGTTTGCACGGCCCACACCAGTCGGCATAAAAGTCTACCAGGGTGGGGGTGTTTCGGTTGATTAACTCGTGGAAATTTGACATATCAGCAGGTAAACAGACAATCGACTAATTTGGTTGCCTGCTTTTATAAAATTTCCCAGTAAAGTATGTACGATGCGGTACTCCCTTCTTCTTTGAGTGCCATGCTGGTGCTGAAACTCCCTTCGGTGTCTGATCCTATTTTCATGGTGAAGGTGCCAAGAAAGTCGTTGGCACTGAGAAAATCAAAGTCCCATAACTCCACTACCATGGGTTCCTCCGGGCTTTCATTCTCGATGGTCACATTCACGTCAAAAGTTTCGGAAGTATCTATGCCCTTATAGAGGCCCGAATCAGGCCATATTTTCTCGCCTCTGTACTTGAGAAACACTTCGTCCTCGTCTATTTCATCATTGACGATGCATTGAAGTTTGGTGAGTAGAATCTTGGTCATGACTATCTTTTAGAACGGTTCTACCGATCAAAATAGTCATATTTCATGATTTTTTATCAAAAGGCAGTGATTACTTGGTGGTTTTACCATCGAGCATCTCTGTGAAAACATGATCCACAGGTTCCCAAAGCTCCAGCTTGTTGCCATCCAGGTCCATGATGTGTACGAATTTGCCGTATTCAAACTCCTCTATCTCATCACAAATGGTGACTCCCGCAGCTTTAAGTTTGACAAGGAGGCCTTCGAGATTCTGCACTCTGTAGTTGATCATAAACTCTTTGGGGGAAGGCTGAAAGTAGGTGGTGTCATTGGTGAAGGGACTCCACTGGAGGTAATTGATTTCATCTGGATTATTGGTGTTCCTAAATTCGAAGGAAGATCCATACTGATCAGTGACCAAGCCCAGGTTTTGTCTGTACCAGTCTTTGGTGGCATTGGGGTCTGAGGTTTTGAAAAATATACCACCTATGCCGGTTACTTTGGGCTCTTTTTCCATGTTCGTTTTGGTTTTGATGAGACCCAAAGAAGGACAAAATATTAATCCCTTTCAAGCGTGAGTAGACAAATCACCCAAAAGTATGACTAAAACTCACCCGATTTGATTTCGGTGGCAGGATTGACCGCCTTGAGGTACTCATATACCCAGCAGTCAAGAGGACCGGAGGGGGTTTCTATGGTGCGCATGCGGCGCTCATAGTCCGGATCCAGCAGCACCAAAGGCAGCGCATTTTCATAGCGATCCAGCACGTGGAGCATTTCCTCAGCATTTTCCAATTTGAAAATTTCACCTTTGACCTTTTGGCCACATTCAGGGTCATATACCACCCCGGGGTACACATTTACGCGGAACATCCTGCCTGGGTAGAATCCATTGGTGATTAATTCTGCTTTTATTTCTGGTGTTTCTGTCTTTCTGTTTCCGTGAAAACGGGTCTTTAGAAATCCGTATGCAAATAGGTATGTGGTCATTTACGTTGTTGACATTCTTCTAACATCTTGCGCGCTTGCTCTGCTGCTTCCAGCGCCCTGTAGGCTTCCATTTTTGCCACTTCGGCTTGTTCTATGGCTTGTTGGCGCGCTTCCTTTGCCATCATTGCGTTCTGTTCTGCGCTCTCTCTTGCGTTGAGGCACTCCGCTTCCAAACCATTGGTTTTGATGCGGCTAAGTACAGCCAGTGCCACAATGATGAGAACGTATATAAAGTGGATTCCGTACTTTTTCATTTTTTCCCCTTACATGCTTCCAGTTCATCCTTGATCTTCTGGGTGCTATATAAAGCTTTAGACTTTTCAGTTGCCAGGTACTCTGAAATTTGGGCCTGCTTCACTGCATCTGCTTGAGCCATTTCTGCCTGTGATATGGCTTCTTCTGCCGTTTGAATTGATTTTTGCGCTTCACTGGCTTTGATGTTTGCGAAGACCACAAAGAAGGCAATGATGACGATGTAAATACCGTGCATGAATATTTTCTTCATGGCTAAGTGATTTTTATTATATCAATAATACAAAAAAATGAGATATACTGCTTGGTCTGTGCTTATTAATTAATCCCTGTCCTCTTTAATTTTTGGAGAATCCTTTTACCTGATCTGTATATATTTGGGACTTATCAGGATTTAAAAAATTTTATAACACACATTTTCGGATAATGTTGAAGAAAGTAGCGATTGGAGTGGATATTGGGGGAACACTCACTAAATTGGGTATTGTGGACAGAGAAGGTAATCTGTATGCACACATGGATTTCTCTACCACTATGCATAAGGGGTTTGGTGACTACCTGGATGAGTTGAAAAACCAAATTGAGGGGCTTCGCAGCCAGATTGATTTTGAGCACGAAGTGATGGGAATAGGAGTGGGTGCTCCGAATGCCAACTATTACCGCGGGACGATAGAGCATGCGGCCAATCTGCTATGGAAAGGAATTGTACCTTTCACAGATGAACTCAAGACTCGATATGATCTGCCTATCTATATTACCAATGATGCCAACGCTGCGGCTATTGGAGAAATGATCTATGGCAATGCGGCTGACATGAAGGATTTTATGGTCATCACGCTGGGTACCGGCCTGGGAAGTGGGATCGTGAGCAATGGTCAACTAATTTATGGGTATGATTCGCAGGCAGGTGAGCTTGGACATGTCAAGATAGTGGACAATGGGCGCCTTACTGGTTTGGGAATCCGGGGCGGCCTGGAAGCTTATGTGTCCAGCACAGGGATCAAGCGAACGGTCTTCTACCTGCTCTCAGATATGATGGATGATAGTGTGTTGCGCGATTACTCATACAATGAGCTGCATGGAGAGATCATCACTAAAGCGGCCGAGGATGGCGACCCCATCGCTAAGGCTGCCTTCGAAATGACGGGTAAAATCCTCGGCGAACAACTGGCTAACTTTACGGCATTTTCACATCCGGAGGCATTTTTTCTACTAGGAGGTCTGGCTAAGGCGGGAAAATGGATTTTTGATCCCACCCGAAAGCACCTGGAAGAAAACCTACTGCCCTTTTACAAAGGGAAGGTGAAGCTACTTCCATCAGGTATGATGAAAAAAAATGCGGCAGTCCTCGGAGCGGCTGCCTTGGTATGGAACCACTTACAAGAGTAGAGTCATCTACTTCAAAAAATCAAAAGCCCGCGGCACCGATATCGGTGCCGCGGGCTTTTTTTGATCCTTTTATAAGAAAGCAGTAATTTAATCGTACCTGAATACTTTGTCCAGCGTTTCCTGACTATTGATGGTTACATCCAAATCTCTGAGTAGGCCATCTTTAAGACTATATACCCAGCCATGGATATATGGGAATTCGCCGGTTTTCCATTTTTCCTGGATGAAGGAGACCTTCGAAAGGTCATGAACCTGTTCCTGTACATTTACTTCCACAAACCGATCAAACCGCTTGTGGGTGTCTTCAATCGCATCCAGTTCTTTTTGGTGCAATCGGTACACATCTTTGATATGCAGGAGCCAGTTGTTGAGGTAGCCAAAGTCTTCATTGCTCATGGCAGCTTTCACACCTCCACACCCGTAGTGACCACACACAATGATGTGTTTTACTTTGAGCACCTCCACAGCATAATTGACCACACTGAGCAGATTAGAATCTGTGTGCACTACTACATTGGCAATGTTTCTGTGCACAAAAATAGAACCAGGAAGGGTGTTGGTGATTTCTGTAGCCGGTACACGACTATCTGAGCAGCCAATCCAAAGAAACTGGGGGTTTTGAGCTTCGGCCAGGCTATCAAAAAAATTAGGGTTCAGCTTCAAGGTGTTTCTTACCCAGTTTTGATTTCCGGCTAACAGCTCTTTGTACAACTCTGACATCTTCTCTATAGGTTTTAGTTTTTACTCAACAAGTATATCCCGAAAGTAATGGATTTATTACATTTAAAGCAAACTACCAATTTGGTTAAATTGTTGTAACCAGTATTATATCCGAAATTTAAATCGTTAGAGTCCAAGGATAGCGGAAGAGCATTTTTATCATCACAGGAAAAATATTCAGAATTTTTCGGGAGTTTGGTATGGAATGTGTCTTTGGGTAATCACTTTTCGTAAAACTTAATTATCATTGATTTAGCACGCTGTAGATTCGAACCATAAAGAAATTCTTTCGTTTTTGAAGAAGTCCGTTTTGCGGAGTAAGGTGTGAAAGTCAAATCGATTCAAAAATCTTAAATATATGAACAATCTTCTGTTGATTCTCTTGTTGGTAGTGAGCCTTGGATTTTCTGATGGTTCCGAACATCTGGTTCAAACTTCCTCTCAGGACCAATTGGTATCCGATTCTTTAAAAGTCTTGGAACCAAAACCGGAGCATTCCAGCGAGACTTTCGTCATTATCAACCTACTGAATCGATATCATTACCGGAAGGCCACATTGAATGATTCACTTTCTTCTGTGGTTTTCGACAACTACTTTGAATCACTCGATCCGAATAAGTCCTATTTTCTCAAAGGGGATCTGGATTATTTCGAAAAATACAGATACAGAATAGATAATGATCTGCCCGAAGGGAATCTTGATTTTGCTTATCAGGTATTTAGTATTTACCGTGAGCGATCACTGGACAGAATGGACTATGTGCACGAATTACTGAAAACGGAGCCTGATTTTGATCAAAAAGAGTACTTTGAAACAGATAGGGAGGCCCTTCCATGGCCAGAGAATAAGATAGAGCAGAATGAAGTGTGGGCAAAAATCATTAAAAGTCAGGCATTGAGTTATAAGCTGGCTGGCAAAGAGTGGAAGGATATTGCGGAAGCCCTGGGCAAAAGATACAAGCGGGTAGAGAAAGCACTGTATCAGTATAATAGTGAAGATGTGTATCAGGCATATATGAACGCTCTGACGAGTGCCTATGACCCACATACGGATTATTTTTCACCCATCGCCAAGGAGAACTTTCAGATAGATATGAGCCTTTCGTTAGAGGGAATTGGTGCGCAACTCACCCAACAGCTTGATTATACCAAGATAGCCGACATTATCCCCGGAGGCCCTGCATACAAGAGCCAGAGGCTTCAGAAGGATGATAAAATCATTGGAGTAGCACAGGGAGATGATGCTGAGTTTGTGGATGTAGTAGGCTGGAGGCTGGATGAGGTGGTACAGAAAATCAGGGGACCTAAGGGATCAGTAGTGAGACTGCAGGTGATCAAGCACGACAAAGACATCAATGGCCTGCCGGATACCATCAGGCTGGTCAGGGATAAAATCAAGTTGGAGAAATCAGCCGCAAAAGCGGAAATCATCCCCATCACCGAAGGAAATCAGACGTTTAGCCTGGGGGTTATCAATATCCCAAGTTTCTATCTGAATTTTGAAGAAATGAATAGCGGGGTGAAAGATTACCGCAGTACCACACGTGATGTCAAGAAATTGATTGACAGCCTGAATCAAAAGGGAGTTGACGGATTGATGATTGATTTAAGATACAATGGTGGAGGCTCATTGCAGGAAGCCATTGAGCTGACAGGTTTATTCATTCCAAAGGGGCCAGTAGTTCAGGTACGCAACACGGACAACAGTGTTGATATTATGGAAGATGAAGACAATGGTAAGGTGTATTATGATGGGCCCTTGGCAGTTTTGACTAATCGATACAGTGCTTCGGCTTCTGAGATTTTCTCAGGTGCCATTCAGGATTACAAGAGAGGTATTATAGTAGGTGAGAATACGTTTGGTAAAGGCACTGTTCAGAATCTCATTGATATAGGACGCTATATGCGTCAATCAGATGTGGAACTGGGGCAGCTCAAAATGACCCTTGCCAAATTTTATAGAGTAACAGGCAGCAGTACGCAGAAGCTGGGGGTAGCACCCGATATTGCTTTTCCATCTCCATATGATGATGAGATTTTCGGCGAGAGTGGGCGCCCCAATGCACTACCATGGGATGAGATTTCTTCTTCCAATTTTAAAATGACCAATCAGATTTCACCCAAATTAATCAGTAAACTGGAGGCGCTCTATCAGAACCACTTAGAGGAGGATAAAGACCTACAGAATTTGGTGAAGGAAATAGAAAGGGCCAAAGAACTGAGAAAACAGACTGCCGTGTCACTCAACCTAGAGGAGCGCCGACTTTTGCAGCAGGAAGACGAAGAAATAGAAGATAACCTGTCTACTACGCTGGATCAGGGCGAGGTTTTCACAGATGAGAATGCCAAAAAGCTTTCCGAAGACCCTTATTTAAAAGAGGGATTGCGACTCCTGGCCGAGCTTTCGAAAATAAAAGTAGGCTAGGTGCAACCTTTGAGAGTGGAGGGACATCTGTTGATTAAAACACTTTAGTCATGAAAAGAACCACTACCCTCATTTGTTGTCTAATTATTTCATTTGCTTCCTTTGCCCAGACCACACTGGCTGAGCACCATTTTGAATCATCCGATGTAAAAAAGGTGGTTATAGATGGTGCTTTTTGTGATGTATTCGTCACCCCGGGTTCTAGTCTGGTGTTCGATGGGATCATCAAAGGGAGTGGAAAATCGGGGGATTACCTGATTGCCAGCATACAGACAGGTACCACTGTTGTTTTTAGGGTGGAACGTAAACAGGAGCGAAACAGAGGTTGGTCCAATATTGAGCTTGGCAAGCTCGCTCTTACCCTGCCGGAGCACATAGAGCTTAAAATCACAAATACTTCAGGTGATATCAACGTATCGGATTTTACGGGAGAGCTGGAGGCTTCCACTACGAGTGGAGATATAGTGCTGAAGAATATCAATTCAGATTGTTGGCTAAAAGCCACTTCGGGGGACCTGCGAGCAAGAAATGTTACCGGGGATATAAAAATGAGGTCCACCAGCGGGGATCAGGAGTATTTTGAAATCCGTGGAAATTTAGAGACACAGGCGACCTCTGGCAATATTGAATGCGATAAGATTAAAGGGAATGTGAAGGCCTTTGCTACAAGCGGTGACCTGGATTTCGATGGAGTAGAGGGAGTCATTGAGGCCGGCACCACGTCTGGCAATATCACCGGAGACTATGTTCGCATCACGGGCGACAGTCGATTCAAATCTACTTCCGGAGATATTTATTTTGTTTTTGAAAATGAGATTGGATCACTCGGCTTTGACCTGAGGGCTACTTCTGGTGATCTGCATGTAGGTAGCTCCAGATCCGAAGATCGGCTTTACATGGACCGGGGGCAGTATACGATTACCGGGGAAAGCACCAGCGGCGATCAGGTGTACAAAAACTGATCTTTGTCATATTGGCTTATCGGATCAGTAACAAAGTTTTTTCCATCGACGGTAGTAAGAGATAAAAAGATATCGTGTACTTTTTGGGTTTGCGACTTAAATAGGCATTTTTGTCGGCAGTCAAAATACCCCAAAACCCAAATTACATGCACAAACCTTACATTAGTCCTGAAACCAAGCTCAACGAGCTCACTTTCAGGTCGATTATTATCGGAGCACTCTTGTCGGTCGTTTTAGGAGCGGCCAACGCTTATTTTGGATTGTTCTCGGGACTAACCGTCTCAGCTTCAATTCCCGCGGCAGTGATCTCTATGGCCATTCTCAAGGCTTTTAAAAATTCAAACATTCTGGAGAATAACATGGTGCAGACCGCTGCATCGGCAGGGGAATCACTGGCAGCAGGAGTTATTTTCACCATTCCGGCTCTGGTCATCATGGGATACTGGGAGGAGTTTAATTATATAGAGACCACACTCATTTCCATTTGTGGAGGGGTTTTGGGTGTCTTATTCACCATTCCTTTGCGAAATGCCCTAATCGTCAAAGAAAAGCTAATGTTTCCTGAAGGTGTCGCTACCGCTGAGGTATTGAAAACCGGCCAAACCGGGGGCAAGTCTGTGAAATATTTGATTTACGGAAGTTTGATCGGCGGACTTTTCAAATTAGGTACCGAAGCACTCAAACTCTGGGGCGGTGTGTATGAGAAGGCTGCCCTCGTTAACCAAAAGGCCTATTTATATTTCAGTTTGAACCTTTCTCCGGCCCTTGTGGCGGTAGGTTATATTGTGGGATTAAATATTGCCACATTGGTGTTCTTGGGTGGAGTCATCACCTGGTGGGTGGCTATGCCTGCTTATTTGAGTTTCAATGGATATGCTCAGGTGGCTGCCGAGCTGGTAGAGGCCGGAAAGTTCGTGAGCGTGGATGGTATTAGTCCGGAAGCCCTCGGTGGAGCCCTCTGGAGCGCCAAAATGAGATACCTTGGAGTGGGAGCTATGATCGTGGGTGGTTTGTGGGCGCTCATTAGCCTAAAGAGTGCGCTTACCACAGCTTTCACCTCTGGAGTGAAGGCCTTTAAGGCAGGCGCTCAGAATGTCTCAGAGACTTTAAGAACAGAACTGGATACTCCAATGTCCTGGGTACTAATGGGCATTGGAATCATGATCGTTCCTGTTTTCTTCATTTACCTCACTATTATTCAGGACGTGCCTGTTACGCTTTTCATGGCCTTGATAATGGTACTTGCGGGCTTCCTGTTTTCGGCTGTAGCGGGTTACATGGCCGGACTCGTTGGGAGTTCCAATAATCCCATTTCAGGGGTCACTATCGCCACCATTTTAAGTACTGCTTTGCTGCTACTTTTGCTCATGGGCTCTTCTGATCCTTCAAGGGGAGCAGCCGGAGCAATTTTGGTTGGAGCTGTGGTATGTTGTGCGGCGGCCATCGCCGGAGATAACATGCAGGACCTTAAGGCCGGATATGTGTTGGGTGCTACACCTAGAAATCAACAGGTGATGCAAATGATAGGAGTGGTAGCCGGGGCCCTGTTGATCGCTCCGGTATTGAATCTGCTACTCGCTTCCAAGGGAATTGGAAACCCTACAGCCGAACATCCTAATCCATTGGCTGCTCCACAAGCCACCCTGATGATGAGCGTGGCTACCGGAATTTTTGGAGGTAAGCTTCCCTGGACCATTATTTCAGTGGGTGGGGGTATCGGTGCCCTCATCATAATCGCTGATCAATACCTTAAGAAAATTGGTTCCAACTTCAGAATGCCTGTTTTGGCGGTTGCTGTTGGACTTTATCTTCCCTTTGAGCTGGACTCTTCCATTTTTGTTGGTGGGGTGATTGCCTGGATGCTGGATAGGAGTTTTAAAAGAAATAACATATCCTCAGAGAGCGCCGACAGGGCTTCCAATGCTGGCTTGCTGATTGCCTCTGGTTTAATCACCGGAGAGGCGCTAATGGGCATTATGATTGCACTCATCGCTACTTTCGGTCTTGATTTGGAACTGAGTGACGGCACATTCGGTGGGAGCCTGCTTGGACCCGGCTTGCTGTTTCTGATTCTTGTCTATTTGTATAGATCTGTGGTGAAAGCTTCCAAAGACAAATTATGAGCAAGGGCGAGGAGTTTAGCAATCGATGGGGGATCATTCTCGCTTCACTGGGAATGGCCATTGGCGCAGGTAATTTGTGGCGTTTCCCCCGTTTGGCGGGGCAGTATGGGGGTAGCTTCATATTACTCTGGATTCTTTTCCTTTTTGTATGGTCCATTCCTTTACTGTTGGCCGAGTTTTCCATCGGTAAAAAGTATAAAAGTGGGGTAATTGGCTCTTTTGGTAAGCTGGCTGGCAAAAGGCTTACCTGGATGGGGTTTTTCATTACCATATGCACGCTTGGGATAGCTTTCTATTACTCAGTAGTGACCGCCTGGTCCATTGAATACCTGTCCATCTCGGTGATCAATTTATACGATGGCTTTATGGGAAATACCCTTACGGATAAATTAGCAAGCAATCCTAATTACTTGCTGGACCAGTGGGATTCCCTTTCCAATGGCAGCATGGTGACCATCGGGTTGTATATACTGGTGATTGTTCTGGGTGTGATAGTGGTGCGCAAAGGGGTGAAGAATGGGCTGGAGAAGGCCAATCGTATCCTGATTCCCAGTTTGTTTGTGCTGCTGGTGATTGTAGCCGCCTCGGCACTCACCATGGAAAATGGTACAAAAGGCCTGGAGTATATGTTTGCGATCAAATGGGATAATTTCAGTAATCCTACCATCTGGATTGAGGCCCTATCACAGTCGGCATGGTCTACCGGAGCAGGTTGGGGTTTGATGATTACTATTTCATCCTATACCCGTGCCAAAGAGGACGTGACCTTGAACACGTTCATCGGAGCCTTTGGAAACAATACCGCTTCTATACTGGCTGGCATAGCCATACTGCCTGCTGTATTCGCACTTTCTGCGAGTGATCAGGAGGCTACCGCTTTTCTGCAGTCAGGTAGTCAGGCACTCACTTTTACGATCATACCGAAGCTGTTCGCTACCATACCAGGTGGTGGCTTTATGACTTTCATTTTCTTTTTGGCGCTTACATTGGCTGCCTTTAGCTCGTTTCTGCCTATGCTCGAGCTCCTCAAGAGTAATCTCTCAACCATTGGTATATCTGAAGGTATGATTGCAGTGATACTTCTGGTGGCATTTACTGTCTTTGGGTTACCATCGGCCTATTCACTGGACTTCTTCAGCAATCAGGATTGGGTATGGGGACTTGGTCTTATAGTGAGTGGAATCTTCATATCCGTGGCCACAGCCTTATATGATCCTGTCAAATTCAAAAAAGAGCTGATCGACAAGGATTCTGACTTTACCATTTCAAATGCCTATTTCAAATATGCTATCTATGTCAATATCCTGCTGGGTGTATTTCTCATTTATTGGTGGATGTCACAGGGGTATAGCACATTCCCATGGTTTGATGCCCAGGGCAGTTGGAACTGGATGGATGTATATAGTAACGCCTCTATCGTTACGCAGTGGGGCACGGTAATTTTGATGGGGATTGTGATTAATAAATTTTTGTATCACCGATTTTGTAAAGTAACAGTATGAGTGGTTCTGCGATAGTGAGTATGATTTTGATTGTCGGAGTGGTGGTAGGCGGCTTTGTGTTCTTTTTGATTAAAGCACTAAAAAACGAAAAAGATAAATAATGGATAAAATAGATTCTTTAAATCAGGTTTCAGAATTTCATAAAACGTTTAAACACCCGGTGTTGGATACACCTCAGATTCCCTCCGCCGAGCGATGCGCTCTCAGGGTGTCTCTCATTCAGGAGGAGCTTAATGAACTGCAACAAGCTATCCTGGATAAGGATATCGTGGAAGTGGCAGATGCACTCTGTGATATTCAGTACGTGCTTTCAGGAGCGGTACTGGAGTTTGGTTTGGGAGATAAATTTGTTACCCTATTCAATGAGGTACAGCGCTCCAATATGAGCAAGGCGTGCGTGTCTCAGGAAGAGGCGCAGCAAACCGTAGATTACTATCAAAATGAAAAAGGAACAGCGGCTTACTTTGTAGAGAAGGAGGGTAAGTTTTTGGTTTACCGTAAGGAGGACAATAAAACCTTGAAGTCAATTAACTATTCCCCCGCCAATCTCAAAAAAATTATAAGTGAGGGATGACAAAGGATATGGTCGAAACCAGACTACTCTGCAGATCAAAGAAATTACGTATGATCTTTTCGTCACAACCGAGACCGAACATAAGGATCAGATAGGCAGTGATGGAGGATAAAAGTTTTATAGCTGTTTTGTTTTTCATAACAAATCCTGAGTTATTTTGTAAAATTAGTTCAAGAAACTTTAAAAACTAATAATAGTTTCAAAATAAAACAGAATTTGTTAGGGTGGCAATACCCTTAAAGTGGTATTTAATTGCTATCCATATTCACTAAGTAGACGTTATCACTGCGCTCGTTATCGTCTTCGAACAGGATCAAAACACCTTTTTCCATTAACCAGTAATCAGAATCTCCTGTGGAGAAGTTTTCAGTGTCAGAAATATACAAGCGACCTTTTTTGTCTATTTGCCATTCTGAATATTCAATCTCCCGCTCGTCGAATGCCTCTACTATTACTTTTACTTCACCTCCCGGCTTAAATTCCATGTAGATGTCAATTTCTTCAAGTATACCAGAAACAATGCCAGAGACCGAATTGAGGATGATTTTCCCAAGGAATGAGTCCTCTTCATCGACTTCTCTTTTGGCTTCTTCAAACTCTTCATCTACATCGATGACCAGTTTCCACGATCCGATAAGGTCTTTGGCGACTACTTTGCTTTGAGCCTCTGCCTGGTAGGTGAATGCTATCAATAGTAGTGCGAAAATGGTTAGGCTTAGCTTTTTCATGTTTATATATTTTGTTATTGTGTATTACAAGGTACTACGTAAAGTATAATACTGAATATGGCGTCTATGGGTTACGATAAACAGATGTTTATTAGCTTTGCGGTTAGATAAAATTGGAAGATAATGTTTGATAATCTTAGTGTTAAGTTAGATAGAGCCTTTAAGACGCTTAAGGGGCAGGGTAATATTACGGAGATCAATGTTGCTGCTACCGTTAAGGAGATCAGAAGAGCACTTATCGATGCTGACGTTAATTATAAGGTAGCTAAGGAAGTGACCGATTCCATTAAGGAAAAGGCCCTTGGGCGTGATGTGTTGATAGCTGTATCTCCAGGTCAATTGCTGACTAAGATCGTGGCGGAGGAGCTTACCATACTGATGGGAGAGACCAATGTGCCGATCAACCTGACAGGCAATCCCAATATTATTCTTATATCAGGTCTACAGGGGTCAGGTAAGACCACTTTTAGTGGGAAGCTCGCTAATCAGTTTAAGAAGCAGGGAAGAACAGTGTTACTGGCCGCATGTGATGTGTACAGACCGGCTGCCATTGATCAGCTAAAGGTGCTGGGCGAGCAAATAGGGGTGGAAGTGTACACGGAGCCCGATGAGAAGAATCCTTTGAAGATTGCTAAGAATGCTGTGAAATACGCAAAGGAGCATGGCAAGAAGTCATTGATCATTGATACAGCGGGTAGATTGGCGGTAGATGAAGCCATGATGGATGAAATAGCAGGCATTAAGAAAGAAATACAGCCCTCTGAGACACTTTTCGTGGTGGATGCCATGACTGGACAGGATGCTGTGAATACAGCAGCAGCGTTCAATCAGCGACTTGATTTTGATGGAGTGGTACTCACCAAGCTGGATGGAGATACAAGGGGTGGAGCGGCGCTTTCCGTAAGGAAAGAGGTCAGCAAACCCATTAAGTATATTAGTACTGGGGAGAAGATGGATGCCATCGATCTGTTTCACCCTGACCGTATGGCCAAGAGAATCCTGGGCATGGGTGATGTGCTCTCCCTGGTGGAAAAGGCGCAACAGACTTTTGATGAGGAAGAAGCCCGACGAATCAATAAGAAAATCAAGAAGAACCAGTTTGGATTTGATGATTTTCTCTCTCAGATGGAGCAGATCAAAAAGATGGGTAACATCAAGGACCTACTCGGCATGGTGCCAGGTGTGGGCAAGGCCATCAAGGACATTGATATAGATGATGACTCATTAAAGCCTATAGAGGCCATCATACGTTCTATGACTCCATTGGAGCGTGAGAATCCAAACCTTATCAATGGGAGCCGCAGGCAGCGAATTGCCAATGGAAGTGGTACTTCAGTAAATCAGGTAAATCAATTGCTGAAGCAATTTGAGCAGATGCGTAAAATGATGAAAACCATGAACAAGATGGGGGGAGCAAAGGCTTTGTCCAATTTGATGTCGTAAGTCACGGTAATTTTGGCCGGATATAAAAAAGGGATCAAGTGTACACTTGATCCCTTTTTTATTATTTGGTATCTATGAATTATCTGTATGAAACCGCATTAATGGCGTCCAAAGTTCGTTTAACGTTAGGAAGTATTTCCTCGATGAGCGTAGGTGCATACGGCAGAGGAAGGTCCATGCTATTCACTCGATGGATAGGTGCATCCAGATAGTCAAAGGCGTGTCTTTGCACATGATGACTAATGTCTGCAGAAATAGAGGCCAATGGCCATGCTTCTTCCACAATTACCAGTCTGTTGGTTTTCTTTACTGATTCTACTATTGCCTTATAATCGATGGGTCTTACCGTTCTCAGGTCAATGACTTCTACACTCACACCTTCCTTGGCCATCAAATCTGCAGCTTCAATAGCCACTTTCATCATTTTACCAAAGGAGACGAGTGTTACGTCAGTTCCTGATTTCACGGTATGGGCCTCTCCAAGGTTTAATAGATATTCCTCTTCCGGCACTTCACCTTTGTCTCCGTACATCAGCTCAGATTCCATGAAGATAATAGGATTGTCGTCTCTGATGGAAGCTTTGAGTAAGCCCTTAGCATCGTAAGGGTTAGAAGGCACGACCACTTTCAGTCCCGGAGTATTGGCATACCAGTTTTCAAAGTTTTGAGAGTGCTGAGAGCTGAGTTGTCCGGCGTTTCCGGTTGGGCCTCTGAATACGATAGGGGAGTCAAACTGACCCCCGGACATAGACTTTATTTTCGCCGCTCCGTTGATGATCTGGTCAATGGCCACCAAAGAGAAATTGAAAGTCATGAATTCAATGATCGGTCTGAGGCCGTTCATGGCTGCCCCAACACCCACTCCAGCAAAACCAAGCTCCGCAATAGGCGTATCAATCACACGATCTGGTCCGAACTCATCGAGCATACCCTGGCTTACCTTATAAGCACCATTGTACTCTGCAACTTCTTCACCCATAAGGAAGACCTTAGGGTCCCTTCTCATTTCTTCACTCATTGCTTCGCCAAGCGCTTGTCTGAATTGTATTTCTCGCATGATTTGATTGTTGATTAAGAAAGCTGCTAAATTAAAATATTAGCTCGATATAAATAAAAAAAGCTCTCCAAAATGGAGAGCTTTCAAATATAAATTTCAGAATTCTTACTTCACTGCCTGAGCAACTGCGTCAGCGTAATTGGTGAATTCAAGATCGTTAAGTGCTTTGTCTTTCAATGCAGGATCTTTAGACACTGCAGCTTTAAGACTACTAGCCACGTCAGCGGCGTTGTTTTGTCTGGCTGATGCTACAGCGATCAGGTAATTAGCTTCTGCACCAAGTTTTTCGTTGGTAGCTATGTCACCCAATGTGCTCTTCGCTCCATCGTAGTTTCCACTTAGAAGTTGTGAAAGACCTGAATCGAAAGTTACGGTAGCGCTCTTTGCAGAAGAAGCAAATGAAGCATTAGCTTCTTCGTACTGACCATTCATTACTTGAATAGCACCTTTCATTCCTTTGATGTTGCTAGCTGTAGTATTAGAAGGAGAAGCAGCCTCAGCATCACCTATAGAGGTCAATGCCTGAGCATATTCGCCTTGCATCACGTAAGCAGCAGCCATGTTAGCTGATACTTTTGCAGACTTGCTTTTGTTTTTTGCAATTTCAAGCTGAGTGATAGCATCCTGCACCAATTTGGTTTTGTCAGCACCTTCTGCTTTTGCAGCTTGCTCCAGGTATACAGCACCCAAGTTGTTATGTGCTTCCCATGCACCACTTTTGGTAGCAGCTTTGTAGATGGCAGCTTTCTCATCCAAAGAAGGAGTGAGGGTAGCCGCAAACAATAGCTCAGAAGTAGTGAGGGTATCAGCAGAAATGCTTCCATTGGCAATTTGCTTAGCCAATACAGCGATTTGAGCATTGGATTTTTTAGGCTTCACTGTAAGGATTTCAGTCTTAGCAGTTCTCAAACCTGGGTAAACTTTGTCCAAAAGAGTTTTGTATGCAGGAAGTTTCTGCAATTCTTTTTCTTTCTCTTCGAAAGAACCATTTCCGTTGATGATTCTTGAGATGGCTGCTTTTTGATCGTCAGAGATACCTGTGTAAGATACCAAGGCCACTTTCAAACCAGACCAGTCTTCAACCACAGGCTTAAGGATGAATTTGATTGAATCCGCCATGCCTTTGTAGTCATAACGCTTCATTTGCTTTCTGTAGAAGCTTTCGATTGCCTTAGCTCTGTTTTCAGAAAGACCACTGTTGATTCTTTCAGTACCTTCTGGAGAGTGAGTACCAGTGATTGTTACAGTTCTGGTAACGTTTTTCTCTGCGATGAAAGCAGCAAGGTCGTTACTTTTTGAACGGTTTGAGCTACCATCAAAGCTCAAAGAAGGATTAAGTGTCGCTACACCCTGAGCGAAAAAGAAATCCACTTTTGTCGGCACAAGCTCTTCTTTGTCGTTGTAACCATGGTCAGCATAAGAGCTGAAAGTTACAGGCTTCGCAAAAGAACTGGTCATTACCAAACCTTGGGCTACAGCCATTCTTGGAGAAGTCTTTGACTTTCCTGATCTTGGATCTTTAGCCACACCTTCTACGTAGAGTGTTCCAGGATTCATTCCATCCTGATAAGGGATAGAGAAATCACCGCTCTTGCGAGAAGTAGAAGAACTACTGTTAGGGAAGTCTTCAGCTTTGAACTCTATAGATCCAACAGCTATTTCCTGATCACCGTACTGATAGATAGTGTTTATGGTGTAAACTTTTCCTGTAGGGAGCATTTTTGGAGGTAAAACCGCTGACATCTGGAACGGAACCGCACCACCATGAACTTCAAGTGGATTAGGGGTTACCTGCAAATCCTGGTTTGCAGCTAGCTTGATCATCTTGCCGAGCGTACAACCAGAAAAAATGATTGCTCCGGCGACAAACGCCATAGCAAAGTTAAATTTTCTCATGTGGATCATTTTTTTGAATTTTCAATTGTAATAATGGTCAATTCCGATTATTGAACTGCAATAATACGGAAATTTAAACTTTCTTAGTAACTCAATTTCAACAAATCTAAGGGCCTTTTGTTATCTTTGTTGCTATATTGAATATGATTTATGCAAGATTTTTTTGAAAAATACGCGTTTGGTGTTTGTACAAGGTTGGGGGAGAAGCTAAGAATCCCTACATCAGGCATAAGATTGTTCTTTATTTATGCTTCATTTTTGACTTTCGGGTCGCCTGTTATTCTTTATTTGGCGTTAGCATTTATTATGAATTTCCGCAAAATGCTGCGTAGAAGGGACAATTCTATTTGGTATTATTGATCGCTTCATAGTTTCTTTTTCTCAGAACGTAGTAAGCAACGGGGAGAATTGCTTTTTTCTGATTTTTCAGCCGTGTGCCTGATCGGATGGTTAGTTTGATTTGACTGGGAAAAGCCCTCATAGCGCCTGCATGAGCTTTAAATACCGCTGCGAAATGTGAAAAGGACTCATTCTTCCAGAAGAGAAAAGCGGCCATCCAGTCAAGAATCAGCCTTACAGGAAGCGCCACTAACAGCATTGGGATAGGTAAATTCTTTATCAAAAGGCTGATCCCGTTTCTGAAATTGAGGTAGGTTTTGCGGGGGCTAGTTTTGTTCAATGTACCTCCCCCCACATGGTAGATCACACTGTTTGGGACAAAAGCAATTTTCAATCCCAGACTTTTGACCCGCCAACAAAGGTCAATCTCTTCCATGTGCGCGAAAAAATCAGCATCGAATCCGCCGGCTTGTTTGAACACCTCAGACCTAATCATAAAGCATGCGCCGCTTGCCCAGAAAATGTCAGCGTTGGAGTCATACTGACCCGTATCTTGCTCCAATGTATTGAAAACACGCCCCCTGCAATAGGGATATCCCAGCAGATCGATAAATCCTCCTGCTGCTCCTGCGTATTCGAAATAATCTTTTTGATTAAAATCGAGGATTTTCGGCTGAACAGCTGCGTAATCTTTGTTTTCATCCAGGTAATGAGTGAGTGGAGCGATCCAGTTTGGAGAGACCTCCACATCAGAGTTGACCAAAAGGTAGTAATCGGCATTAACCTGCTTGAGGGCTTCGTTATAGCCCCCGGCATAACCATAGTTTTGGTCCAGGAGTATGGTGCGAACTGAGGGAAACTGCTGAAGCACTGCCAGAGAGTCGTCTGTAGAGCAATTGTCAGCTACAATGACTTCAGCATCAGGCGAATGCGCTATGAGCGTTGGTAAAAAGTGGAGCAGGTGATCCCGGCCGTTATAGTTCAGGATGACAACAGCAACTTTGCACATTAAATCATGTTATTTAGGTCGAATCCGGGGATGTTTGGAATCATTCCTTCTGTGGCTTTCTTCATATGCTCTTTCGATGCAGCGTCCACTTCCACTATTGCCTTGTTGATGGCAGCGATGATCAAATCCTTCATCATGTCAGCGTCTTCTTTGGAGATAATGGACTCATCGATCTCCAGGGCTGTGACCTCTTTATTTCCATTTATAGTGGCCTTTACCATACCGGCACCAGATTCTGCAGATGCAGTGATGTTTTTCAATCCGGCCTGGGCTGCTTTCATATTTTCCTGAACCTCCTTTAGTTTGCCCATCATTTTCATCATATCTAACATAGCACTGATGTGTTAATTCCTTAAAAGTGTAAAAGTACCAACTTGAGTTTTAAGTTCACCGTTTTCCAGTCGGAAGGTGAGCCGGTAAAGGTAAGTTCCCTCATCAGCATCGTGTTTGCCTATTTCTCCATGCCATACAGGATTAGTATTAGACTGATGAATGGGGGCACCCCACCGGTCATAGATGATTATGTCAAAATCACTGGTAGGGAGCCCAAAAAGCTCCAAATAGTCATTGAGTCCATCCCCATTTGGGGTAAATCCTGAAGGGATAAACACCGTAATTTCATAAGCTTCTGTCAAAGCATTGGATAGGATAAATAGGTCGTTATCGTAGCTGTACCTAACCCGGAGGTGAACGCTGGTCCCCAGGCCACCGGGTAAGAGAATGTTAGTGTCGAAATTGGTCTCCAGAACCTTACTACTGTCGTCATTGTAAAACAGGAGGGATTGAGTGTAGCTACCCAAAGCATTTTGGGGCGGACTGAGACTTATTTGTATGCGGTTTTCGGAGTAGCTACGGTCCGTGAGTTTGATGTGTGGAGGTGCTACGACAATGGAGTCAATGGCATTACCACAGCTGTCCTGCTGAATCAGACGGTATTGGAAGGGGCGTGCGCCGGGAGGCACATCGTCGGTGTAGTCTCCCTGGGTGGTGGCCACCAATGAGAAGGCGCCATCTCCATATTTTCTTTTGATTTCAACTTCTTTGGAAGAAGAGGAATCAATGTGAATCAAAATGTCATCACCGCTATAGGTGGCGTAGGACTCAAGTAGGTTTTTCGTTGTAGATCCAGCCGAATCGCAGCTTTCCTGCGTAAATAAAATGGTCTCAGTGCAGGGGTTGAATATATTAATCCGGGTGCAGAATTCATCGATCTGCAGGTCAGTGCCCAGGTGAAAAGAGGGAGTGGAGGTAGTTAACTTACCCTGATGGATGGTTTCAAAAGTGGCTCCATTTGTTTGCAACTCTACCGAGTAGAGGGTGAGTGGGTCTGGGCTTGGCCAAAGTGAGAGCTGCAGATAGAGGTCATCGAGGCATGCCTCTGTAATCTCAGCGGAGTTGATGTTGAGGGGTTGAAGACTTTGAAGATTAAACGACTGGCTTATATCCGGACAAGAGGCAAAAGCATTGTTAAAATAGCCTACTGCCTGAATCATTCCGTTTGATTGACCATAATCATAGGTGGGTAGCCCATCACCAGGTACGTAGGTGACCGAATCTGTTTCTGAGAACCATACCCGGTAATAGTCGTAGTATTCGTCAGAGAATCCAACGGTAATCTCGGTTTCTGAACACTGAAAAATACTGAGCGCCGGAGGGATGGCCTCCAGTACTTCAAATATCAGGGTATCTGTTTTGGGCTGGATGTCCTCTCCCAGAAATTGAACCACTTCGTATCTTCCCGGTTCAGTATAGGTATGAAAGGTATCAGTGGTTTCTATTGCCCCCTCTTCATAAAAATACTGTCTGCTGATCGTGCCCAGGTTGTCATGCTCACTGATGTGAATGGTAACAGGCGCACACCCCTGAGGGTAAGCAATAGAAAATCTTCCAAAATTACTTGTATGCTGCCCTATGCCGGCAAAGCAGATGAAGTTCAGTATGAATAGGAGTACTCTCAAATAGTCATTACTAATATTTAAACTAACGAGGGAGTCCTGATTAAATTTTCGACTCAAGTCTTGCTACCACACTTTCTATCGAAAGCATCTCCTGATTACCGTCCCTCATGTTTTTGAAGGTATATTCTTTTTTGTCTATTTCCTCTGTACCCACCACCAGCACGTAGGGGATGGCGTTTTTGTCGGCATAGTTAAACTGCTTCTTGATCTTAGCCGCATCGGGAAAAATCTCTGCCCTGATGCCAGCGCTTCTGAGTTGATTGAGTAGCCCAATGCCGTGTAGGAAGCATTCCTGATCAAAGTGAGCGATGAGTACATCTGCTGATTTGGTCAGAGACTCCGGGAAAAGATTCTTTTCTTCCAATACGTCATAGATCCTGTCCAGACCAAAGGAAATGCCTACTCCGGAGATTCCCTCCAGTCCAAAAACACCCGTAAGGTTATCATACCGCCCACCACCGGTGATGCTTCCTATCTGCACATCCGTGGCCTTCACTTCAAAGATGATTCCGGTGTAATAGGTGAGGCCCCTTGCCAGGCTAAGGTCCAGGTCTATTTTTAAATTTTTGGTGCCTGTGCGGGTCAGGTAATCAAAATATGCGAGCAACTCAGTGGTGCCTTTGTTTTCACCTATCAGCTTCTTGAATAACTCGATTTTGGTGGTGTTATCTGCACTTTGCTCAAACAGATCAATAACGGAGCGAAGCTTTGTGTCATTTGCACCCAGGGCCAGGAGCTCATCCTGAACTTTGTCAGAGCCAATTTTATCCAGTTTGTCGATGGTGATGCAAAATGGCATTTCTTGACCTGCCAGGCCGACATATCTCGCCAGCTCATTCAAGAGCTCTCGGTGATTGATTTTCAATACAAATCCATCGTATTTCAATTCTCTGTATACATCATGGATGAGCAGGGTGAGTTCAGCTTCATTCCAAAGAGAGTCTGAACCTACTATGTCCGCATCACATTGGTAAAACTCACGGTATCGGCCTTTTTGGGGTCTGTCGGCACGCCAAACAGGCTGTATCTGAAAGCGCTTGAAGGGGAAAGTGATGTCATGCTGATTTTGCACCACGAACCGGGCAAAGGGTACAGTAAGATCGTACCTCAGTCCTTTCTCTGAAATCTGATTGAGCATGTGAGGACTGCCTTTCGTGTAATCCTCTACGCTCGTTTTCTTCAGGTAGTCACCCGAATTTAGTATCTTAAATAATAGCTGATCACCTTCATCTCCGTACTTGCCTGTGAGCACAGAGAGCTGCTCCATAGCAGGTGTTTCGATCTGATTGAAGCCGTACTTTCCAAAGTTTTTCTTGATGATTTCTATAATATAGGACCTCCTTGCTGATTGAAGTGGTCCGAAATCGCGTGTTCCTTTGGGTATGGATGGTTTTGAAGTTGCCATAGATTTATTTTGGACAAAACTAACTAATCCTCTAAATTTGCACCTCGTTAAAAAGAAATGATCAGACAATGGCCGTTACAAGATTAGAAAGAAAGGGTAAGAGAAATAAATCAAGAGCTAAAAATCGCGTGAGCAAAATCAAGCAACTTAATGCTATGCCTACCATCAAGAATGTGGACATAGAGGAGATTAAGAAAAGCTTTGAAGCCGCTCCAAAACCTGCAAAAAAGGCAGAAGCGAAGAAAGAGGAAGCTCCTGAAGTGAAAGCTGAAGCTCCTGCAAAAGAGAAAAAAGCTGCTGCACCTAAAGCTGAAGCAAAAGAAGCAAAGCCTAAGAAAGCCCCAGCTAAGAAAAAAGATACTAAGGATAAGAAAGAGGACTAATCGTCCCTTAATTATCTGTGTCATAAAAAATAGCCCGCTCCGATTTTATCGGAACGGGCTATTTTATGCATATCCAGTCAGGCGATAAGTCAATAATCCCACCCATTCCTTGATCAGGATGTTCCAGGCCTCCAGGGCCGTGTGGGAGGGAAGTATCCAAAATGGACTCCAATTGCCTTGCTGTCCTCTGAAATCTACCGGAAAAGGAATGGCTATGATTCCTTGCTTTTTGAAGCACCTAAGTGCCCGCGCCATATGCGAAGCGGAGGTGATCAAAAGCACTTTCTGTTCTTTTAAACCCAGTGAGTCTAATATTCTGGCCGTTTCTACTGCATTTTCATAGGTATTTCTGGAGTTTGCTTCCATAAATATCTGATCATCATGAGCTTCTATGAGTGTTTGGCTGTAGGCACCAAGAAAATGTGCTTCGCGTAGCGTCTGATCCATTAGAGAACCTGATCCTCCCGAGAGAATGAGTTTTTGTACGATACCTTCCTTAAACAGAATCAAGGCTTCATTGATCCTGTCTGCACTTCCATTGAAATGATATTGATCTATAGGTTCCTTGCCTGGTTCAAGCATGCCTCCCAATACTACCGCCGTTTCCACATAGGGGAGTTGGTCTTTTGGAATGGCTGCATACTCCCATTCCACCATGGCGTAGTTGCTGAGTATGGGGTTGGTAAAGACCAGAAGTAGTAGTAAGCCGCTCCAAAGTGAATATTTCTTCAACCCCTCCTTACGAGCAAATACGGCAAGCAGCAAGAGTGCAACAATCCAGCTAAGCGGGCTGATCAGGAAGAATAGTACTTTTGAGGCTATGAAAAACAAGACTGTTATCTACTAATGAACGCAATGATTCTCCTAAACCAATCAAAATACAGCGTAACAAACAACCCAAGACTCATCATCCATATGATGATGACATTGAAGATAAGAGTGTCTATCCACAAACCACCAAAATGTTTGGTAGGCTGATAAAACTGTGCCCTGAAGTCGAGGGGATGATCCGGAAATGACGGATCGTTGTAAATAGGGTAGAGCTTTTGAATGTAATGATTTTTATGCTCCAATATGCGATGTTCCGTGGTAATGTTCTTGACCATCACCCCGACGGCTACATTGGCATTTTCATTTTTCAAACTTTCAAAACGTGCTTGTTTTTCCGGAGTAGAGTTGAGATCAGCCAAAAGCGCCTGTTTGCTTGAATTGGCATCCTTGTACTGCAGGTTATAATACTTGATCAGCTTCTCTACAAAAACCATCGTCTCATGAAAAAGAGACTCACTCCATTGATCTACAGTGAGTTGATCTACTTCGGGAAACTTATCATAACCGATTTCGGAGAGCTCTTTTTTAAGTTCGTTTTGGATGGTTTTGAGTTGGTACGCATATTCCTCTTTTTCCGCCTCACTGGCTGCTCCCATGTTGTGATGGATTTGTTTGAGGTCTTCTTCTATTCTGGGAAATAAATAAGCGGTCTTGAATTCTGATTGAGCCATGACTTTGTCATCCTCATAAAAGTACTTTTCATATTCGTTCTCCTTGAACTGATGTACTGCCATTGCCTCGAAGGCCCATCGTGAAGCCATGATTTCCCCTATCATCGGCACTTTATCCTCTGTAGTGATAGCGGGGTTGAGTTTGTCGAAATTGACCACCACACCGCTGAGAATGAGCTGGGGAATGACCAGCAATGGGATGAGAATATAGACGGTTATGGCTGACTTAAAAGCCGAAGAGACATTGAGTCCCAGTACATTGGCAAAACACGATATGGAGAAAAGGACCAACCAAAAAGGGAAAAACATGCCCTGTATGCCCAGAATCCAGTTGCCGATAAGGGTGTAGGTCATTGTCTGAAAGGCCGAGATGCCAAAGAGAATGATAAGCTTGGAAACAAGATAGCTGGACCTGCTAAGGTTGAGAAAAGCTTCCCGTTTCAGTATTTTCCGATCTTTGATGATTTCCTCAGCACTGACTGTGAGCCCCATAAAAAGTGAGACAATCACACTCATGAAAAAGAAGACAGGAATGTTGAGATTTTCTCTGAACTGATAAAAGGAAGTGTCCTCAGGTAGATATCTGACGATGAAAGCGAGCAAAAGAGCCAGAACCGGTGCTTCCAAAAGGTTGATTGTGAGGTACTGCGTATTGCTCAGCTTTGATTTGAAATCCCGAATGGAGAATATTCTTAGCTGCTTGAATTTGTTGGGAATATCCAGTGTTTTGTGCGGGATCACGGGAGTTTCCTCTACAGGGGGGATATTTATTCGCTCCTTGAAGTACTGATACCACTGGTAGGGGGTGATTTTTCTTTCTTTCGTGAAGTTTCCAAACTCATTGACCACCTTGGTTTCAATGATGTTGAAGATTTGCTCAGGGTTGGCAGCTTTTGATTGATCCACCATCTTCACAATATCCTTGAAGTAGGCAATGCCATCAATGGGGTTGCCGTAGTAGACCTGATAGCCACCAACATCGAGCACAATCAGTTTGTCGAACATTTTGAAGATGTCCTCTGAGGGCTGGTGGATCACCACAAAGATCATTTTTCCTTTGAGGGAAAGCTCTTTGAGCAGATCCATGATATTCTCAGAGTCTCTGGAGGAAAGCCCGCTGGTAGGTTCGTCAACAAAGAGTACAGAAGGCTCTCTAAGTAATTCCAGACCTATATTCAGGCGCTTTCTCTGTCCACCGGAAATGGTCTTGTCCAAGGGTGAGCCCACCCGTAGTTTGCGGGTTTCGTATAGTCCGAGGGACTCAAGTGTCTTGTTGACTAATTGTTGTAACTCTTCTTCATTGAGTCTTTTGAAACACAGCTTAGCCGCATAGTAGAGGTTATCAAAGACCGAGAGCTCCTCGATCAACAGGTCGTCCTGTGGTACGTATCCTATTACGCCCTCTATTTTACGTCTGTTTTTGTGAATATCCACGCCATTAATGCGCACGGTACCCTCAGAGGGGCGCTCATTGCCGTTGAGTACATTCAGCAGGGTGGACTTTCCTGCACCACTTCCACCCATCAGCGCTATCAGCCTTCCTGATTCCTCTTCAATGTTAATGTTACGTAGGCCAACTTTTCCATTTTTAAACTTAAAGGTGACTTCTCTGGCCGCAAAGGTAAGGTGATGGTCAGATGCGATGGATCTGAAACTATTGACTACCTCGCTATGGTATATGGGCTCGGCGTTTTCAAATTTGATAGCGCTCCCACTGGCAAAATTATAGATGTGATTGATGCGCATAGGCCCTTCGTTCAGGACTACAGGTCGCTCACCAATGTATTTAGCCAGGTAAATGTCGATCTCTGGAACACTCAAAACGAGGATAAATCCATCGAGGCCCTGTCGGATCAGGCGCTTGCATTTGTCCGGCACTTCATGGGTGCCATCATCAATGATCAGTACATGTCTGGAGCTGATCTTGCTTCGCTCCTGAAAAATCACAAAAGCTTTGATCAGATCTGTGATGGGTTTTGAAATGTTGATGCTTTCAGAGATCAGGTACAGGAGTTCTCTTTCTCTGTTGGAGACTTTGCCGTCCGCAGCAATAAGAATAATCAAATCAAGGATGATGATGATCTTCTGCTGAGCGGTTTGTTCTTTATTGATTTTGGCACAGATCTCCGCTATTTGAGTTTCGTCACTGCCTGAATAGTGCTGCTTCTTAGTTAGCTCATCGAAGAAAAGCAGGTATTTTTTTGCACGTTCAGCGGTCAGCTTGCTGACCAGAAAGTTTTCAACGGAAGCTTTCTCAGCAGATGTAACATCATCTTCTCTGGCTACAATAGCAAGCAGTTGGAGTATGGCATTGAGAATCTCTTCACTCATAGGGCGTGTGATTTGAAGGAATGCCTAAAAATACAAAAAGCATTGGGATCCCAATGCTTTTTCTTCAGGTTAGGTAATGTTTTAGCTAATTTTTTAGAAGGCTACAATATCGTTCCTTACTCTTTTTACTTCGGTAGTAATATCAATCAACATGTCCTGGGTGAGAATGAAATTACCTTCATTAGATGCAATTTTGGCCTGTATGTCAGCCAAATCTCCGTCATATAGGATTCGGAGTATACTGAGTTCAGTGATCATTTTAGCAATGGCATCATTCTGAGGCAGATCCTTGAGCATGGCAATCACATCCAGCAAAGGTTTTTTCTGATCGAGAACCACTTTTACCAATGGCTCCAGAATAAGGTTTCTATTGGTTTCATCAAGCACGTCTGAAGGGTAGGTCTCAATAACCTTCACTGCCAGGTAAAGGCCTTCTAAGAAGCTACCTGTAAGGATGAGCGCCGCTACAGATACTCTGTCAGAGCTTTCCAGTCTGGTTTCAGCTTCTACAATGGCACGGCTTAGGATTTTGCTTAGGGAATCTGGGTTGTTCAGGTTACCCTGAAATTCTTCCATAGTCTTCACATCAAATACTGAAGCGACACCTAAGGTTTCTGCCAGCTTCTGACATGCCTCCATATATTGTCTGGACTCTGACACCTTCTCATAGGAAAGTAGGTAGCCCATATCCGTGGCGTACACTCCCAGATTGAGACTAGCTTCCTCTTCACTTGTCTCATATTTGGAGAGGTTTTCCAGTCCATTGATAAGCGTACCATTAAAGTCCGAACCTGTAGCCTGGAGCATATAAGGAACTTCTGTAGGTGAGGGGAGGTCATGTATGACCTGATCCAGGTCGGAAGATATTTTCTTCTCTGCTTCCTCAAATGCGGCCTCCTTGGCAGACTTTTCGTTGGAGCTGCCACCACAGCCTACCAGGGCCAAAGCGAATGCAGATCCTATGAGTAGAGTGAAAGCGTATCGAATCGAAATTTTCATTTTATATGTCGGTTAGGTTATCAACATCCAATTTTAATGCTTTTTTGGCTTGGATTGAAATTTAGTGTAGATAATTTCGCTTAAGGATTTCACATCCCCCTGAGAATACAATATGAAGGGATTAAGCTATAGTAGTTTGAGGGCAGGAAAGCGGTATTGGCTGGTAAATTATGGCGACAAGTATGAATTTGAAATCCTGGAGGTTTTATCCCCCCAGGATTTCAAACTTAAAGATGTCAATACCCTGGAATTGTATCTGATGTCAGAGATCACCAGATACGGCAAGGGTGATGATTTTGAGATCAGAGATCTAGGCTAACTGATAGAATGATTTTGACTTTGAAGGCAGCTTAGAAGCTCCTTCCAGAAATTCATCTACTGCACGGGCAGCCTCTCTGCCTTCAGAGATAGCCCAGACCACCAAAGATTGGCCTCTGCGCATATCACCGGCTGTAAACACGCCACTCTTGCTGGTGGCATAATTTTCAGCTCTTACGTTTCCTCTTTCATCAAGCTCGAGCCCCAGTTGTTCGATCATTCCCTCTTTCTGAGGATGCACAAACCCTGCGGCCAGAAGCGCCAGTTCACATGGGATCACCCTGTCGGTGCCCGGAACTTCTTCCATGCCATTCTTTCCCCAGTTGATGTCCACCAGTCTCAGGCCGGTGAGTTCCCCTTTGTCATTCCCAATAAATTCCTTGGTGAGGATGGCCCAGGCCCGCTCGCATCCTTCATCATGCGAAGATGAGGTTTTGAGGGTCATTGGCCACTCAGGCCACGGGTTGAGCTGGGTTCTGGATTCAGGTGGCTTGGATAGGAGCTCTATCTGAGTGACTGATTTTGCTTTGTGTCGGTTGGAGGTACCCACACAGTCAGATCCAGTGTCACCACCACCGATCACGATTACATTTTTTCCTGTGGCGAAAATGTCCTCTTTGGTATCTACTCCCTGGTGGTTGATCAGAACATTTTCTCTATTGGAAACACGCTTATTTTGCTGACTCAGGAAATCCATTGCGAAATGAATGCCTTTCAGGCTGCGACCGGGGAGAGGTAAATCTCTCGGTACTGTAGAGCCGCCACAAAGCACAATGGCGTTAAACTTCTCTTCCAATTCGCTCACAGGAATGTTGACTCCTATATTGGCGTTGGTTTTGAATGTGATTCCTTCCTCTTCCATTACTTTGAGCCTTCTGTCGATGGTCCATTTTTCCAGCTTAAAATCCGGAATACCATATCGCAGGAGCCCACCGATCTGATCAGCTCTTTCAAACACTGTCACATTGTGACCTGCCTGATTTAGTTGTGTAGCCGCTGCCAGTCCCGCCGGTCCTGATCCTATTACCGCTACGGATTTCCCAGTTCTTGTTTTAGGAGGATTGGCTTTTACCAGCCCTCGTTCAAAGGCTTCTTCCGCAATAGATTTTTCGATCAATTCGATCGCTACAGGATCCTTGTTAATCCCCAAAACGCAAGAGCCTTCGCATGGAGCAGGACAGATGCGTCCGGTGAATTCCGGGAAATTGTTTGTCGATGAAAGAATCTTAAAAGCAGTCTCCCAATCCTTGTTGAAAACAGCATCATTGAAGTCAGGAATGTGGTTGCCCAGTGGACAGCCATTATGACAAAAGGGAATTCCACAGTCCATACATCGGGCGGCCTGTTTGTTGGTTTTCTCCTCTGCGAATGGAACATAGATTTCGTTGTAATCTGCAATCCTGCTCTTCGGGTCCCTTACTTCAGGAAGTTCTCTGTTGTATTTTAAAAATCCGTCTACTGCTCCCATTATGCTACTTTTTCTTGTATTTTATTCTCTTCTAAAACTCTTTTTAAATCGTGTGGCATCACTTTGACGAAGTACTGCTGCATGTGATCCCAGTCGTCGAGGATATTGGCGGCATGCTGGCTACCTGTATTGGTAACGTGTGCTCCAATTTCCTCCTTGAGGTAGGCCAAATCATCACTTCCGGGTTGTTCCAGGCCTACCATTTCCATGTTCACCTTATCTCGGAAGGTTTCATCGGTGTCTAAAACGTAGGCGATACCACCGCTCATTCCGGCGGCGAAGTTTTTACCTGTTTCACCCAGGATAATTACTTTTCCTCCGGTCATGTATTCACAACCATGGTCACCTACACCTTCCACTACAGCCTCTACACCTGAGTTTCTCACACAGAAACGCTCTCCGGCGTTGCCATGGATGTAGGCTTTTCCTGAAGTGGCTCCGTAGAACGCTACGTTACCAATGATGATGTTCTTCTCCGGCTTGAATGTGGCCTTTTGAGGCACCTTTACTACGATTTTACCTCCTGAAAGTCCTTTTCCAAGGTAGTCGTTAGATTCACCTTCCAGACAAAACTCAATGCCCGGAGCAAGGAATGCTCCGAAACTTTGTCCGGCAGACCCTGTGAATCCGATTTTAATTGGACTCATCTTCAACCCGGCACTGCCATATGCCTTGGATACCTCATGCGAGAGCATGGCGCCTACGGACCGATCGATGTTGATGATTTTGTAGGTTTTGTTGTTCTCACCTTTATTGAGGTAATCACGAATCAATTTTCTATCCAGCACCTTCTCCAGTCCATGATCCTGGTCTATTTGGTGATGCTTACCAAAAGAGGCAGGCACACTTTCCTGATGCAGGATAGGAGAGAAGTCTATGTTTTTTAGTTTCCAATGATCAAGATCGCTGCGCACTTTGAGCACGTTGGATTGACCTACCATTTCGTTGATGGTACGGAAACCCAGTTCGGCCATCACTTCTCTGAGCTGTTCTGTGATGAAGGTAAAGAAGTTGACCACATGATCCGGGTTACCGGTGAATAGCTTTCTCAACTCAGGTTTCTGTGTGGCGATCCCTACAGGACAAGTGTTGAGGTGGCATTTTCTCATCATGATACAACCCTCAACAATGAGCGCTGTGGTGCTAAATCCAAATTCTTCAGCTCCCAACAATGCTGCAATGGCCACATCACGTCCTGTCATAAGCTTACCATCTGTTTGCAACACGACCCGGCTTCTCAGGTTATTTCTCAGGAGGGTCTGATGCGCTTCGGCCAGCCCAATCTCCCATGGGAGCCCGGCGTGTCTGATGGAGCTAAGTGGTGAGGCACCAGTACCTCCATCCGCACCTGAGATCAATATAACATCTGCTTTGGCCTTAGCCACACCGGAAGCTATGGTCCCGACACCTGCTTCTGATACCAGTTTTACATTAATCCGGGCATGTCTATTCGCATTTTTCAGATCATAGATAAGCTGCTTAAGGTCTTCTATGGAATAGATGTCGTGGTGTGGTGGGGGTGAAATGAGCCCAACACCTGGTGTAGAGTGTCGCACTTTGGCAATCCACTCGTCCACTTTATGTCCTGGCAATTGACCGCCCTCTCCGGGCTTTGCACCCTGTGCTATTTTTATTTGAAGTTCGGTCGCTTCCTTCAGGTAATTACTGGTCACTCCAAACCTACCGGACGCTACCTGCTTGATCGAAGATCTTTCCCAGTCACCATTGGGCTTTTTAGCAAACCTAATCTCGTCTTCTCCACCTTCACCACTGTTACTTTTGCCACCAATTCTGTTCATGGCAATGGCTAATGTGGAGTGTGCTTCGTGAGATATGGATCCGAAAGACATGGCACCCGTAGCAAATCTCTTCATGATACTACTGGCGGGCTCTACTTCCTCCAGTGGTACGGATGTTCGTTTTTTGAAATCAAACAAACTTCTCAGGGTGATGGTGCTGTCCTGATAGTTATGTACACTTGCTGCATACTTTTTGAACAGTTCGTAATCTCCAAGAGAGGTTGATTTTTGTAGCAAATGGATGGTTTCCGGATTCAGAAGGTGGGCCTCACCATTTCTTTTCCATTGGAAATATCCTCCCACTTCCAGTAGTTTATTATCTGTATCAAATCCAGATGCATGTTTGATCAGGCATTCTTTCTCCAGATCCTCAAAGGTGAGGCCGTCCAATCTGCTGACGGTGCCCTTGAAGCATTTGTTGACTACTTCAGATCCCAATCCCACACACTCAAAAATCTGGGCAGATTGATAAGACTGGAGGGTAGAGATACCCATTTTGGAAAGGATCTTCAAGAGACCACTGCCTATACCATGGGCAAAATTTTCATAATAGGTATTCAATGAAGTTTCCTGATCCAGCTTGCCATCTGCATAAAGGTCTGCAATACAGTCATAAGCTTTGAATGGATACACGGCACTCACGCCGTAACCTACAGCGGTGGCAAAATGGTGAGTTTCCCAGATGTCGCCGGCCTCTGCGATCAGACCTGTCTTTGTACGGATGTTTTCTTTCACCAGGTGCTGATGCACTGCGCCTATAGTGAGTAGTGACGGAATAGGCACCCTGGTCTCGCTAATGTTGCGATTGGAGAGAACGAGGATTTTCTTACCTTTTTCTACTTCGGCCTGAGCTTCTGAGCAGACCCGATCCAGTGCGCTTTTCAGATTGATCTCAGAAGGATCGTAAGTGCCATCGATGCTGCCATAGTCAAATCCTATTTCCTTTTGACTAATCAGCTTTTGGAAATCAGCTCGTGAAAGTACTGGTTGCGAAATGTGAATTTGCTTGGTGTGCAGTGCAGACTCATCCAATATATTCAGGGATTCACCCACCCGGGTATAAAGAGACATCACCAGTCTTTCTCTGATAGGATCGATTGGCGGGTTACTTACCTGAGCAAAAAACTGCTTGAAGTAATTAGAGATGTGCTGACTTTGTCTGGACAATACGGCCAGAGGAGCATCTGCTCCCATGGAGCCCAGCGGCTCTTTTCCCAGCTCTGCCAGTGGGCCTACCGTCAGTTTTACATCTTCCTGAGTATAGCCGTAGGCTTTCAGCTGCTTTCTCAGAAGTTCTTTTTCGATTTTTTCCTCTTTTATCTCAGGATCCGGTAGGAGTCTGAGTTTGATTCTTTCCTTCTTGATCCAATCAAAATAGGGCTTGTCTTTGACTACCTCATTTTTGATTTCTTCATCGTAGAAGAGCTTTTTGTTGGGAAGATCCAGCCAAAGCATTTTTCCTGGCTGTAAACGACCGTTTTCCAATACATTTTCGGGCTTCACCGGAATGGCCCCGGTTTCTGAAGCCATGATAAGCCTGTTGTCTTTGGTAACACAGTAGCGAACCGGGCGCAATCCATTTCTGTCCAGAGTGGCACCGAGTTGCTTTCCGTTGGTAAAAAACAAGGCGGCTGGTCCATCCCAGGGCTCCATGATGGATGCATGGTACTTGTAGAAGGCCTTCTTCATTACCTCCATTTGCGAGTTGTCCTGCCATGCTTCTGGCACGAGCATCATCATGACGTGAGGTAGGCTGCGTCCACCAAGCACGAGTAGCTCTATAAGTGCGTCCAGATTGGCCGAATCCGAATTAGCAGGATCGGTCACAGGAAGAAGCCACTGCAGTTCCTTTTCGGTGAAAAGAGGGGAAGACATATTCGCTTCCTTCGATTTCATTTTATTCACGTTACCACGTATGGTGTTGATTTCGCCATTGTGGGCCAGGTATCTGAAAGGCTGGGCAAGCTTCCAGTTTGGGAAGGTGTTGGTGGAGAAGCGTGAATGCACGATAGCAAAAACGCTTTTAAAATCCTTGTTGGTCAGATCATGGTAGTAATCTTCCAGCTGGTCGGTCTTCAACTGACCTTTGTATATCACAGTGTGGGCTGACAAGCTACACACATAGAAGTCACCATTCTGTCCTTCAACCTGATTTTTGATTTCGTGGGTGGCGTAGTTACTCAGCACAAAAAGTTTTCTTTCGAGTTCTTCTTCCGTGAGTTTTTCGTTGATGCCAATAAAAATTTGCTCTACGTATGGTTCGGCTGCTTTGGATTCATGTCCGGGCACCTGAGAGTCCACCGGCACAAGTCTGTATCCTATGAGGTTAAGACCAAGGTCCTTGAGGCATTTGTTAAATACTTGCCGACATTTTTCCCTTACCTGATAGTTTTTAGGGAAGAAGATCATGCCCACACCATAAGATCCTTTTGAGGGTAGGGTGATGCCGAAATTCTCTAGTTCCTTTTTGAAAAAGGCGTGTGGAATCTGAACTAAAATACCAGCTCCATCTCCTGTATTTTCATCACTACCGGTTGCACCCCTGTGCTCCATGTTCTTTAGCATGGTCAGCGCATCCTTCACATTTTTGTGTGATTCTCTGTTGTTGATGTCTGCAACACACCCCACACCACAAGAATCATGCTCCAACTCTTTGGTATACAGTCCTTTATTTACCATTTATAGAAATATGTTATTGTTAAACCAACCTTAAAAATACTGAATTTGTCTCTTCAAATAAAATGAAAAACTAGAAAACACTCGTTTCACCAAACATTATTTCAATATTAACAATTTATCCTATTAACCATTGAATAAATGCAAATAACTAAAAAAATAGGCTATATAAATTGATGATTTTTCAAAGTAATTAAAACTCTATTGAAAAATCCACATTTTCGATCATAAAATCACTGGATATTGGTCTCTTTTCGTGTTCGATTGACTTCAGGAATTTCTAAATTTATGGCGAACATTGTGGTCGTCAAGAGGTGCAATGGCGGCGTGTCTTCATTATTTCAAAAACAACTTGCTTGCGATGAGAAAAATCGTCCTGATGATCCTTTGGATTGCTCCATATTTAAGCCAGGGTCAGTCTGCAGAGATCAATTTCAGAATAAAGGATTTCAAAGACTCAATTGCCTACATAGGTTATCACTTTGGTCATCAGAAATACCTGATGGATACACTGCCTGTCAGTGAAGATCGGTTTTCGATGAAGGTAAATCAGCCTAGACAGGGGATATACTTTATATATACTCCCAGCTATTATTTTGAGTTCGTAATGGATGGGAAGTCATTTGGATTGGAAACCAGTGTGTCCGGAGGTTATGATCAACTCAAAGTGAGTGGTTCCAAGGAAAATGAACTTTTTAGGAGTTTTCAGGTGGAGATAGGTGGGTTACAAAAGAAGCAAAGGTCTTTTGTGGAGCGCCTCAAGGAAGCGACTGGTGAAGATTCGGTGCGGATCATGAAGGATATTCGTGAGCTGAATGTACAAATGGAGGATGTGAGGAAAAAGCTCATTTCGGAGAACGACCAGTCATTTGTGGCGGCTTTTTTGCGACTGATGCGAGATCCCGACGTACCATCCCTGGATAGCATTAGCGATGAATCACAGCGGAAAAAGCAGCGTTATACTTTTTATAAGAGTCATTTCTTTGAGGAGGGGCAGCTACAGGATCGTCGCCTGCTGAGAACTCCACTGCTTTACCCTAAGGTGACCAAGTATTTTGATGAGGTGGTGATTCAGCAGCCGGACAGCCTGATCAGAGAGTTGGATTGGTTTTTTGGTCAGATCAAGCATGACGAGGAATCTTTCAGGTATTGGTTGGTGACCCTATTTAAGAAATATGCCGAGTCTAAGGTGATGGGGATGGATGCTGTGATGGTTCACATGATTGAAAACTTCTACCTGACAGGTAGGGCATCGTGGATTTCAGAGGAGTACGAGAAGACCCTCAGAGAGGAAGTAGCCTATGTGAAGCCGAATCTCATTGGCAAACAGGCACCACCGATCAATGCGGTGGATACGCTGATGCAGGCTTTTTCATTTTCAGACATTCAAACCGGGTACACTCTGCTATTTATTTACGACCCTGACTGTGGGCATTGTAAGAAATCAGTGAAAAAACTGGAAGAAGTGGACGGCCGGATGGCTGAGCTGGACATTACAGTGGTAGCCCTTTGTACCACTACTGATGTGAGCCGTTGGAAGAAATTTGTAGCAAGTCACAACCCCATGTGGGTTCACCTGATAGACCCTACAGGCAAGAGTTATTTCAGGGTTTCCTATGATGTGCGGAGCACCCCCAGAATCTACCTGCTGGATGCGGATAAGAGAATTCTGGCTAAGCGATTGGAAATTGATCAGTTCCTGGATGTGGTGGAGCGAATGAAAGAGGGTCTTTGATTGGTTGCTCAGTTTGGGTGGATTCCTTAGACACAGCCAAACAACTTTCTCAGGCATAAAAAAAGCTGTCCGTTATGGACAGCTTTTTATAGTTTGAATTTTCTAAATCTGATTAAGAACCAGCACTAAATACCAGTACGTACTGACCAATGCCACCAACTCTTGCACCTGCTTCTGTCACATTAATGTTGAGAGAAACAGAGGTTCTAGCTGCATTTACCACAAAACTGGTAACTGAAGCAGATAATTCAGCTGATGCTGAATTAACAAGAATATTAGAGATATCACCAGCCTCACTCACAGAAAAAGTTCCGCCAGTAATATAGCTGCTGATGTCGCCACCTAAGGTAAACGCCAGACCATCAGCTGTTTCAGTAAACTTAATTGTGAAGGTCCCAATGTCGAACGTGCCATTGACTCCTGAAACATCAGTTACTGAGGCATCAGCCGTCCATGTAGTGGATACCAGTGCTTCTGTCAATACTTCTTTTTCAGTTTTGTCGCCACCATCATCAGGTCCACAGCTCATAAAAGCAGACATGGACGCAACAGCGATCAATAGCAGGGTTTGTTTTACTTTTTTCATTTCTTTAAAAAGATTAGTTAAAGGATTAAAGTGGCTTGTCGCTATAAAGATACGTGTTGAGACTGATATTTTTTAAAGACTTATGAAAAAACTCCCATTCAACCTCTGAAAATCACTCTATTTGGGTACTGAAATCCTATGCCTGGGTGATGCTAAATGGTGAAATTAATAGGTTGTCGATCACTGAGCAGCGTAGACATTAATTCGATTTTTTCAAGGTAGTCGGGGCTCATTTCCTGATTATCGGCTACAAAAAGATTGCCGCGAACGATGGGAATGCTGTAAGGAAGCACCCATGCCCGCAACGCCTTTGCTACAGCATCCATAGCATTAATGCCCTGCATAGCCTGGGCACCATCGGCCCAACAGACGAGCCCGATGATCTTATTGGTCAGGTAAGGAACTTCTTCACGTGCGCTGATTTCTAACCAATCAAGGCAGTTTTTCATGGCACCAGTCATACTGCCATGATAGAGTGGAGTGAGCCAAATGTGCATATCTGCGGCTCTGAAAGTATTCACCATGTCCACAACTGATGATGGAGTTTCTTCAAAACTAAAATCGAAGAGCGGAATGCCAGCCTCGGATAGGTGAAACGTCGTAACCGTAGCTCCACGCTGCTCCAGATGATCTGTAAAGGCCCGGGCAATGCGGGTAGGTGTGGTGTTGGATTGGCTTTCTAATGAACCATTGAAAATGAGGATGTTCATTCTTTGTGGGTCTTTTGGTCTGCTGGGCAGTTTTGATTTTTTATAAAAACGACAAAGGTACAGAATGGGAGGCGATTTTATCGAGCATACCCATTATGTACCTTTGTGAGAGAGATTTATGGAGTTAGGCTTAGCCTACCACTTTGGCATAATTGGCCTCTACAGCTTTCCAGTCCAATACATTCCAAAAAGCAGTGATGTAATCCGGTCGTTTGTTTTGGTACTTCAGGTAATAGGCATGTTCCCAAACATCCAATCCAAGAATAGGTGTGCCATTCTCAGGATTCACATCCATCAAAGGATTGTCCTGATTGGGCGTGGAGGCAATGGCCACCTCACCATCGGCAGTGACATAGAGCCATGCCCAGCCAGACCCAAAGCGGGTAGCCGCTGCTTGTTCGAATTGCGTTTTGAAATCCTCCAAACTTCCCCATTTTTTATCAATGGCTGCCTTGAGCGCACCTTCAGGGGCTTTGGCAGGGCTGGGCGAAAGAATGGTCCAGAAAAGTGAGTGGTTGTAATGACCTCCGCCATTGTTGCGCACTCCAGCTCCAAATTTGCTGATGTTTTTAATGATTTCTTCCAGGGATTTCCCTTCTGCCTCAGTGCCTTTGATGGCATCATTGAGCTTATTCACATAAGCCTGATGGTGCTTGGTGTGGTGAATCTCCATGGTAGCTGTATCGATATGGGCATCCAGTGCATTGTATGCATAGGGTAATGCAGGTAGTTCGAAAGACATAATTTCAGTGTTTTATGATTTTGAAAGAAAGTTTTGTGACACTTTTTGGCTGATCCCTTGCTGTCACGTGGCAAAAGTATTTTATTTGCATAATAAAACAAGTAAAAACTTGGAAAAATATTCAGCCCTTGGTTTTGTCTCTTTGAATCAAACGCAGAAGCGAATGCTTATGTATTTGAAAATGCATGGCGCACAACCTGCGGCTGTTTTAGCCGGCGAGATGGGACTGACCAATGAGGGTGCCCGACAGCACCTCATGCGGATGATGGAAGAGGGGTGGATTTCCTCCGAAAGTCAGTCGAAGGGGGTGGGTAGGCCGATTATACTGTATCAAATCACAGCAGCTGGTTTTGGGCTTTTTCCTGATGCTCATGCCGAACTGACGCTACAGTTGCTCACTTCCGTTAAGGCGTTGTTTGGACAAGAGGGTTTAGATCGGCTCATCCAGTCGAGAGAGCAGGAAACTTTGAAGCAATACCAGTCAGGTGTGGAGGGAATGGGCCGTCTGGAGGATCGTCTGGACTATCTGGTAAGCATTCGCTCAGCGGAGGGCTATATGGCTGAGTGGTATCAGGACGGAGATCTTTATTTTTTGGTGGAGAACCATTGTCCCATCTGTGCAGCAGCTACCCGTTGCCAGGGCTTTTGCCAAGCCGAACTTCAGAACTTCAGGCAAACCCTTGGTGAAGGAGTGAAGGTGGAGCGGGTGGAGCATATCGTACAAGGGGCCAGACGTTGCGCCTATCAAATCACGACATTAGATAAGTAAAAACCCAAAGGAGCTACCGGTTGGAGGCTCCTTTAGTTTCATTGATTTCAGATTTCGGAAAGTGCTGAATTGATGAAGGTAATCTCCTCCGTGGAAAGGTTCAGGGCCGCTGCGCCTGCATTTTGTACAGACTGAGTGGCATCTCTCGCACCCGCCAGAGCGATGGTGATTCCCGGGCGCTCTATTGTCCACTTGAGCACCAGCTGAGCCAGTGTAGCACCTTTCTCATCTGCCAGGGGTTTGATTTTTTCCAGGAATGCATTGGTTTTCAGAATACTTTCTTCGGTGAAGAATCTATTGGTAGAGCGGTGATCACCCTCCTGAAATTTCTGACCGGGCTTGATTTTCCCTGTGAGTAGTCCTCGCTCGAGAGGACTATAGGCCAGTACAGATTTGTTATTGGCTATGCAGTAGGGTACGGTTTCATCTTCTACTTTTTTGTTGACCATGCTGAAGGGAATCTGATTCGAAACCAGCTTTACGGCTTTTTCGGCCTCTGCCATCTGAGCAGCGGTGTAGTTGCATACTCCCGCATGCCTTACTTTACCCTGCTCTATCAGGCTGGCCACGGCTTCAAAGGTTTCTATGATAGGGGTGGTGGAGTCGTTCCAGTGGATCTGGTATAAGTCAATGTAATCAGTTTTCAAGCGTTTCAGACTGTCTTCACATTCTTTGATTACACTTTCCTTCCCTGCATATTTATAGATATCCATGTCTTTACCACTATTGTCTTTGCTGGCAAAAAAGAAGTCGCCCCTGGAGGTATCCCATCTCATTCCAAATTTGGTCAGGATCTGTACTTGATCCCTGGGAATGTCTTTGATGGCTTCTCCCACAATCTCTTCACTGGTACCTTGTCCGTAGATGGGAGCGGTGTCTATGGAGGTGACTCCCTGATCATATGCGGATCGTATGGCATCCACAGCCTGGCTACGCTCTGTTTTGCCCCACATCCATCCTCCGGCGGCCCAGGCGCCAAAAGTGATTACTGATACGTTGAGGTCACTGTCTCCTAGCTTTCTGTATTGCATTTTTGAAAATATTAGCGTTCGTTAAAACCTGATTTGATGCGGGCTTGTTTCTCAAACAATAGCCCTTACAAAAGGTTTGGATTTTGACCTTAATCAGTACCTAATATTAACACAAGATTCTGACTTGAGCCATTTCTACCCCTCCTTAAAGCTTTTGATGATTTCCAATGCCTAATTTATGTGGGCTTCCAGAATGATTAAGTGAATTCAATAATGCAAATATGTCGGGAGCCAGCAGCATCGTTGACCTGGGTACACTATATGCTGCTCATTACTTTTTCGGTTACCCGGTCACACCTGCTGTATCCAAATTCAAAAACGTCTGTATTGTTGGTGAGCTTCAATAAAGATTCTTTGAGCATTTCTTTGGACCGGTGCAATCTGATTTTCACATTGGCAACGCTGATGTTCAGGGTGGTTGCAATTTCTTTCAGACTGATCTCTTCTACCTCTTTCATCACATAAACGGTTCTGTATTTTATGCTCAATTGGTCAATAGCATTTTCCAGCAGGTATTTGGTTTCGGTTTGCGCCATCTTTTCTTGAGGATTGAGTTGTCTATGGTCTGGGATTTCCAATATGAGGTCATCGTTGATGTCCTTGTTGTTTAAATAAAGTGTTTTTCCTTTCTTTTTCAATTCGGCCAATGATTCATTGATGGCAATGCGAATGAGCCAGGTTGAAAATTGAGAATCTGAGTTGAATTGATACAGTTTGTTATACGCTTTGATATAGCTGTTTTGCATGACATCTTCTATCTCGGTTTCTTCCTTTATATAGCTTCTGATGACACGATACAGTCTTTGATTGTTGCGTCTTACCAAAATCTCATAGAGCTCCTTCTCGCCGCTCAGTATGCGTTTGATGACGTCTGCATCTTTTATTTGATGATCACTGAAGTCGTTGATGTTTATAGCTTCCATTTTGCTGTGGTTTGCCTGTTAGATGCCTAAACCTTTAAAAAAGATACAAAATACTGTATCCTTTTCCGGAGTCTGCTATCCAATGGGTGTAACAGATTAACAACAATCAAAATTTTTAGAATCATGAACACGAACGTACAATTTGTTAAAAATGTATTGAAATACACCTTTGGACTGGTACCCATTGTGGCGGGTCTGGACAAATTTTCTAACCTCTTAACCAATTGGAGTCAGTATATACCGGAGGGATTTGCAGGGATGCTTCCTTTTGATCCTTCCATCTTTATGATGGTGGTGGGCATCATTGAAATTGTTGCTGGGATTTTGGTTTTGACCAAAACAAATATCGGGGCTTACATCGTTTCGGCCTGGTTGGTGGCTATTGCCCTGACATTAATTTTCAGCTGGAGTTATGTAGATGTGGCCGTAAGGGATTTAGTCATGGCCATTGCAGCTTTTTCTTTGGCGAAACTGACAGAAAGTAATCTTGACCCAGCCGGTAACTGACGATGGATAATTTGAATGGAGTGGCAGCCATCGCAAAAGGTAACAATCATCACGCAGTGGTTAAGAACCCTCTGCGTGATGATGCATTTGACCATGACGATCACATCAAAATCGAGCTTATTGCCAAAAAGTTTGCAGAGATCATGGATATTCTGGGATTGGATCTATCCAATGACAGTGTAAGGGAAACCCCGGTCAGAGTAGCCAGAATGTATGTAAATGAAGTTTTTAAAGGGATAAACCCAAAAAATAAGCCTGGGATAACTGTATTTAAAAACGAGTATAATTATCATCACCCGTTGGTTGAATTAAACATTCCGTTTACATCGTTTTGCGAGCACCATTTCCTGCCAATTCAGGGTGTTGCTAATGTGGCTTACCTACCAAAGGAGTATGTTATTGGGTTATCAAAGATTCACAGACTCGTGGATTTTTATGCCCGGAGGCCACAGGTTCAGGAGCGGTTGACTATGCAAATAGCGCAAGAGTTGTTAATCACACTTCAAACGGAAGACGTAGGTGTGGTCCTAAAGGCAACACACGGTTGTATATCGTGTCGCGGTGTTGAGGATTTAGGTAGTTCTACGGTGACCTCCGTTTTTAGAGGCCTTTTTGAAAAGAACCATACGATAACGTCATGGTTGCTCGGACTGAGTGGTGTCTGATATGCCACCTTTCAGCGATGCGGCCAGTAATTTTTTTGGAACAGAAACGCATGCAAAGGTGATAGCCCAGTTTTAGTGCTTATCCCACTTAATGGTTGATTGGGAGCAGAAAAACTTATTTTTATTCAGATCATAAAACGCACAACATCTCACTGAATCCATCGTATATTGAGCCAATTTATCCGGAGGAGACTCTCATAAAAACCGGGTATATTTATAAGTTCAATGAACGATAAGATTCGGGTTTTACTTATGGTTTCGCTGGCATTATTAGCGGAAACAAAAGGTTTAGCCAGTCAACAGGGACCAAATGGCCCCGGTACGTCTACCACCTCAGGTAGTACCTCCTACAATTGGTCCAATCCCTCCAATGCAACTTTTGACAACACGAGTGCCGCTACGGCATCCATCGTTGGAGCCGGGAATATGACCAATACCTTGCGCCTGACCAATTTTGGTTTTAGCATTCCCGTGGGGGCTACCATCAATGGGATTTTGGTAGAGATCCGCATGCAGGGAGCTAACGGAAAAACACAAGACCAGACTATCCAGCTCAGGAAGTCTACAGGCCCCGTCGGGACCAACAAGGCGCGCAAGAATTCGGCATGGCCAAAAAAGAATCCGAGGTATATCCGATTTGGCGGGTCATCCGACCTTTGGGGAACAACCTGGACCTATAGTGAACTCAATAATACGGCTTTCGGAATAGACATAGTGGCAAAATCCCGAAATGGAACGGCCGCTCCCCGGGTGGAATATGTTCGGATTACAGTTACTTATAATCAGATACTTTATTACTCCAAGTCCACGGGTGACCTTCATACGCTGGCCACTTGGGGGACCAACACCAATGGAACAGGGACAGCTCCGTCCAATTTCACTGCAGACGGCCAGGTGTTTAATTTGAGAAACAGGACCACCGCTGCTCTTACAGGCAACCTGACCATAAGCGGAGCTGGCAGCAAGCTGGTGAATGGAGACGGTACGAATGCTATCAATTTCACCATTCCTGCTACGTTTGCTTACTCTGGGATGGTGGACGTGTCCAATAACGCCACGATCACGATTAACCACTTGACGGTACCTACATTTGGGACCATATCCCGTGGTAGCAACGGTGGCGTCTCCACGGTGGTCTTCGGAGCTTCAGGCAATCAGAGTATAGATGGCAGAGCGTTTCATCACCTGACCATATCGGGCTCTGGTACTAAAACGCTGACCGGCACAGCAGGGGCGGAGGGCAAACTGACCATTGGTAGTGGTAGTACTTTTTCAGATGGCGGATACATTTTTACCATCGATGGAAATATTGAGAATTCGGGCATCCACCAGAGCCTGACCGATGGGGTGATCATTATGAACGGCACAGCCAGCCAGACCCTCCTGGGCACAGCGGGAGTCTATGGTCATTTGGAGATCGACAATACGTCCGGAGTGACCCTCACGACGAGCACAACCGTTTCGGGCACCTTATATTTGACCTCCGGAGCACTTTCCATAGGTGCCAATACGCTAAGTCTATCCGGAAATACTCAGGTGACCGGTGGCACTTTGACGGGAGGTGCCAGCTCCGCGTTGAATATTACCGGAACCGGATCATTGGGAACGCTCAGCTTCACTTCCGGAGCTCAGTCTGTTAATCATTTCACTTTAAACCGCACCTCGGGGGATGTAACACTGTCTACTCCACTGACGATCAATACCACACTGACAATGACCTCAGGAAACATCCTCAATGGAGCCAATGCCTTGACACTGGGCACTTCTACTTCTTCCAGAGGGACACTTAACTGGACTTCCGGGATTGTGACCGGTTCTTTTACCAGGTGGTTTACCAATGCCACCAACACCGGTACCACGGGCCTGTTTCCCATCGGCACGTCCACGGATTACCGACCAGCCAGGATCAACTTCACCTCAGCTCCAGGTACCGGAGGCAGGCTGACCGCACAGTTTGTGGAAGGACACCCGGGAAATGCCGGTCTTCCGCTTTCAGAGTCAGGGGGCAATATCGACAGGATAGGGGTGACAGGAGTATGGGGCATATCGGCTAACACCCTGAGTGGCGGACTCTATACGGCTGATTTTACAGCCACCAACTTTGTGGGTGTGGATGATTATACCAAGTTGCACCTGCTTTACCGAACCAATTCCGCTTCGAATTGGGCACTCAATGGCACCCATCAAACCACCACCGGTTCGAATGCTGCGCCCGTTTTACAGCGCACAGGCATGTCGGGATATGGTGAGTATGGTGTGGGGGGTGACCAGACCGATAATAGCCTGCCTGTGGAGTTACTTTATTTTAAAATCCTTCAAAAGGGAAATTCACTGGCGCTGAGTTGGTCTACAGCCTCTGAGCTGGACAATGATTATTTTGAATTGGAGCAAAGCCTGAACGGTAGAGACTGGCTCATACTGGCACAAGTGCCGGGGCATGGCACCTCTGATATACAGCACGATTATATGCTGGAAACAAAAGCTCCCAGTGTAGGGACGTACTATCGTCTGACCCAGTTTGACTTTGACGGGAAAATGGAACGACTTGGCACATTGTACTACACCAGGGATGAGCGGAATTCCTCGAATCCTTTGAACTTATATCCCAATCCGGCAAGAGCAGGTGGCGAAGTGTGTTTTATTGACCATCAAGGCGGAGAAATCCCGGGTACCGTTATGCTTCGAAGTATCCGTGGGGGCATTATTCGCGTGATTGATCATAACAAGGAAGGATACTTTATCCTTCCTGATGCACTCCCTTCAGGGGTTTATTTACTCTCGTGGACTGTTGGAGGAAAAGTGTATAGTTCTAAGTTGGTAGTGCGATAATTCCTTTTGGGGAGGGGCGGAAGAACTTAATTTTTGCTTAAATCTGATTTTAACTTTTCCCATTCATCCTGTTTATAATAACCGATCAGCCGCCCCTGCTGATCAATGAGCATAAAAGATGGATAATCAATGATCTGATACCTCATGGAAAACCCCCTGCCATCAGGGACTATTTGGGTTTGGTATTGACTTGGCTCCAGAATAGATTCTATTTCCCTTTGACCACCCTGAAAAATAGTGATTGTCTCCAGAGGGATGTTCTTTTTAAGAACTCCGACCTCAGAATCAAATGAATCAAATCTTGAGAGATTGAAGATTGGGGGCTTGACGGTGAGTTGAAAGTGGAGTAGAACGAAATAACCGCTTAGCTTTTCTAAGTTGAGCAGGTCCCCATTTAATGACTTCATGATAAATGTAGGTACAATTTCTCCAACCTGAGGGCGCCGAGAAATATCCCTCATATTTATTGGGGCATATGGATTGGAGGTGTCTATTAAAAATGTGGATGCTTGCCCATATTGATCCATTTGAGGCTCAAAAGCAGGATTTCCATTGGTTATCAACTGTGTCAATTCCTCTTCACTCAAGAGCCTTCCGCTTTCACTGTCGTACACCGTACCTACACTTATTTTGACGGAGGAAGACGAGCTGTATTGGGCAACAGAGTGGGTGTGAGCTAGCACCAGGGTGAGGACGGTCAGGAAAAAAGAGGGTATAAAGTGTTTCACACGAGTAGTTTTTAGCGTGAAACTACCCCATGGACAGAGTTATTGCAAACGATATGAGAATATTTCCGCTGTACGTGGAGTTTTTAAGCCGCTCCCTTGATCCTTGGGAATGGTCTGTAGGCGTAGTGGTGGAGCACCGTTTCTATGGCCACTTTGATTGCCTCGTTGATCGGTAGGATTTGATTGCCAAGCTGAAAGTCAATTTGCATGAGTTTTTTGTAGTAATCAGAAAATACGGGCACATATTCGTGCCTTGTGAGCATGGCTACGGCTTTTTCATAGCTTTCCACCTGCTGCTCCTTAATGAGCTTGCAGGTGACCATTTTGAGTTCTCCAAACTTATCCCTGGAGGAGCCATAGCTAAAGAGTCTACAGATCAGTCCACGATAGGCGTAATTTCCACAACTGCCTTTGGTATTATCAATGAGTGATAAAGGCGAGTAGATCAAACAAATGGAAGATTGTTCATGTGCAATTTGCTCCAGTGTGGCTTCTGCCTTTCCGGTAAGGAATAGATGGAAGGCCAATGGCAAAAATTCAAGCGGACTGGCTTCAATGTCAGGTTTGGTACAGCATTTCCCACAGCCTGAGATACAATGCACCCCGGTAACACCACGAAACTGGCTAATCTCCTCATCGAGGCGCCCGAACAACCGTTCGACCGCTCTCACCTTGCGTACAATAGACATAGAACGAGGCGCAAATATACGCTTGCCACATTGATTTGTGTGAGTTATTTTTCAGGCTGCCAGGAGTCAGCAGACCGAAGTGATAGTAAGGAGAAGCATCCTATGGAGACACCATAAAATAGGGGGCTTTAAGAAACAGAGAATCGAATGGGTTTGCCGAAATTTAATTTCGATCTATGGGAAACTCCACAAAGAACTGTGATCCTTCCTCGTATTCACTTTTGCACCAGATGCGCCCGTCCATGGCTTCCACATACTTTTTCACAATGGCCAACCCAAGGCCTGTTGATTCTTCGCCACCTGTGGGTTTGGCGCTCAGGGTTTGAAACTTACTAAAAAGCAACTTTTGGTCACGGGTGCTGATCCCCTGTCCGTTGTCTTCTACGGAAATGCGATAATAGTCACCCCCGGCGATGAGTTCGAGCCGAACCTGTATTTGACCCCCGGGTTGGGTGTATTTGATGGCGTTGGTTATGAGGTTACTGATGATCTGATTAAAATATCCCGGATCAATGGCTGTGGGCAGTTGTGCTTCATCGCTTTGGAAGGAGTAGTTAATGTCCTTTTCTTTGGCCATAGCCTCAAAGGCTTTTACCTCTTCATTCAGCAAGTTTACCATCTCCACTTCACTGTAGTTGAGGTTGATTTCCCTTGAATTGATGGCACTTACATTGAGGATGCGACTGATAAACCCTTCCATGCGATTGCTGGATTCGATGACATAGCCCAGAAACTCCTCTGCTTCCTTAGGATCTTTATTCTTTAAAGCCAGATTGGTATATCCTTTAATGAGGTGCAAAGGATTTCGGAGGTCATGAGAGACCACACTGATCAGAAAGTCCTTTTCTTCATTCAACTCTGTAAGCTGTAGGTTTTGGTGGTTCAGTTTATTTTTTTGCTTTTCGATTTCACGGGTACGTTCTTCCACTCGCTGTTCCAACTGGTCATAGAGCAGTGCATTGTGCAGGGTAATGGCTATTTGACCAGAAAGTAAAGAAAGGAGGTCGGTTCGCTCCGCGGTAAAACTCCCTTTGGTCAACCGATTTTCCAGGTAAATGATCCCCAATAAGGCTTGTTGATGGATGACGGGCATGCACAAAATGCTCGCTATCGAATGGGTCTGAAGGTACTGATCCTGATGAAAGCGCTCATCTTTTTCGGCATGGTCGAGGAGTACAGTATCCTGGGTTCTCCGAACATATTGTATGACCGAAACGGGTAAATCAGAAACTTCCGATATTTCCCTGGCGGGCACCATTTTAGCCTCTTCGTTCACAGAACTTCTGGCATAGAGCTCCAATACATCGTTGTTCAAAAAAACGAAGGCACCAGACTGTGCACCAGCATTTTCGGTGAGTATATCCAGAAGAGTAGGGATGGCCCTACTGAGTTTAATTTCGCTGGAAATGGTGGTGGCCGCTTTCAATACTGAAGCCAGATCCAGCAGATTATTTCCACTAAGAGAGCCATATGAAAAGGAACCTCCACTGAAGGAGGTGTGGATGGACCGGTCTTTTCGTTCTTCCAAATAGGGAAACTCATCCTTCAGTTGGTTGGCTTTTGCCCTGGCGCCCCATTTCCGATAGGTCTTCAATGCTTTACCCATATAGTAGCTTTGAAGTTCTTCGTTACCGCTCTGTCCATGGTGTCTTCCTGCCAGCTCATAGCAGAGGGCCAGCTCATTCAGGTATTCATTGGTTTCTGCAGCTTTGATACATTGATCATAAGCTCCTTTGACGGATTGGTCAGCACGTATGACGGACAAAGTCTCTGCTTCCACCAATAGATATTTGTGGAGGTAGTTGGTAGGGGAATGCTCCGACCAACGCTTCATTTTTTTCTGGTTGGCTTTCACTTGCCTCAGGTGCTTTTTTCGCTGGGAAGATGAGGCGGTTGCGTAAAGTTTGAGCCTTACCAGCGAGTCATAAAAATTAACTAGCGGAATGTATGCCGTGCTCAAGACTACCTCGAGATACTTTTTCGTGGAAATCATCCCCTGAAAGGCTTCCTCATATCTCCCGAATAGGAAATTGAGATAAAGCTGATAGAAAGAAATATGGAAGAGTGCTGTGTCGTCCTCTCGGAGTTCTTTTTTATAATCATCAGATTCAAATGCCCTCTGACTAAAAACACTGCCTTCCAGCTCCCAGGGAAGTTCTGATCCAGAAGATAGATTGTGAATTCCTTGATAGACGATCTTCATATACTGATGATAGCTCTCCTGTTTAAGGGAGGGCATACGCTCCAGCGAATGTTCTATTTCCGGGACAAGTTCGTCTAGTCTGAGTCCTGAGAGAAAGCCGGTACACGCCTTGAGAAATGCTGCACTGGCAGCATACTGATTGTCCCCAATTTCCATGGCGGCCAGATAGGCCTCTTCGTATGGGTCCAAAGATGCTCTCAAAGCATCTTTCCAGTGATTGATAAAGCCATAAAAGATTACCAAAGTTTTGGGCACGACAGCCTTGTACCGTGATGATTTTTGCAGAAGCCTCAGTGATAATTGACCAAACTCATAGCCCGTGGAGTAGTCTCCCAGTACTCCACATAAAATAGTACCATAGCCACCATAAAAGGGAATGGAGTCAATGGAGTGGCCATATCGGATAGACAAACGGATGGATTTTAAAATAACAATGGGGAAGAGTTTGGGAAAGTTGTGGTATGATGCCGTACTGATGCTTGTCATCATGTTGATGGCTAAAGCCATGTGCTCATCCTCCATATCAGGTAGCGCCTCAAAATACCCGGTCTTTTTTCCAATTAGTTTGAGTTTGGTTTGAACCAGACTTACCAGTATATCGGTATCACTCGGACGGGAGGGGAGTTTGATGCCAACTTCTTTAAGAATTGAGAGCCCATAGGTGATTAAGTCCAGGTGTTGACTCCTGGCAATGCAGGATTGAATGAATACGTTATGGGTCTGGAGATATTCCATTTTGGAAGTAGCTTTCCTGAGAAGCAAGTCTCCGATACTTTTCATTTGATCATATTTCCCCAGGATATAGTAAGTCTCCATAGTAGTCAGATGGAGTGCCTGGAGAAGCGAATGATTCGTCATCCAATCTGAGTTTTCCAGCGTGCGGAGGGCAGCTTCGAAATAGTCGATGGCTGACTCATAGGCAGATGAAGCTTTAGCTTTGCTGCCAGCCATATAATTCAGTTCACACAGCCGTATTCTATAGCCATCATCGGCTTTGCCAATTCCTCTATTGAGTTGATTGACTACCTCAAACACCTGGTCATTGTGTTTTTCCAGGTCAATATTGTGAAGAAGCAGCTCGCCGATGCGCTGATGTACCTTTGCTTTCTCCTTGTCTGGTATCAGCTCATACGCTGCCTGTCTGATTCTGTCATGAGCAAAACGATAAGTCAGCATGGTGTCAGCCTCAGGATTTTTGAGTTGAGCGATGTGTGCTACATCTCCGTGGCTTTCTTCTACAAAAAGCAACTGTTCTATTACAGCCAGCCACAGGTCACTCATGAGGTCTCTGGTTCCGGGTTCCTGTATGTAGCTGAGTGTTTTCAGATGAAACCGATCTCCGATACAAGCCCCCAGGGTGAGTTGTTGCTGAGTTCCCGGGTTCATTTTGCGGAGCTTATCCACCATAAAGTCCACCACATTTTCAGTGTAATTGGTGCTTTCCAATTGCTCAATGTCCCATTCCCAGCTCCCCGTTCCGGCTGTTGTGCCGTGCTGATATGTGATCAATCCTTTCTCGTAGATTGATTTTAAAAATTGATTCACGAAAAACGGGTTCCCGGCGGTCTTGGTCTGTACGATATGGGTGAGTTCTCTGGCCTTTCGCTCATTACAAGAAAAAGTATCCATGATCATGGACTGAGTATCGGTAAAAGGCAGGTCTTCCAGATGGATTTGCTGGATGGTTACTCCCTGCTTGGGCAGTTCACTGAAGACCACATTGAAGGGATGTTTTGAATCGATCTCGTTGTCCCGGTACGCCCCGATAAAATAGAAGTGAGTCAGTTCATTATCAATGATCAGGTTTCGGATCAGTTTCAGGGAAGCATTATCTGCCCATTGTAAATCATCTATAAAGAGTACCAGTGGGTGTTCCTTTGTGGCCAGTACTTTGATAAACTGTGTGAAAACATAATTGAAGCGATTTTGAGCTTCATTGATACCAAGTATGGGAAGGTTATCCTGCTTTCCTACAATCAATTCCAGGTTCGGAATGAAATCGGTAATTAGTTTTCCCTGGTCTTTAAGCGCCTCCTGCAGGCGCCCCCTCCAATTGGCCAGGCGTTGCTCATTTTCGGACAATATGAGTGAAATAAATGAGCTGATGGCCTGACTGATGGCCTGATAGGGTCTGTCTTTTTGAAATTGCTGGTGTTTTCCTTTGATGAAATATCCCTTCTTGCCAGTGATGGGTTTGTGAATTTCATAGAGCAAAGAGGTCTTCCCGGTACCGGATTTACCAGAGACCAGAGTAACTTCCTTCTGCACAGAGCCTATGTTTTCAACAGCACTGAGTAGCTGTCTGATTTGCTCCTCTCGTCCATATATTTTGGAGGGGATGAGGAACCTCCCAGACTCATCATTTTGTGCCAGTTCAAAATGTTGTATTTCCACTTTGAGTGCGGCCTGGTTCATGCATTTTTTCAGATCCTCCAACAAGCCTCTGGCCGACTGATATCGTTTTTCCACATCTTTTGAAAGTAGCTTGAGAATGATGTCCGAAAAGACAGTGGGAATCTCATGATTGATACTTGAAAGCGGCTGAGGAGCTATGGCAAGATGAGCATGAATGAGTTCCAGAGGATCAGCCGCATTGAATGGGAGCTGACCGGTGAAAAGCTCATAGAGAACCACACCCAGTGAATACAAGTCTGAGCGGTAATCAACAGCATGATTGACCCGACCTGTCTGCTCAGGCGAGATGTAAGGGAGGGTGCCGAGCAGCTGATCACTCATTCCCTTGATATTCAACTTAGTGTCCACATTGATCGCCAATCCAAAATCGATGATGTTGGTCATCATCTGATCGTTGATCAATATATTATGGGCACTAATGTCTCTGTGAATAAGGTTATACTGACTATGCACTTCATGCAGTGCCTCACAGATTTGAATGGCCACCTTCAGACAATCGATAAATGTGCGTGGCTTTTCATTTACCCAGCTTTTCAATGAAATTCCTTCAAAGTACTCGAGCACCAAAATGGGAGACTGGCTATCTTCTATCAGGTCAATGGAGCCTCTTACACCCCTGGTACTAACACCCCGAAGGTACTTGTCTTCATTGTAGAGCTGTGACGAATGCGGATGGTAATTAAAGTCCTCCTTCATTACTTTTAGAATGACCTCCCGACCATAGGTATCATCACTCAATTGGTAAATTGAGGAGTTAAATCCTTCGGCTATTTTGGATGCTCTTTCTAAAATCTTCATGATGGGGCTTTATCCTCCTATCCAGTAAGCAATGAGGGCACTCAAATATATCCACAGCCCGCAAATGATCCCTAGAACCGTAGCGGAGATTGCTCCTTTATTCGATGAACGGGTCAATAGGAGAGGTAAGGAAAGGGAGATCAGCCCTTCGCAGATGATCACGTAAACCGGAGCATTGAAAATCATCGGGGCATTTGGATGATACCACCACCATCCGGCATCTTTTGCCAGGTGCTCATAGAGGGGGATGTACATGGCCCCCGCAAGCCCTAGAATGATGGCTGCCATTGGCCATCCCTTCCATTTTGAAAGGAGCAACCCGTAATAACCCAGCTGGATGAGTACATTGGCCCATGCGAAAGGCATGTAAGCAGGGGAGCTCCAGATCATGGCTTCTTTACCCGGATACACCAGACTGTTGATGGTGTCTACCAGATAGTGATCCGCAAACAATTCCATCATTCCGGCAGCCAACCCGAAGAGGATGAGCCGACTCAATGTGCTGTCTCTGGTAATGAACGCATATAGGATGTATACCCCAAAAAGACCATATGAGATGATAGCCGCCGACAATGGCCCGGATTCGAGTATCGAGCTGCCTATGGACCAGGTCATCAAAACGGCCTGAGTGATTACGATGAACCAGGTAAGTTTTTTATTAGTGGTGATCATTTTGTGTTGTTTTTTATAGTTCGTTCACTCCCCAGTTTTCCTGGAGTGAGGGTGGGATGAAAAATCGGACATTCTTACCTTCATTGTAATGCTTCAGGTAGCCCTGTAGCAGGAGTTTGTTAAAGGACTCTGTCAGTTTGCTTATGATGGGTGAATGTTCGGCTTTGCTGATTCCACCAGTGATGATTTGAGAAATTCTCATGACCAGATGGTCTTTCAAGTCAGCGTGATCGGGTATGCCAATCATGCTTGAAAGTGGCTTACCTACCGCCTTTTCCACATCCTGAAAAAAGTACCAAATCATGTAGGCTGGTACATCATCAAATAAGGTGCCCGGGATCATGTGTTGGATGAATGCCATGCAGGAGTCGGCCAGTGCTTTTCCCTGTGGGGAAGCTTCCGACTGATGACTGAGTATTTTACAGGCCAGGATCCAGTTGTCTTCGAAAGTATCAGCCAGCAGATCATCGTTCAGGCCCATCATGTGGCCTACGACCTTCCAGCAGTGGGTATAGCCGGCAATCTGCTCATCGGTCAGGTTGATGTTGAGTGATTTCAGCCCACTCAATATAATTGGCGAAAAGGACATCAGAGTTCCCGCCAGGTCTTCCTGATTGATGGGTTCACCAAGACGTGAGGTGTCCCATCCTTTTGGATTGTACTTTTCTGACTTTATAAAGTGTCGGATGGAGGCATGAATCAGCCGTACTTTCTGCACGGTTACGATACCTTTCCCCCCAGGGGCCAGGCCTCCGGGTTGCAGCACATTGACCACCATCTGGGCAGTCTCCATCAGGCGTCTTACCAGCGGATCGATATTTCCTTTTTTCTCTACCAGTCTGCCGGTATCAAACAGTACCTGGGCACCGTTGGCGCAGGTGTAACACATGGGCAGAGACTTCACATTCAAAAGCATGAAAACCTCTGGTCCGTATATCCCAAAGACGTCCTGTCCTTTGCTGATGAGTTGATCATTGGCCCAGAAAGGGAGTATGGCAGATTGAGTGAAGTAATCTCCAACCACCTTCTGAATGTTTGCGGGGAAGTGACTTAGTAACTCAGGTGTATAACTGTCATTTCTGGCCAGCGTATAGAAAATTTCATTGATTCTTTCTTCGAACCCTTCGTCTATAATGGTGGCGACTACCTGGTCTGCGAGTGGGTCTGTTTCATGTCTTTTGGTGGTCAGAAAAGATTCAGTTAGGGCATGGGTTGAAAACATAAGATTCTGAAGTCGAAAGTTTAAGGTTGACCGCCTAAAATAGTGCGAAATGAGTGGGAATCCGAAACCTTAGAACCAATTACTTTGAGAGATAGTATTTATCAAAGAACTGTTTGTGTTGCAGTAAGGAAAGCTAACAAGGGTCACATTTTTCATCCTCCGTTTCAAACTCGATCGTTGCGTGATCGATGTGTTCATTTTTGAGGAGATCCTTGGCTTTTTGTTTAATCTCAGAGAGCTCTTGAAGCTCATTGTATTTTTCTATCACCAAATGAATGGATAAGATGTGATATTGACCATCCATAGACCAGATGTGACAGTCATGGGTACTTATTACCTTGGGTATTGCCCTGAGTAGTTCATCGATGCGCTTGGGGTTAATCTCCTCAGGAGTTCCCTGAAGGATGATTTTAAGGGCCTTTTTGAGGTTTTTGTATACATTGAAAAGAATGAACAGCGAGATGAAAATGGCCAGGAGTGAATCCACAATCGGCCAGTCTTGATAGAGCATGATGAGTGCCGCAATCAGCGTAGCTACCCAGCCCAGCACATCTTCCAGGAGGTGCAGGTACACTGCTCGTTCGTTCAGAGAATGTCCTCCGTGGAGTTTATAGGCAGCTAACCCATTGGCCAGGATCCCGCCGATGGCCAAATAGATCATACCCTGAGCATCGGGTGTAGTAGGGTCGAAGAGTCTGGGGATAGCTTCTGTGAGGATAAGAATGGAGCCTACTACAAGCACCAGTGAGTTGATTACCGCTCCAAGTACTGAAAAGCGCCGATAGCCGTAACTAAATTCTTTATCCCGCCCTTTTCTGGCCACTTTCTGAAAGTACCAGGACACTCCGAGACTCATACTATCTCCTAAATCATGCAGTGCATCTGAGAGAATGGCCACGCTGTTGGTATAGAGCCCACCAATGAGTTCAATCACGGAGAACCCTAAATTGATGAAGAAGGCAATTCGGATTTTGCTGGTAGAGTGGTCGCCGTGAGCGTGGTGATGATCGTGTGCCATACTTCTTTTAATGCATAGGAAGGGATAAAGTTATGAAAAGGCCCGATGTTTTTAGTTATGAATTCCAGAGAGGTATTAACTCGAGAGGTCATTCCAAACTGAGCGTTTTTTTTGTAACGGTTAAGCCCTATCTTTAACTATTCAAACGCCTAATTTTTAAACTAATGAAAAAATACACATTCTTTTTGGTGGTGTGTGGGTTGCTGTGGCAATCTTGCGCCAAATCTGACAGGGTTGAGCCTGTTATTCAGGAAGCTAATCATGGATTATTAGCTATCACGATTGGGGAACCAGACATTGATGTATCCCATGGTCGACAAACAGAGGACTACACTGATGCCCATGTTTCTATTATTTCTCTCAGTGGTGGGGAGAATGTTGAATATGCGAGTATTGGCGATGTACCGGATAGCGTTGAGCTCGAAGTAGGAAATTATTACGTTCATGCCCATACTGATAGCATTCCATTACCGGCATTTGATGCTGCATCTTATGTGGGTAATTCTGAATGGTTTCCAATCGGAGATGATTCTTTGACTCATGTCGAGGTTGACCTGGGACTTAATTCTGTTAAAGTAGAAGTGAACTATTCTGAAAACGTGCAGACTCTCTTCTATGATTATCATGTGGAAGTTTTTGATGAACATTCCGGCTCATTGTATTTTGGAAAAAATGAGACAAGAAAGGGATACTTCATACCATGTGAGCTGACCATTCATGCCGTTCTGCATTACGTTAATAGCAGTAGTGATAGCACTTCTATAGAGAAAATGGTCAGTGTAGATGGGGTTAAAAATGACTTCCTCATTATTACTGTGGATGGAGATCTCGAATTTGGTGAGGCTATTTTCGATTTTAATCTTGACTCCCTAAATGTCAGAGAAATAGATATCGTTTTTTAAAGCGGATTGAATATAGGTAATATTGATCGTTGTAATTCTTAACCAAATAAAAAAGGGTGGCTTAAATGGCCACCCTTTTTTATTCAAATCTGTTTCCTGATTATCATCAGGCTGCCTTTGCCTTCTTAGCCAGTTCTTTAGCTTCTTCCTTGTCTTTGGAGTATTTGATGTGATCAGGCACCTCTCTGATGTCCCAAATCAATCCCAGAAAACCGAAAATCCGCAAGATATAGTAGGTGATATCGATTTCCCACCAGAAAAAGCCCTGACGGGCTGCTGTTTCATAGTAGTGATGGTTGTTGTGCCAGCCTTCGCCCATGGTCAGGAGGGCCAGCCACAAGCTGTTCTTAGACTCGTCATTGGACTTGTATCGCTGCTTGCCAAACTTGTGCATGATGGAGTTGATGCTGAATGTGCCGTGATAAAGAACCACAGTACTTAGAAAAAATCCGATAAACAAGGTAGAAAATCCTGCAGAGGTAAACATCATCTCAATGCCGCCGCCATTCACTATCCCACCAAGGGCCATCACTGTCAATGCAAGCACCACTGGAGGCACCAGATAGTACTTGTTGAGCCACACCAGTTCAGGGTATTTGGCATAGTCACCTATGATTTTGTAATCCGTTTCCTTGTAATCTGGTCCGATGATCCAACCTACATGCGAGTACCAGAAACCATAGTGCTTCATGGAATGAGGATCGTCGTAGGTGTCGCTGGTTCGGTGGTGTACCCGATGATGCCCGGCCCACCAAAGAGCGCCCTTCTGAGCGGAGGTCTGCGCCATAAAGGCGATTACAAACTGAAACCAACGCGATGTTTTATAAGATCTGTGGGCGAAATACCGATGGTAACCACCTGTAATCCAGAACATTCTGAAGAAATACAAGAAGATGCAAATCATCCAGTCAAAAAGCGTGGCACCAGTAAGGAGTGCTGCAAACGGAATAAAATGCATAAGCGTAAAGCTGATCTCCTTTTTGATCTTTGGCTTATTTAAAACTCTTGGTTCGCTTGATGCTGTTGACATTTTCTTTTCCTTTCAATTATAATTCAATAAAAACACAGAAGGTTCATTTTGAGTCCGTCGCCACCAGGGAGATGAACAATGAAAATTCCAGGCAAGGTGAGCATAAATTGAGCTCATTCAAAATATAAAGCAGGGCGTCTGATTTTTTACATCAGCACCCGGTTTTTTAAATAGTCCTATCCTTATCAAACCCCTCAAGGTAATCAGCTACCCTTCGAACAAACATGCCCCCGAGTGCACCATCTACCACCCGGTGATCGTAGCTGTGAGACAGAAACATTTTATGTCGGATGCCGATGAAATCTCCCTGGGGAGTTTCGATAACCGCAGGTTTTTTCTGAATGGCACCCAGTGCTAATATACCCACCTGTGGCTGCATGATAATGGGTGTACCCATCACATTACCGAAGGAGCCCACATTGGATACCGTGTAAGTACCGCCCTGCAGGTCATCAGGTTTTAGTTGATTTTCTCTGGCTCTTCGGGCCAGGTCATTCACTTTCTTGGTGATGCCCACCAGGTTGAGTTGGTCGGCATTGTGGATGACCGGCACAATAAGGTTACCAGATGGCAGAGCCACGGCCATTCCTATGTTTACATTTTTCTTTTTAATGATCTTATCACCATCCACCTGTATGTTGATCATCGGATAGTCCTTGATGGCTTTTACGATGGCTTCAATGATAATAGGAGTAAAGGTAAGGGTCTGTCCATCACGCTCTTTGAAGATATTCTTCATCCTGTTTCTCCAAAAGACCATATCGGTCACATCGGCTTCCACAAATGAAGTAACGTGTGGGGCTATCTGTTTGGAAGCCAGCATACGATCTGCAATCATTTTGCGCATGCGATCCATCTGAATGATTTCATCCTCGCCACTAACCGTCACAGGCATGGGCTGAGGGGCCGGTCGGGAAACACTCGGTTTACTCTGACCATTTGTGTTGGGGGCGGGGGCTTTACCAGCTTGTTTGGTGGAGACATAAGATAGGATGTCCTGTTTGGTGATTCGACCATCTTTGCCAGTACCATTCACACGCTCTAGTTCACTCAGAGAGATACCCTCTTCTTTAGCGATGCTTCTTACCAGTGGGGAATAAAATTTGTCGCCGGATTTTGCGGGTATATCTGCTGCGGAGGCGGTAGCCATGGCAGACTCCATGATTTTTTCTGCTTCCTTGACAATAGGTGTCTCTTCAGAAGGAGCTGAGGCCGTAGGGGTATTGGCAGCACCTGCTTCTGTTTCTATCAGGGCTATTGGTTTGCCCACTTCTATTACGTCTCCTTCCTGTGCCAGAATTTCCTTTAGTACCCCCGCGTGGGTAGATGGAATCTCGGTATCTACCTTGTCAGTAGCCACCTCCAGTATAGACTCATCCTCTTCGATGGGATCACCTACACTTTTAAGCCAGGACAGGACGGTGCCTTCCATTACACTTTCGCCCATCTTGGGCATTACCATTTCTACTAGCGCCATAGAATATTTTGTTTGTTGTTCATTTTTGGGTGATACAAAGTTAAATAATTCCGTTAATTCCTCAGAAAGTTAATTCTTAACATATTTAGGGCACATAAGGCACTTAATTTTATATTGACGTTTCGGTCTTTGGAGAAATTAAATTTTTTGGCGACCGTTTTTTGCTCGTCAGAGTATCCTATCCAGACTGTTCCTACAGGTTTTTCTTCGGTGCCTCCACCGGGCCCTGCGATGCCACTTACGGAGATTCCCACGTCGGCTCCCAGCTTTGATCTCACACTTCTGGCCATCTGCAAAACCACTTCCTCACTCACCGCACCTTTTTCCTCCATTACCTTTCGATCTACATCCAGTGAATTCACTTTCACATCATAGTCATACGAAACAATGCTGCCTTTGTAATATTGGGAGCTGCCGGGCACCTTGGTCATCAGATGGGAGATATAGCCTCCTGTACAGCTTTCGGCAAATGCAATACTCTTATTGTTTTTCAGCAGGATATCGCCCACTACCTTTTCAAGTTCATCATTGTCATACCCGTAGACGTATGAAGCAATCTGAGGGATCAATTTTTCAACTTCTTTACCCACCTCTTTTTCCAGGTGAGCCCTGTCGTCACCAAGGGCCGTCAGTCGCAGTTTCACCTGTCCAAAAGTGGGTAGATAGGCCAGTTTGATACTTTTGGGCAGGTGATCTTCCCAATCTACGATTTTCTCAGCCAGGGCTGATTCACCGATCCCCACCGTCTTCACAATCTTGTGATAAATGACTCCTCCGGTGAATTTTTCTTTGAGTTTGGGTAGGATGATATCGTTCATCATCCCTTCCATTTCATAAGGGACACCTGGCATGGAGACATAGACTGTCCCATTCTCTTCAAACCACATGCCTGGGGCAGTGCCAAGTTTGTTGTCTATTTTGATGCAATTTTCTGGTAACTCAGCTTGCATTCTATTGAGTTCTGTGACTTCCCGGCCTCTTTTTTCGAAAATAGTCCGTATATGCTCGAAAGCTTCATCATTCATTTTGAGACCTACTCCGAAGTACTCTGCCAGCAAGGGTTTGGTGAGATCATCCCGTGTTGGCCCTAGACCACCTGTGACCAAAATGATGTCAGCCCTTTCTGTTGATTCTTTCAGCGTGTTGAGAATTTCTTCGCGTTCGTCACCGATGGTGATTTTCCTTCTTACTTTAATGCCGATTTCATCCAGGCGCCCGCTGATCCAGTGTGAATTGGTATCTAACGTCTGGCCGTAGAGGATTTCATCACCGATTGAGATGATTTCTGCATATTTTGACATAGGGAATCGTTTTGTACCAATATATTGTGGCTTATTCAGTTACTTTTAAGGACGCAAAATATATAATCTTTGATCAATGAGACTTGTTTGTTTATACATCGTATTTATTTTTCTGGCGGGATGTACCGTCCAGCAGATCCAGCAGACACTGGGGGATTATTTGGAGACTGATGAGCTGACTACAGAGCAGGTGACAGCAGGTCTGAAGGAAGCCCTGGTAAAAGGAGTTACCACCGGCACGAGCAAAGCTTCCAGTCTCAATGGTTATTTCGGCAACCCCAAAATAAGAATTCCCTTTCCTCCTGATGTGCAGCGAGTGGAGGAAAAGCTGAGAAGTATTGGGCTCGGCGGTGAGGTAGATAAATTTGTGGAGACACTAAATAGGGGCGCAGAAGAAGCGGCTAAAGAAGCCAAGCCCATTTTTGTGGAAGCGATAAAAGGAATGACCGTGCAGGATGCCTGGGGCATTTTGAAGGGAACGGACAATGAAGCTACACAATACCTAAAGGCCAAAACATCCGCCCAGCTGACCGCTAAGTTCCAACCTGTCATTAAGCAGGCTTTGGACAAAACCAGCGCAACTAAGTATTATGGTGATATCATCAGTACTTATAACAAAATACCATTTGTGGATAAAGTAAACCCTGATCTGGAATCATATGCCACTTCTTTGGCATTGGAAGGTCTGTTTACCCTGGTGGCCGAGGAGGAAAGAGAGATTCGGGCAAACCCTGGTGCCAGAACCACCGAACTCCTGAAGAAAGTTTTTGCTCAACAAGATTAAAAAAGAAACAGCTATGCTTACGCCCCTGCAGAAAAAGAAATTGGTGCACTATTTCAACGTGTTGGACTTTGATAAAAGCGGCACGCTCGAAAAGGCAGATTTTCTAAATATTGGAGAAAACCTCAGTATTCTATGGGGTTTCAAGGAAGGTACTCCCGAATATGAGGCGAGTATTGATCGGTGCCGGGGTACCTGGGCTGGATTTCGCAATTTCATTGGCAAGTCTGACGAGAGTCATGCCACCATTGAAGAATGGATTCAGTTTGCGGATCAGGTAGTGATGAATGGCGATGAAGAACTTTACGAAAAGCATGTCAATAAGGTGATGCGTGAGATTTTCAATCTTTTTGACCTGGATGGAGATGGCTACATTTCTCTGAACGAATACATCGATCTTTTTATGGCCTATCGGATTGAGATTCGCTATTCGGCCAGGGCCTTCACCAAACTGGACCTCAATCAGGACGATCTGATCAGCAGAGATGAATTACTCAGTGGGATCAAGGAGTTTTTTAGAAGCGATGACAGGGAAGCTGCAGGAAACTGGCTCTTTGGTTTTTGGGAAACCTATCTCAAGGAAGATTAAAAGCGCATTGCTTTGCCCTCTTCTGGGATGATGAAAGCTCCCTGTTTGACTCCAGCCGCTTCTAGTGCAAGGATCAGGTCTTCTTCGGCTTTTCCTTGCCCTTCGTCGGCAAGCGGGAAGGTACCAAAGTGCATTCCGACGCTCACTGCCGATTTCACATCCTGATGCACTTTTACTGCCTCCACAGGAGAAATATGAATCGGAGACATAAACCAGATAGGGAGATAGGCGCCTATGGGTATCAGGGCTACATCCACGGGCCCCACTTTTTTACCGATTTCCTTAAAGAGGTCACCATATCCCGAATCTCCCGCAAAGTAGACTTTTTTACCACCGTGCTCCAGCAGATACCCGGCCCAAAGTGTTCTGTCACGATCGAACATTCCTCGTCCGCTAAAATGCTGTGCCGGTAAGGAGCGGACTGTTATGCCCATGTTGGTTTCGTTCCACCAATCGAGCTCTATCGCGTTTTGTATCCCCAACTGATCCAAATGGGCTTTTACCCCAAGGGGAACAATGAATACGGGAGACCATTTAGCTTCAATTTGTCTAATGGTAGGAATATCCAGATGATCATAGTGATTATGGCTGATCAGAACGGCATCTATATGAGGTAAATCCTCAAAGTGAATGCCGGGAGGGCGCATGCGCTGGGGGCCAACAAAGGAAAACGGGCTGCACCGCTCACTCCAGATGGGGTCGGTAAGGATATTCAGATGGTTCCATTGTATCAAAAAGGTACTGTGGTTGACGAACGTAATTAACAAGCTTTCTGAGGAACTGGATGGCTTTGGGCCTACTTTAGTTTCATAGTTCTTGGCCCAAGGACCCTGATCTCGGCGTGCGATCCATTTGAGGACTTCTGTGACGCTTTTGGCTTGTGACCCGGAGGTGTTTAGAAATTTTTTACCATTGAAGTGGCTGGTTTCAGGACCCGAGTGACCAGGAGCGCTTATGATTTTGCCAAGACTCAAGGCAAAGATGATGAATACCGTGAGGGCAGCTAAGATCCAAAAGAGCATTTGTGGAGGTGATTTGTTTAGCGATGAAAGTGAATAACTGGTTAATATATACAATTGAATTCTAAATAGGCGTCCCATTTTTGAGAATTTCAGATTTTCTGTGCCCAAAAAGGAGGTTTTCGTCGAAAATATTAATCAAGAAAATCCAGGAAGACCGTTTTAATCGTAGATTGCGTGAAGTACCTAGGCGCTTTACGAGAATCACTTAATGTGTCTACGTGAATCACCTAGGGAAAGCACTAGTCCACCGACTGTTATGAGATACTATATCTGTTGCCTATGCATCAGTTTTGCAATGTTCAATACCGTGTTTGCCCAAACCAGTGTGGCAGATGGGCCGTGGGGAGCTGGTGCCACCTGGGGTGGATCTTCTCCTGGATTCACCGGTTTAAATAATCCAATTATTAACTCATACGTGACCGTGGGGTCCGATGCTGCTAATCAGAGTTTGACTTTCGCCAATTCCAATGGGAGAACGCTGACTGTGAATGATACTCTGATCGTGTTCGGAGATGTTACTTTCAATATAACCAAAAACAATGCTGCTGTGACTATCGGGGCAGGAAAGGTTCTGATCATTTTTGGAGACCTGGAAATGGGTAAGAACAATGCAGGGGTAGATGTTGGTACAGGGGGTGTTTTGGTCGTCACCGGTAATATCACAGCCGATGGTAACAATGGAGTAATCACCGGGCCTGGTAGTGTGTTCACTTCTGGAACCAGTAATATGACTGGAAGTAATTCAGGAGAAAGTGGTGATCTTACTGCACTTCAAAATAGCACTCAATTTGAAGAAGTGGCCAAGTATGTGAATGGGGAAAAAGAAGTTCCTCTTCCTGTAAAATTGCTGTACTTCAAAGCAGAAGTTTCTTCATTTGTAACCCTACATTGGGCTACGGCTTCCGAAATTGACAATGATTATTTTTCTGTTGAGCGATCAGAAAATGGCATCGATTTTTACCAAATAGCTACTCTCATGGGAAATGGTACTTATGATGGGCTATTGGAATATGAATTCATTGATGAGAAACCACAGGCCGTGGTAGAGTATTATAGATTAAAGCAGGTGGACTTTGATGGTGTTTCAGAAACCTTTCAGCCAATCCGGGTGGAAACTTCCAGTGTTATGCCTAAGCATAAGATCTCATTGTACCCATCTGTTGTTGAAAATGGTCAATTGAACATTGTTTCGGATCAGTCTCTTTATATCCATGACCTGTCTGTGTATAGTATGAAGGGTGGGGACATGATATCTGTAGGTAACTCCCAGAGAAGCACTGACAATGCTTATTCGCTTGCTGTAGATCAATTGGCTTCAGGTTTATATGTACTGAAGGTTCAGACGACTGAAGGAGAAATCTTTACCAGTAGATTTGTGGTAAAGTAGGGGCTGAGACCTACTGTCTAATGATAAGCCTCATTCTTTTCTGAAGACCATTCACCTCGAGATTAACAAGATATATTCCTGATTTCAACTCGGCTGGGGTTTCGAAAGATCCCGCGTTAGTTGATATTTCCTTGATCAAGTTTCCGGTAGAGCTGTAGAGCTTCACGTTGACGAGCTCCGTTGATATTCCTGATATGTTAATTTGTTCACCCGCTCTTGCAGGGTTAGGGTAAATCGCCAAATCCTGATTGGCGTGTTCAAAAATAGTTTGGCTAGCAGGGAATACTTCGGTATATCCATCATAATCCTTAGAGACTAACCGGTAGTAATTGATCCCTATTTGAGGATTTTCATCCACCCAGTGGTAGTCAATGGCCACTTTGGAATCTCCATGTCCGTTCACCTCGTCGATGGTCTCAAATGTTCCGGATGCGTCTGCCCGCTGAATTTCGAAGTATTCAAAGTTGAGTTCGCTCAGTGTAGTCCAGGTGAGTAATATGGAGGTGTTCTGAACTTCCAGCTCAAAAGCGCCTAGAGTGATAGGTAAGACAGGTTGGTTTAGCTGACCATCCTCACAAGCAGCTCCGGTGCAACTACCAGCGATCACCGGTCCAGCTCCTGTAATTACAGATCCAGCACCCAGGTTGAGTTCTTCGGCCACTCCTAAAACTCCAGATGATCCAACATTGATGGTAGCATCTTTTGCGGAGGTAAGACTCCCCGCCACGGACATTTCCCCTAGAATGTCCAATGTTGCATCCTTATCCAGAGTAACATCACCCCCTACATTGAAGTTGCCATCGGTTCCCACATTCATGACCAGATCTTTGGCAACGATCAGGTCATTCTCAACAGTGAAATCTCCAAGAACATTAATCGTAAAATCCTTGTCTACGTTCACAGTTCCCGTGACAATGAGTATACCGCCAACTTCAATGGTCAATGACCCATCTTTAGAAACATCTAATGAAGCAATCGTATAAGACTCACCATTTTTTATCGTGATGTCGATGTTGTCGTTCATTACCACATCATCATTATCATCTATAGCTCCACCTACCAGCAATCCATTCCAGTTGGTAATGTCACTCCAGTCACCCGATCCGGTGATTGTGCGGGTTTGTGCCAAAGCAGTAAAGGAAACTAAAATGATGATCAGAATGCTGAGAATATGTCTTTTCATAGAACAAATATCCTCTATCTAAGAGCCGGAAAATGAGATAGTAGGTGAGAAGGGGGCTAAACTCGATGAGTGAGTTGCTCCACTCGCTGAGTGGTTGTTTTTAATACTTTAATCATATTTAATATGATTATTTAAAGATCACTCGATGGTTACTTATCTCTTTTTGTGATTTGAGTGTTAGGAGGTAAATATCCTTTGGGAGGTGATTTAAGTCAATCAGGGCACTTTCTTCCAGGTAGATCTTTTGCATAATCCTTCCTGAGACATCACTGATCGTTACCTCGGTAGGAGCGGTCACCACTATAAAAAGATCTCCTGTTGTAGGGTTAGGGTAAATCACCTGCTGGGAGTCGTCCACACCGAGAAGGACTTCTGGCCTGGATTGATATACCGGATACTTCAGCGTATCGCTATTGGTACATCCCATAGGGCCTGTTGCATTTAATACGATATCATAAACACCCTCAGTGTCGAAATACAGTATGGGGTGACTTGTGGTTTCAGTTGGGGTATTGTCGATGTACCAATCCCAACCGATCAATTCATCATTATTGGTGCTAAATGAGGTGGTACTTTGCTCAGAAAGGTATAGCGTGTCAGGAGTAGCAATAATACTAAACTGAGGAAGGGCTACAGTTATTTCCACCGGGATCGCTGCTGAGGGAAGTATGCTGTCCAGACCGGTAACGTAAATCATTGTGTCTTTCTTAAGCTCCGCAATCGTCAGATTTCGACCTTTTTTGATCAAATGGGAAAGTGCTTCGTTTGCGTAAAACGCAAACCATTCTCCGTTATTGGGCTCCAATAGAAGATTACTTCCTGTACAGATCAACTGATTTTCTGCCATAGGCAGGGGAGAAGTGGCAAAGGTGACAGACTGTGTGGTAGCGTTCGCACAACCCGTAGTATTGGTGATACTCAGCGTTATTTCATAACTGGCTTTTCGTACTTCCATATAAAAAGTGTCTAACTCAGATTTCAGCAGGCCATCCACATACCATTGAGCTGAGGCAGATTCCGGTGAGGTGTTGATGAAGAGGACACCGGTTGCTTCATTCAGGGTATCCGGAAGATACTCAAATGTTGCATTGGCGTGGTTAATACTGAAATACACTCGCTTTCTTAAACTTTCAAAAGGGCCTGAGGTGTTGGTGAAATAGTAGGCGGTGTCTGAAGAAATTCCTTCCAGGGTGATAGATGGGCCCTCCTGCAAAGGAGTAGGGCTGCTGCCGTCAAGGTATACGGCAATGCTATCTGCATTTGGAGCACTTACCGTGAAATCCTGATCAGCGCAAACCTGCTGATCTTCAATGTCAGGTAACGGAGGTCTATTGGCCACCAGCAATTCTTTGGTGATGGTTTGCGTACAACCAGAGTTGGTCTCAATGGTTAGCGAAATAGTATATACACCGGGGTCCCTGAAATAGACTGTAGCATTTTGTGTTGTGATCTGGCTTCCATTGTCAAAATCCCAATACCAGGAGGCAGGGTCGAAGCTCAAATCTGTAAAGGTGACGGAGTTGACGGAGTTGTCAAGAAAAAGCGTGTCGGTAGACATCTGAAAGTCAGCGATTTGAGCCAGAAGAGCAATTTCTATTCGCTGAATGCTTCCTTCATAGCCTGAATCCAGGTTGGCAACATAAAAAGTGGTGTCACTAACAATGGCGCCGGTTTTGAGGGTGTCCCCCTCTCCAATGATGTTTTCCCCAAGGGGATCACTGAAAAAGCGAAAGACCTCACCAGATGCTGGAGCAATAGACACCGAAGCCCCCTGGCAACTCACATATCGCTCCAAGAGCACTGGTAGATTTAGATATTCTTCATAGACTTGTCTGGCACTATCCATGACAGCAGCCAAGCCCTCAAAACTATGTGAGAGCCCCATAAAGTAGGCCACTCTGCGACTTTTGGAAGGAGCGAGTGCTATGGAGTCATGTGTGAGCATCACCGAGACATTGTTTCCATTGCCCTGCCATCCGGCACTGTCAAAGCGAACCTCTCTGGCCAAAGCATATTTTACACTATCGGTGTAATGCATCTGTACATCTTGCTCGTTCCCATTATAGACATCCAAATCCAGAGATTGAGCCCGGGGTAAGCTATCGTAATAGGTAAGGAGGCCAACTACCACTGAGCTATCCAGATTATACGTAATGAGGGTTTTGGACTCAGTATCATAAAAGGATCGGTTTTGCATGGTATTAAATATTTCCCAGTCCAGATAGAAACTACAGGCCAGTCCTTCCCTTGATTCAGTTGCATTATTCATGAGCCGATACTCCTGAATCAGAAAATTGGCGCCCCTATTGGTTAGGGTGTTTTGCTCCATGACGATCTCCAGTGGAGTAGCGGCAGAATCATCCCTGAATACGCTGGTGGCGTGTAAATCGGGAGTTGTATGGTGGGCAAACCTTATCGGGCTTATGGCCACGAAATCACTCGCTTTGGTGTTGGTGTAGATGCTGTCAGGGAAGTTATCAGAAACGTGACTTCTATCCAGAGATACCGCAACGCCCATTTTTGCGGCGATCAGTTGGTCATCCCACTGAAACCCCACACCATTGTAATAGCCATCTGAGATAAAACCAAGATCACCATTACCGCTGAGGGTAATGGAAAATTGGTCATTATTCAGGTCAAGGCGATCCGGGTCGGTTGTTAATTCAATGTATTGAAAATCGATATAGCTTCCATCTGTAATGCTGACCTTAATTTCCAGGTCTGTGCCCGGAGGAGTGTCTTTAGCGATCACAAAAATCTTTTCTTGAATAGAGTCTGATTCAAGGGTATTCATCGCTCCCAGATAAATGGTTTCCCGAATAATTTCTACATGTGAAGATGCAGAAGTAAATGAGAGGGTAGCGCTATCCGTAGGGAAAAGGTAATTTTTGGCCTCAAAGCTAAGGACTATAGTGTCACCGTAGAAGGCATAATTCCCATTTCCATTGTCGTATACTAAATTCTCGAGCCTGATGGATTTGGCGCTGTCCTTGCGCACCGCGTTGCTGACGTTCAGTCGACCATATCCCAACTTGCCTTCATAGGTTTGATTGGTGCCAGTAGTGTAAACGGGATCTGAGGTTACTCTGAGTTGCTGCATGATCTGAAGGGAGTTCAAATCAGGAAAAACACTCTTAACCAAAGCTGCAGCACCCGCCACCATAGGTGCACTATAGGAAGTGCCATTGTCTTTTGCAAAACCATTGCCACTATCGGTGGAATAGATGGTGTTGCCTGGGGCCATCAGGTCTACATCATAATTGTAAGTTGAAAAGGAAGCTTTGGTGTCATTGAGATTGCTGGCAGCGACTGATAATACATGATCATAACTGGCAGGGTAGAAGCGAATGTCTTCCGGGGTATTGCCTGCGGCGGCTACAATAACCACATTTTTTTCCACTGCAGCGTAAGTGATGATGTCCTGATTGGCCTGACTGTAGGTATTGGGGCCACCCCATGAAAGATTAATGACATCATAGCCATTATCAGCAGCATATAGAATGGACTCATAGCCAGAATTGATGAACTTTAAAGCTGTACTGTAGACCTTAAGAGGACTTATCATGGTATTGAAACCTACTCCGGCCATCCCAAATCCATTGTCGGTGGCAGCGCCAGCCAGGCCTCCCACTCGGTTGCCATGGAAGCTGTCATCACATTTCGGTAAGCTATCATTGTCTGCAAAATCGTAGCCCTGAAAATCATCCACATAACCATTTTCGTCATCATCCAGACCGTTCATCGGGTCATTGGTATTGGTATAAAGCTTGCTTTTGATGTCATCATGGGTCAGATTAAGTCCGGTGTCTGAGATACCAATGACGATATCTGACGATCCTTTGGTGACGTCCCAGGCTTCAAACGCCCTGATTACACTCAGATATTCCTGATTTGGGGTGGTGGATTCAGGATCATCGGGTACATACAGGAGTTGCGCCGCATAAATAGGTTCGGCATAGCTTACGTTTGCGTACTTGTGAAGAGATGCACATAATGCCGCTATGTCCGTGGATGGGTCCACCACCACTTTGAACAGGCCATCCAACACAGAAGCTCGCTGACGGTCCCCGTTTGCATTTTTCCTCAGTGGAGTATAAGATTTAAGGTTTTCCATTTCAGAAAACTGAAATAGCTCCGTGGATGCGTCAGCTGTTGACGGGCTGGACTTTATTTTGACATACAAGACCCCCGGCAATACATGACTATCCTGAGCCTGACCGTAGGTGGAAATCAGGATAAGGAGAAGCGTTAACCAGTATGTAGGGCGTTTTATCAAGGTATTAAGTGACGGCAGTTTTCCTGATGATTTTAGAGAAAAGCCCTGGTACAAAGCGTTTCAGGTAAATGCCGGTGACCTCCCGGAAACCACCAATATAGACTTCTTCCTTGTCGCGCTCTACGGCTCTGATTATTTTGGCAGCACATTCCTCTGGTGACAGGCCATTGTCCTGAGCGTTGTCCATTTTATCTTGCTTGCTACCGTCACCCATCAATGCATTGAAGCTGATTTTGGTTTTCACATAACCAGGCAAAATGATGCTCACTTTGAGCCCGTCTGCATGGTGTTCCGCCCTGAGGGCATCATAAAAACCATGTAGTGCATGTTTGGAAGCGGCATATGATGATCGAAAAGGAGTACTGACGATCCCAACGGCCGAGGTGATAACCACCTGATGGCCTGACTTTCTTTTGACCATTCCGGGTAGCAGTGCTTTCGTCAGGGCTATGGTCCCAAAGTAATTGACCTCCATGATTTGGCGGTCTACTTCCATCTTGGTGTGGATGACTTTGTCACGCTGGCTGATCCCACCGCAACTGACCAGAATATCGACCCGATCGAAAAAAGATTCTGCCTCTTTGGCCTTTTGGGAGATGGCAAATGCATCGGCCAGATCCAATGGTAGAATGCGGATGTTTTCCTGATGGCTACATGCAGATTTTACACGATCCAGCTCTTCTTTTCTTCGGGCAGAAAGGATCAGCCTGGCGCCCGCCTCTGCCATTTGATAGGCCAATGCCTCACCAATACCAGAGGAAGCTCCGGTGATCATGATTACCTTGTCCGCTATTTTGGTCATTCCGTTTTAGGCTTTTTGTTTTCCAGATATACCCAGATGGTGTATACCCCAAGGGTAGTTCCGATGGGGATGTTGAATAGTGAAAGACAACCGGAAACCATCATAGTCGTCAATCCCCATTTCTTGTTGTTGAGTTGTGCTATACCTCCTATGATGGAGGGTAGTGGTACGATCACAAAGAGTACAAACATCACGCTCCTAATGATCAGCATAATCCCTTTCACCAAAAGCATTGTTTCATCACTGTTGTCTTCTATCTCTGCCATGATGAAAGGCAGGAGGGTATTGGCCAATAGGCTAACAAACGTAAAGATGAGAATGTGGAAAGTTCCATATATGATGTGAAGGATGGCGAGTAGTCTTTTGTGTGCGTCCATGGCGTTACTTTTTCTCATAAATTACAAAATCGAAAGCAAACTTGTGCTTTTCGTCCACCGGATGATGTAATCTGGATGTTTCTTTCCATAGTTGATGATCAAATTCAGGAAAAAAAGTATCACCGTCAAAGGTACCGTCGATCTCCGTAAGGTAGATCTTATCGGCTACCTCAAGCCCCATCTGATAGATCTGACCTCCTCCAATGATGAATGCTTCAGGTTCGTTGTTTTCCCTGGCTATCTGCAGTGCTGCTTCCAAGCTGTTGACTACCTGAGATCCTTCAGCATCAAAAAAATCTTTCCTTGTGATTACAACATTTGGTCGGTTGGGTAAGGGGCGAAACCTTGGCGGAAGGGATTCGAAATTCTTCCGGCCCATGATCACATGATGACCTTCAGTGGTTTGTTTAAAGTACTGAAAATCATCCGGCAGGTGCCAGGGAATGTCATTGTCTTTCCCTATTGCTCTGTTGGTGCCCATGGCGGCTATCATGGATATGATCATAAATAACTTAATGTTGTGTGACTCAGCTTCAAAGAAAAGTAAACCCAGGGATAACCGCACTTCTTATCGACGGTTTGTTGGAATTGCTCGTTGAGATTATTGGACAGCCGGAGTATTCCAGTGGTAGCCCCTCAGGAACTCACCCACCGTCATGCGCTTTTTCCCCTGTAGCTGTACTTCGGTAAGGTTGAGAGAGCCATTGGCAGTACCCACATCCAGGTAGGTTTTTCCATCGGAATGAAAAGTCCCGGGTGAGGATTGATGATTCCTTGGCGATTTCTCCGCACCATACACTTTGAACGTCAGTCCATCCAATGTGGTCCAAGCGGCGGGGTATGGGCTCAGTCCCCGAATGAAGTTTCGAACCTGCTCAGTTGGTCTGTTCCAGTCAATTTCACAATGTTCCCTGAAGATTTTGGGTGCATGCTTGGCCTTCGTGGGAGTCTTTTGTGCCGCCAACTGGTAATCACCTGTTTCAAGTGCGCGTACTGTCTTTACCACTAACTCAGCACCAATGTTCATCAGTCGCTCGTAAAGTGAGCCCACATTATCCTCTTGATGGATGGGTTCTTTCACCTGAAAAAGGATGTTTCCGGTATCTATTTCGTGCTGGAGCTTGAAGGTGGTCACACCAGTCTCGGTTTCTCCATTGATAATGGCCCAGTTGATAGGAGCAGCACCACGATAATCGGGGAGGAGCGATGCATGTAGGTTGTAGGAGCCCAGAGGGGGCATATTCCACACGGTTTCAGGAAGCATTCTGAAGGCTACCACTATTTGTATATCTGCCTTGTAGTGCTTTAACTCCTCCTGAAAGGTCTGATCCTTGAGATTGGTAGGTTGCAGCAATGGAATCCCCTGACTGACGGCATAGTCTTTGACAGGAGAGGTGCCCAGTTTTTTACCTCTTCCCTGAGGTTTGTCAGGTGCGGTAACCACTGCCACCACTTCACAGCCTTCTTCAACGAGCCTTTTCAGGCAGGGTACGGCAAACTCCGGCGTACCCATGAATACAATTCTCAACTTTTCCTTCATTGCTGGCAAAGCTAGTGGATTCATTAAATTTTTATAAATCATGTTTTGATACATCATATATCTATGTATATTAGCCCTATGTATTCAAAAGAATTGCTGAAAGGAACAATAGGAGTGATGGTATTGAAGTTGCTCGAGGAAAATAACCGGATGTATGGGTATGAAATTTCTCAGCGGGTAAAGGCGCTGACGGATGGTAAAATCCTCCTGAAGGATGGTTCACTATACCCGGCGCTGCACAAGCTCCTGAAGGATGGAATACTCGGATATGAGGAGCAGCGCATTGGGAAGCGTGTGCGCAAGTACTATTTCCTTACCAGCAAGGGAAAAAAGGAGAAGGATGTTTTGATGGCTGAGATGAAGGATTTCATTCTGACCATCCAGAAAGTGATTTTCAATGAATTTAATCCGGGACTAGTACCATGATCAGTGATGAGCAAGTAGATTTTATCGCAGAGGAAATCAGAAAGGCGAACGTGAAAAACGAAGCATTGCGTGATGATTTGATTGATCACATGTGCTGCCTGGTGGAGATTGATATGGATCGGGGGGTGCCTTTTGAAGAGGCTTACCAGCGTGCCTACCATCAAACATCGCCTAATGGCTATGGAGAGATACAACAAGAAACTGTCTTTTTACTTAACTATAACAAAATCATGAACATGAAACGACTCACTTACATTTCGGGGTTTGCTTTTACACTGTCTCTGACTGCTGGAGTTTTTTTAAAACTGTTGCATTTCCCAGGGGCACCTGCTTTGCTGGCGATAGGGATGTGCGGTATACTATTCGTATTTCTGCCTATGCTCATTGTGCTTCGATACAAACAGCTCGCCGTTCAGGTGCTCTCTGAGCGATTGAAGTGGATTTTCGGGGTGCTCTCCTTTGTGCTCTTTATGGTGGCTTCCTGGATGAAACTGACCCACCTGATGGGTGCAGGAGTGATACTTGGATTGAGCTTTTTTGTGTTTGGTTTTGGGTTTCTCCCTTTTCTTTTTTTTAGAATGTACAAAGCTTCAATTGAAAAGCCATGATGATTCTAACGCGAATGGAGGTACCCGGTATTTTGATTTTTTCGCTGGGATTTGGTTTAAAGTTCTTCCATATACCTCACAATGCCGTCCTAATGCTATTAGGCCTGTTGTGTCTTTTGTTGTCGTTGGTGGGTGCTTTGATGGGAGGAGAAGGTGCCCAAAAGCGTCCGGTTAGCAGGTTATCTGCTATGCTATCATTAGCAGCGCTGTTATGTGTAATCAAGTTTTTTCCGGTCCATGATTATATACTCCTGCTTGCTGCTTTGGCCTTTTTATGGACGGTGTATTTGCTCGTCAGTAAGAAGGTGAAATTAAATGGCATCCATTACGTTTCGGTTTTTGCACTTGCCTTGACCGTGTTTTTTAGGTTTGGTGTGGATAGAAGCGATCGCTATTTCATTCTTAACCTCAAGTACAGTGTTGAGCAGAGCACGGATTTCATCACCTGGGACAAGTATAGTTGGATGCTCTATCTGGATGAGCGGGCGGACGAATCACTCCAGGCTTCTGAAAAGGCCTTGTCTATTGCTCAGCGTGTGGATGCGGATAAATACTGGCTGGATCTGATTGATGGCCATGGAGTGGCCATACGTGACAAAACATGGGAGCGCTATCACTAGCGCTCACTCGGCATACAGGAGATAGTTTTTTCTAAGCTTCCTGTAGGCCTCCAGATCTTTCTCCCAACTGGCTTTTATCTTCTGTTCAGACCAGCCTGCTTCTATTTGTTCTTGAAGCGAACCCGTTCCTGCCAGCTTCAGAAAGTAGTCATTAAAGAAAGAGTTTTCGGTTTTTCCCTTCAGGTCCTGATAAAACTGGATCAGGTATTTCAAAGTAAACCCATAGTTGATTGGCTGATGGGTCAGGTCGAGTCCAAAGCATCGCTCCCCTTCCAGTGGAGGGTATTTGGAACCTTCGTTGGGAGTGGGTGTGAAAGAGAAGCTGGAGTCACTATAGAGTGGGTGCCCAATGATTTGAAATGGAAAATCGGTGCCTCTGCCCACAGAAACCACTGTGCCTTCAAATAGGGCCAACGAAGGATAAAGCGCCACAGCCAATTCATTGGGGAGGTTGGGGGACGGTCTGACAGGAAGAGTGTAAGGCATGCTGTGATCCCAGTTGGCTACCGGAATGACACTCAGATCGCATTGGAGTCCATGACCTAGCCAGCCTTCTCCATTAATCATACTGGCCAATTCTCCCAGGGTGAGACCATGCACAATAGGGATGGGGTGAGCTCCCACGAAAGAAGCAAACGCGGTATCCAACACAGGACCATCGATGTAGCTTCCATTGGGATTGGGTCTGTCCAGAATGAGTACAGGCACCTTTTCCCGGGCACAGGCTTCCATCAGGTAAGTCATTGTGCTGGCATAGGTATAAAATCGCGCACCCACGTCCTGAATGTCCACCACCAGCAGATCCAACGATGCTACTTGTTCTGGGGTAGGCTTCCGATGTGCCCCATAAAGCGAGATTAGTTTGAAACGTTCGGTGTATTCACCCTCGATTTTTTCACCATCGGGTTTGTTGCCCAAAAAACCATGCTCCGGACTGAAGGCTGTGCTGATTTGAATACCCAGAGAAAGGAGCGTATCTGCAAGATGTGTCTGACCAACCAATGAGGTGTGGTTCGCAAAAAGGCCAATTTTTTTGCCCTTAAGCTGCGGTAGGTATTGATCTAGCTGACTGGCTCCGGGCAGAATCTGTACGTTCTCTTGTGACTTTGTTTCGCATGAAAAGAAGAAAAGTAAAAAGATCGGTATCAAAAACTGCTTGACCATAGATATCTTGTAATATTGCACAGTCAAAAATAGTCATCTTTGAGTCTTCCGTATTTCATATCCCGACGTATCTCCAAAAATAAGACCGGATCCTTCTCCACGGTGATCAATAAGATAGCTGTGGTGAGTATTGCAGTGGCTCTGGCAGCGTTGATCTGTACCTTTATGATTTTGAAAGGGTTTGAGGATACCATTAAGCAAAAGATTTACAGCTTCAGCGGGCATCTGATTATCAGCAAATACACACTTTCCACTTCTTTTGAAAACTCGTCGATAGTGGTGGAGGATTCCTTGATGAATGGGCTGAGGGCGCTTCCGGGAGTAGATTATCTCCAGACTTATGCCTACAAAGCGGGTTTACTCAAGACCAACGATGAGGTACAGGGGGTGATCCTGAAAGGGCTCGACCAGAGCTTTGATACCACTGCATTTGCCATGCACATGGTGGATGGGCATTTTCCTAAATTTCCTAAGGAGGGCTACGGCACAGAGGTGGCACTGAGTACTAAAATCGCTAATTATTTAAGTTTAAAAGTGGGCGATGAGGTGCTGGTGTTTTTCATTCAAAATCCACCCCGCTACCGTAACCTGAAAATCACCGGTATCTATGAGACCGGGCTTGAGGATTTTGATGAAAAGGTGATTCTGGGTGATATTAACCTGGTCCGTCGCATCAATGGGTGGGGAGAAAATACCATTGGAGGGATTGAGGTTTTCCTGAATGATCCCGAGACCATGGACGAAGCTGAAACGATGGTTTTTGAGGCGACAAGTTCTGACTTGTATGTGGATAAAGTCAGCGATAAATATGTGCAGATATTTGACTGGCTGAGATTGCTCAATAGGAATGTGGTCATATTTTTCAGCCTGGTGCTGTTTGTGGCCGCCTTCAACATGGTGTCTATCCTTCTGATCCTCATTATGGAGCGCACCCAGATGATAGGCGTTCTGAAGTCATTGGGCGCAGCTAATGGCTTGCTCCGACGAATATTCTTCGTCAATGGGCTTGGCCTGATTGTGAGGGGAGTGTTTTGGGGAAATTTACTTGGACTCTCGTTCTGCTGGATACAGGATCGGTACAAAATCATTCCATTGGATCCTGCCAATTACTACATGAATCATGTACCTATTCAGTTTGATCCAACAGCAGTTATTTTGCTTAACCTATTTGTGATTGTGATGACAGCCATCGCCTTGTTCATTCCACTTTCGGTGATTTCAAGGATCAATCCGATCAAATCCATTCGATTCGACTGAAACTACCGGATTAAGCTTTGATGTGGCTCGTACTTTCTGAAAAGACTTCTGATTTTCATTTCCAGTACCCCGAAAACGGCTTCCTTAAAGATTCCTTTTGACATTTTTGAGCTGCCTTTGGCTCGCTCGGTAAAGATGATGGGCACCTCCACTATTTTGAAGCCATGCTTCCAGGCCGTAAACTTCATTTCTATCTGAAAGGCGTAGCCTATAAAGCTGATTTTCTCAGGGTCGATGGTTTCCAGAACAGACCGATGGTAACATTTAAATCCTGCAGTAGTATCCATGATGGGTATGCCGGTGACCAGGCGTACATAAATGCTGGCAAAATACGACATTAGTACCCTGCCCATAGGCCAGTTGACCACATTCACTCCTTTGATGTATCGCGAACCTATGGCCAAGTCGGCACCCTCATCTGCACAAGCCCGATATAGAGCGATAAGGTCCTGAGGATTGTGCGAGAAGTCTGCGTCCATCTCAAAGACATAGTCGTAACCATGTTCCAAAGCGTATTGGAAGCCCCTGATATAGGCAGTACCAAGCCCCAGTTTTCCTGCCCGCTCTATCAGGTGTAGTTTTTCAGGCCACTGTGTCTGTAGCTCCTTCACTATTTCTGCAGTACCATCCGGTGATCCGTCATCAATAATCAACAAATCAAAAGGAACATCCAAACCCATCACTGCAGCAGTGATCTCACGGATGTTATCTTTCTCATTGTAGGTTGGTATAATGACCAGATTCTTGTGCACGTTACGAATTGATTAGAGGGGACAACATAGCGCCATGTCTCAATAAATGCATTGAGGCAAAAACACTTTACTCAAATAAAACAAAATATCGAGGAACTACCCCTTCGTGTACCCTAAAATTTTCATCATAGATTCACTTTCCTGCTCTGGTGCGAAGAGCTCCGAACTGACTTGCCCATTGACATCCTTTCTGATGATGACATGTTTTGGAGCAGGGATCAGACAGTGCTGGATACCACCATAGCCACCCAGAGACTCCTGGTAGGCTCCGGTGTGGAAAAAACCAAAATGCAGCGTCTCTTCATCATCAATGCGGGGCAGAAAGACTTCACCGATATGAGCTTCAGAGTCGTAGTAGTCCTGGCTGTCGCAGGTGAGTCCACCGATGTTTACCCGATGATGAGGGTTATCCCAATGATTGATCGGAAGCATGATGAACTTTTCATTCAGTCCCCACACATCGGGCATATGCGTGATGAAGGAACCATCCATCATATACCAGAGCTCTTTGTCGTTCTGAAGTTTCTGATCCAGGATGGAGTAGAGGGTAGCTCCGCTTTCACCCACGGTAAATGAGCCAAATTCCGTCACGATGTTGGGTACCGGCACATGATTTTTCTGGCAAATCCATTTGATGTTGGCCACAATCTGATCAGCCATGTAGGCATAGTCAAATTCGAAACCAAGTGAGTTTTTGATCGGAAAGCCTCCACCAATATCCACAGTATCCAGGTCAGGACAAATCTTTTTCAGTTCGCAGTATTTGTAAATAAACCTGCTGAGTTCACTCCAGTAGTAAGCACTGTCCTTGATGCCGGTATTGATGAAGAAATGCAGCATTTTCAGCTTGGCCTTTGACCCGGCAATCATTTCCTTATAGTGTGGCACAATGTCGTGATACCTGATGCCCAGTCGGGAGGTATAAAAAGCAAAGTTGGGTTCTTCATCCGCTGCAATGCGTATCCCCACCTTGAAATCTCCCTTGATATTTTGATGATAATGAGCCAGCTCATTGAGGTTGTCCAGTACAGGGATGGTGTTTGTAAAACCATCATTGATCAGGTCGGAAATGTACTGCAGATAAAGTGGTCTCTTAAATCCATTGCAAACGATCATTCTATCCTTACTCAGGAGCCCTGACTTATTGAGGTTTCGGACGATCGGAATGTCATAGGCACTGGAGGTCTCAATGTGAATGTCGTTTTTCAGTGCTTCCTCCAATACAAACTGAAAATGGGAAGATTTGGTACAGTAGCAATAGCGATAGGTACCATCGTAGCCATTTTTCTGAATGGCATCAGTAAAAATCTTCTTTGCGAACTGAATGTTCTCACTGATCTTAGGAAGGTATGACAGCTTCAGGGGCGTGCCATATTCTTTGATGATCTCCATGAGGTTTACATCATGAAACCAAAGTAGATTATTTTCCACACGAAATTCTTTGGTGGGAAAATAGAAGGTTTGCTCAATTAGATCAGAGTAGCTTTTCATTTCGGATTAATTCAGTCTGTTACAAAGAGGCACAATGATCACAAAAAAATCACAATTCTCACCCCTTACAATATTAATAATTGATGTCTGCCGAATATGTTTTCGATCATTTAGCTTTGCCGTCTTGTTTAACAACATGACCAAATGATCAAGCTAAACATTAAAGACGAAACTTCACCCCTTGAAGCTGTGATATTAGGCATAGCAGATAGTTTCGGCGGCACCCCAGATTTAGCAGACGCATATGACCCCAAGTCTGCAGAGCATATCAAGGCAGGTACCTATCCAAAGGAGTCTGATATGATCCCTGAGATGGAGGCCTTTAACCGCGTATTTGAAAAGTACGATGTGCAGGTTTACCGCCCTGAATTACGAACCGATCTCAATCAGATTTTTGCACGAGATATCGCGTTTGTGATTGATGACTATTTTTTCAAGTCCAACATCCTTCCTGACAGGGAGCCTGAGTTGGAAGCCATTGATTACGTAATCAGCCAGATGGACCCCAATAAGGTCATCAAACCTCCGGACCAGGTGCATGTGGAGGGAGGAGATGTGATGGTTCATGGTGATTATCTATTTGTAGGTACTTACAAGGGGCCGGATTACCCCGGCTTCATCACAGCTCGCACCAACATGGAAGGTGTTCAGTTTCTGAAGGATTTTTTCCCTCAGAAGACCGTGAGGGAATTTGATTTGAATAAGTCTAATACCATTGCAGAGGACAATGCCCTGCATCTGGATTGCTGTTTTCAGCCCGTAGGGAAGGACAAGGCTATTATCCACAAAGAAGGTTTCCGACAGGAATCCGACTATCAGTATTTGGTAGATTTGTTTGGTATGGAAAATCTCTTTCACATCACCAAGCGTGAGATGTACCATATGATGAGCAATGTGTTCTCGATCGCCCCGGATGTGGTGGTGTCGGAGCAAAATTTTACCCGACTCAATGAGTGGCTGAGAAGTCATGGGATCACGGTGGAGGAGATACCCTATGCCGAGATCGCCAAGCAGGAAGGGCTGTTGAGATGTTCTACTTTACCCCTGAGAAGAAAATGAGCAAGCAGATCACAAATACCCTGATGATGATACGACCGGTTGCCTTTCATATGAACGAGCAGACAGCGGTGAATAATTATTATCAAAAAACCATAGCCGGACTGTCAAAGGAGGAGATTCAGGAAAATGCCCTGACGGAGTTTGATGGCTTTGTCAAAAAGCTCCGTGCAGAAGGTGTGGAGGTGCTGGTCTTTGATGATACGCTGGAGCCTGAAACTCCCGATTCTATCTTTCCCAACAACTGGGTGAGCTTTCATGAATCAGGTGAGGTAATTCTTTACCCCATGTACGCTGAGAATCGGCGACTAGAGCGCCGGGATGACCTGCTGGCTGATCTTGGTAAAAACTTTAATATTACCACCATCTCGGGCTACGTGGACTGGGAGGCTAAAAACAAATTTTTGGAAGGGACGGGAAGTTTAATTCTCGACCGACAGCATAAAATCGCCTATGCAGCCATTTCTGAGCGCACCCATCCGGAGGTGCTAAAGGAGTTTCATAAACATACCGGATTTGATATTGTGTCGTTTCAGGCTAATCAAACTGTGAATGGTGAGCGATTGCCGATTTACCATACCAATGTGATGATGTGCCTGGGAGAGGAGTTTGCTCTTATATGCGCTCAGAGTATAGATGATGAGTTGGAAAAAAGTGCGGTGATCCGTTCTTTTGAAAACACTGGGAAGGAAGTCATTTTTATCACTGAGGAGCAAAAGGAGCGCTTCGCCGGAAACATGCTACAGGTATTGAATGATAAAAATGAACGGTACATCGTCATGTCAGAGTCCGCTTTTAAGTCTCTGGACGAAGCCCAAAAAGATCAGTTGAGCAAACATGGTAAACTGCTGTACAGCTCTCTGGACACCATTGAGTGTCTGGGAGGAGGTAGTGCCAGATGTATGATGGCAGAGGTTTTTTTGCCTAAGAAATAAAACATAAGAATGGAGTTAATTGAGAAGGAATTAAAGCAGGAAATTGTAAAAGCATTTAAGAGCTTATTTGATTTCGAGTTGGACGCAGATAGTTTCTCACTGCAGCCGACCCGTAAGGAATTTGAAGGAACACACACTTTGGTCACTTTTTCTTATCTGAAACAGACTAAAAAAGGACCTGAAGAATCTGGCCAGTTGATCGGTGAGTACCTCAAGAGCCATACTTCGCTGGTAAGTGATTACAATGTGGTGAAAGGGTTTCTGAACCTGTCCATTTCAGATTCCACCTGGCTGTCAGCTTTCGATAAGATTCATCAGGATGAGCACTTTGGTACGTTGGCCGGAAACGGGCAAAAGGTGATGGTGGAATTCAGCTCACCCAATACCAACAAGCCGCTCCACCTCGGGCACCTGAGAAACAACTTCCTGGGAGACTCTGTGGCTAAAATACTGGAAGCCAGTGGGTGTGAGGTGATGAAGGTGAATCTGGTGAACGATCGGGGGATCCACATTTGTAAGTCCATGTTGGCTTATGAGAAGTTTGGCAATGGAGAGACTCCAGCCAGCTCAGGATTGAAGGGTGATCACCTCATTGGTAAGTACTATGTGCTTTTTGATAAAGAATACAAAAAGGAAATAGAGGGGTTGGTACATCAGGGTATGGATCCTGAGGAGGCCAAAAAACAGGCGCCACTGATTCTGGAAGCTCAGGAGATGCTCAAAAAGTGGGAAGATGGAGAGAAGAAGACCGTTACGCTTTGGCAGAAACTGAATGACTGGGTGTTTGAAGGTTTTGATGCCTCGTATCAGACCATGGGCATCACGTTTGATAAAATATATCATGAGTCACAAACCTACCTGCTGGGCAAGGACATCATTCAGGAAGGCCTGGAAAAGGGGGTCTTTTTTGAAAAGGAAGACGGCTCTGTGTGGGTGGACCTGACGGCCGAAAAGCTGGATGAAAAGCTGGTACAACGGGGAGATGGTACTTCTGTTTACATCACTCAGGATATTGGTACATGTGAGCTCAAGCATGATGATTTTCCATTCGAAAAATCTGTTTATGTAGTGGGCAATGAGCAGGATTATCACTTCAAGGTGCTTTTTAACATTATGAAGAAGCTGGGAAGACCTTATGCAGACGGACTCTACCACTTGTCATATGGAATGGTGGACCTGCCATCGGGCAAAATGAAATCCCGCGAAGGCACTGTGGTGGATGCGGACGATATCATGCAGGAGATGTTTGATACCGCTGAGCGCCAAACCCGCGAACTGGGCAAAATAGAAGGACTCACAGAGGAAGAAGCCGAAGCGCTTTACCGTACCCTCGGGTTGGGAGCGATCAAATACTTTCTGTTGAAAGTAGACCCTAAAAAACGAATGCTGTTTGATCCACAAGAGTCTATCGAGTTTCAGGGAAATACAGGCCCCTTTATTCAATACACACATGCACGTATATCTGCGATCTTACGCCGGGCCCGGACACTGGAGGTGCCAGCAGAGTTTGATACTACAGGTATTACGCTGCACCCCAGAGAGTTAGAACTTATTCACAAACTCACCGACTTTCCCAAGACCATTGCAGCCGCCGCGAGGGACTATTCTCCCGCACTGGTAGCTCAGTATGTGTATGACCTGGCCAAGGAGTATAACGGGTTTTATCAGGAGGTGCCTATTTTCAATGAAGAACAAAAAGAGGTGGTCGGACTGAGGATAGCACTGTCTAAAGCGGTGGCTCAGGTGATCAAACGATCCATGGGGCTCCTGGGTATCGCCGTACCTGATCGCATGTGATGAATTTGTACGCAGCATGAAAAAGATTAAAGCCTGGATACAGGCATTCAGATTCCGAACCTTGCCGTTGGCATTTTCCTGTATTTTCATGGGGGCTTTCCTTGCCGCGTCCAATGGCTTTTTCAACTGGCCTATTCTCATATGGAGTCTTGTTACCACATTGTTTCTTCAGGTACTTTCCAATCTGGCCAATGACTATGGTGATGCTACATCCGGTGTGGACGGGGAGCATCGTACCGGCCCGAAACGTACGGTATCAGCGGGCCTCATCTCTCAGAGTGCGATGAAGAAGGCGTTGATTGTCTTCTCTCTGCTTTCGTTGTGTTCGGGTCTGTGGTTGATCTTTCTGTCTTTTGGAGACAGATGGACTGAAATCATTGTTTTCCTGGTTCTGGGATTAGGCGCCATCGTTGCGGCTATCAAATACACTGTAGGCAAGCGGCCCTATGGATATGCGGGGTTTGGGGATTTGTTTGTGCTCATTTTCTTCGGATTGGTGGGCGTGGGAGGTAGTTATTATCTGTATGCCCATACGTTGAACCTTTTGATATTGCTGCCTGCATTGAGCTGTGGCCTGCTGGCCGTGGGCGTTCTCAATGTGAACAACATCCGCGACATTGAATCTGATAAACTGGCAGGTAAGCACAGCATCCCCGTAAGGATAGGCAGGGCCAATGCCATTGTATACCATTGGATTTTGCTGAGTCTGGCCATGATATCCAGCTGTGTTTATGTATCTATAGTGAATCCCAGAGGGTTTTCCTTTTTTTTTCTTTTGGTGCTGCCCATGCTCTTTTCCAATGCACGGGCAGTCAAAATAAAGAAAACATCTGAGGGCCTTGACCCGTTTTTGAAGCAGTTGGCTTTGACTACACTGATTTTTGTCATACTCTTTGGTATAGGTCAGGTGCTGTTTGGCTGACAAATATCAAATTGTAAAACACACAGATTTGATTAACTTAGAATCAAATCCAAAATTTTAAAATAATCAAAAGGCCATGAAGAATATTCTAGTACCATATGACTTTTCAGATGTAGCTCACCATGCACTTAACTTCGCTACAGATCTTGCACGAAAGGGTAGTGATTGCAAGGTCACACTGATCAATGTCATAGAACAACCCACTCCAGACACCATCAAGACCATGGGAATCGTGGGGCACGACCCAATGCAGAGCCTTTACATCAAAATGCTGATTGATACCGCAAAGGGAAAAATGGAGGCCATCATGGCAGATTCCAGCTATAAGGACATTACGTTGAAATATAAGATAGTACTTGGTCAGCCTTTCAAGGAGATCTCTGAAGAAATAAAAACTTCTGGTATCGAATTGGTAGTAATGGGTACTTCTGGTTCTTCTGGCGCTGAAGAGTTTTTGGTAGGATCCAATGCTGAGCGGATGGTACGTTATTCCAAATGTCCCGTGATCACCATCGCCAAGGCTACCAGTGCGAGCGATGTGAAGGATATCGTGTTGGCATCCAACTATCATGATGTGCCAACTTCCTTTGTGGAGCATGTGAAGAAGCTTCAGAAAATATTCGGGGCAAAACTGAGGATGGTAAAAATCAATACTCCAGCGAGTTTTACTTCTACTCGCCACGACCGCAAGCAGATGGAAGAGTTCATCTCCAAGTTTGGAATTGAAAACTATACTCACGAGAGCTACAACTTCTCCAATGAAGAAGATGGAGTGATCGCTTATGCAGAGGATATCGATGCAGATTTGATTGCTATTGGTACCAGACAAAGAAGAGGAGTGGGGCATTTTCTGGCCGGAAGTATTGCTGAAGATGTGGTCAATCACTCTCAGGTGCCAGTTTGGACCTTTGGATTGGACAACGCATAACAAAAAAATAACCCCGCATCGACGGGGTTTTTTTATATACTATTGATTTTATCAAGATTTCAGTTATACATTTGCTGACATGACATACGCGCTGCATCATCACCCCCATCATTGCTCTTAAGGCATACTCTCTCTGAGTAAATAAGATCAATTGCGCATATATCTCTCATACAAATCTCATTTCATTTCATAATTTCCCTTATGTCGAATCTAAAAGTAGCCATTCAAAAATCTGGCAGACTAAGCGAAGACTCATTGAGGCTCTTCAAAGAATGTGGTATTAAGTTTAACAATGGTGCCAAAAAGCTGAAGGCGCAATCTTCCAATTTTCCCATCGAATTCCTTTTCCTTAGGGATGATGATATTCCGGGGTATGTAGAGGATGGAATCGCCGATATTGGTATTGTTGGTCAGAATGTTCATGAAGAGTATCAGAAGCAGATAGAGGTGGTCAAACATCTGGGGTTCTCCAGGTGTCGCCTTTCTTTGGCTGTGCCCAGAGAGGAGAAATACAGTGATATTTCATTTTTTGAAGGCAAAAACATCGCTACTTCCTATCCTAATATCCTCAAGAAGTTTCTGGATACGAAAGGGATCACCGCTGAGATCCATCAGATCAGCGGATCTGTGGAGATAGCACCGGGCATCGGGTTGGCAGAAGGAATCTGCGATATTGTGAGTTCCGGCAGTACCTTACTCAGCAATGGACTCAAAGAAGTGGAGACTGTGATGAAATCGGAGGCCGTGATGGTAGCCGATAGTAAGCTGAGCGACGAAAAACGAGTGTTGCTGAATCAGCTCATTTTCAGAATCAACTCGGTACTGGAAGGGAAAAATAATAAGTATGTTTTGCTCAATGCGCCCAATGATTCACTGGACAAAATCATTAGTCTGCTCCCTGGAATGCGGAGCCCGACCGTTTTGCCATTGGCACAGGAGGGTTGGAGCAGCATTCATTCGGTGATCAATGAGGATGATTTTTGGGAAAACATAGAGAAGCTCCGTGAGGCAGGAGCCGAAGGTATATTAGTCGTTCCAATTGAAAAAATGATCAAATGATCCCTGTTTACGAAAACCCGGAAGGCGAGCAGTTGGTAGAAATACTTCAGCGACCTTCCTATGATTTTTCTAAAATAGAAAAGGTGGTCGAACCTATTCTCGAAAAGGTAAAGCGAGGTGGCGACAAAGCCCTGCGAAAACTGGCTCTGGAGTATGATCACGTAGAGTTGGAGGATCTTTGGATTTCGGAGGAGGAGTTTGCCTCTGCCGCTGACGAAGTGCCCGCCACCCTCAAGGAAGCCATTCAGATTGCTTATCAGAATGTCAAGAAATTTCATGAAGCCCAGCGCCAGCAGCAGTTGGTGATGGAGGTGATGCCGGGGGTGGTGTGCAGCCGTCGTTCTGTTCCCATTCAGAAAGTAGGGCTCTATGTACCCGGCGGATCAGCACCTTTGTTTTCTACGGTGCTCATGTTGGCCATTCCTGCGAAAATAGCGGGATGCGAAGAGGTTATCATCTCTTCTCCGACCAACAGATTGGGTAAGATTAATCCGGTGGTGCTCTATACGGCACAGCTGGTAGGGGTGAGTAAGGTGCTGAAGCTTGGAGGTGCCCAGGCCATCGCAGCGATGGGGTATGGTACCGCCTCTGTTCCTAAGGTAGATAAGATATTTGGCCCGGGAAACCAGTATGTGACGGTAGCCAAACAAATGCTGGCCAAGCAGGACGTAGCCATTGATATGCCCGCCGGCCCTTCAGAGGTCATGGTGGTAGTGGATAAGAACTCAGACGCTGTATACGCCGCGTCAGACCTATTGGCACAGGCAGAGCATGGCCCAGACAGTCAGGTGATTTTGGTGTCAACCAGCCTGAAGAAAGCAGAGGAAATCAATAATGAGGTGGTCAGGCAGTTGGCAGGTTTGAGCAGGAAGAAAATTGCGGAGAAGGCCTTGTCCAAGAGTGCCATTATTGTGGTGGAAGGCAAGAAGGAGGCGTTGAAGATTGTGAATGATTATGGCCCTGAGCATTTGATCATAAGTATTGAAAAGGCGGAAAAAATGGCCGAAAAAGTGGTGAATGCAGGCTCTGTATTTGTGGGAGAATACACCCCAGAGTCGGCAGGGGATTATGCCTCAGGGACCAATCACACCTTGCCTACCAATGGTTGGGCCAGGTCATTTAGCGGGGTGTCTCTGGATAGTTTTGTGAAAAACATTACATACCAGCGGATTACCAAAGAGGGACTTTTACTTTTAGGCCCCACCATTGAGCGCATGGCGGAAGCCGAACTGCTCGATGCACACAAAAATGCAGTTACTGTCAGACTAAACAAATTAAGAGAAGATGGGATCACCGGAAAACCTGATAAGGGATCACCTGAAGGAGGTGAAAGCTTACTCTTCGGCAAGAGATGAATTTGAAGGGGAAGCTGAGGTCTTCCTGGATGCCAATGAGAATTCATTGGGCTCCGCCACCGAAGTGTTGTACAATCGCTACCCAGATCCACACCATAAGGCGCTGAAGCAGCGATGGTCTGAAATAAAAGGCATCAGCACGGATCGGATATTTTTTGGAAATGGCAGTGATGAGCCGATCGATTTACTGATCAGACTGTTTTGTGAGCCCAGACAAGATCACATTATCACCATGCCTCCTACTTATGGGATGTACAGTGTGAGTGCGGCTATCAATGCTGTAGAGAACGTATTGGTGCCACTTACTCCCGATTTTAGGATTGATTTTAAGGAACTCAAAGAGGTTTGGAACGGTAGCTCCAAGCTCTTGTTTTTGTGTTCACCCAATAACCCGACCGGAAATCTGCTTTCCAGAGAAATTATCCTGGATATCCTTAAGAGCTTCCCGGGGATAGTGGTGGTGGATGAAGCCTATATCGACTTTTCTTCTGAGCCAAGCTGGATTGCCGAGCTGGAGCATTACCGAAACCTGGTGGTACTCCAAACTTTGAGCAAGGCGTGGGGAATGGCCGGTATCAGAGTGGGGGTGGCCATGGGTGATCCTTTCGTGATCAGTATGCTTGAAAAAATCAAACCACCTTATAACCTCAGTCTGGCCAATCAGACCCTGGCGCTGGAGGCCTTGTCGCATGAGGCGAAGAAAATAGATCAGGTAAAGATATTGCTGGAGGAGCGGGACAAACTAAAAGCAGTGCTGGCTGACCTACCGCTGGTACAAGAAGTGGTGTCAAGTCATGCCAACTTCCTGCTCGTGCGATTTGAAAGGTCTGACGAACTCTTTGACTACCTGATAGGGCACAAGGTCATTGTGAGAAATCGAACCAAAGAATTGCATTGCAAAGGTTGCCTGAGGATTACTGTAGGCACACCAGCTGAAAACAGCAGGCTCGTGGGCTTGCTTCATTCTTTTGAGTAAAAGCTATTTCACTTATTGAAAGCACTGCCTCACGGTAGTTTTAGTTTAGTTCATTTAATTTGTATCCATGAGACCAATCCTTTTTATAGACCGGGACGGCACCATCAATGCCGAGACAGCAGACGAACAAATCGATCACATTGACAAGCTCAATTTCCTACCAGATGTGTTTTTTTACCTGAGAAAAATTCAGGCTGAATCCAACTATGTGTTAGCTATGGTCACCAATCAGGATGGTCTTGGTACGGATGCCTTTCCTGAGGATACCTTCTGGCCGGTGCATAATCTGATCATGAGGACGTTGGAGAGTGAAGGGATCAAGTTTGATTCTGTGCACATAGACGAACATTTCCCAAAGGACAACCACCCCAATAGGAAACCGGGTACGGGCATGCTCACGCAATATCAGGATGGTACTTTTGATCTCAAAAACAGCTATGTCCTGGGGGATAGGGCCACTGATGTGCAGTTGGCAAGAAACCTGGGGTGTAAAGCCATCCACATAGCTGATGAAGCCGTAACCGATGCTGAGCTGACCACCGCCAGTTGGAAGGAGATCTATGAATATTTGATTTTGCATCCCAGAAAAGCTTCGGTACAGCGAACCACCAAAGAGACGGACATTGCTATAGCGGTGAATTTGGATGGTGCCGGGAATACTTCCATAGAGACCGGGCTTGGTTTTTTTGATCACATGCTGGATCAGCTGGGTAAGCACGGTGGCATTGACCTGACTGTGAAGGTAAAGGGTGATTTGCACATAGATGAGCACCACACCATAGAAGATACGGCGCTTGCGCTGGGTGAATGTTTTCTGAAGGCGCTGGGTGATAAAAAAGGAATCAATCGATATGGATTTTTACTGCCCATGGACGATGTGCTGGCTCAGGTAGCCATCGATTTTGGCGGTCGCCCCTGGCTCGTATGGGAGCCGGAGTTCAAAAGAGAGAAAATAGGAGAGATGCCCACTGAGATGTTCATGCATTTTTTTAAGTCCTTCTCAGATACCGCCAAATGTAACCTCAACATCAAAGCTGAGGGAGACAACGAACACCATAAAATCGAAGGGATCTTCAAGGCATGGGCTAAAGCCATCAAAATGGCTATTAAGCGGAACCCTGATGAGATGAGCAGCCTCCCAAGTACTAAAGGAGTGCTTTGAACGCGTCACTTGAAATGATGCCGGTAAAATGCGCGATACTCCTGATTACCCTGACTGTGAGTTTTGGAAGCTCGGGACAGGTGACGTTTGTCATTGAAAGCCTGCCGGATAAACATCCCGAAGGGGATTCTATTTATATAGCGGGCTCGTTCAATGGGTGGAATCCGGCGGACGGTGATTTCTTATTGCAGGAAGGTGACCAACCCTACATCACCCTCGATGGTGATGGTCCCATTGCATTTAAGTTTACAAGGGGAAGCTGGGCAACTGTAGAGGGGAATGCATCTGGTGAGAAGATCGAAAACCGGAGTTATTCCTTTACCGGGTTGCCTGATACCGTCATCGTGAGTATTGCCTCATGGGAAGACTTGTCAGGCACAGCCAATCCAGTGAGTTCTACACCTGCGTCAAATGTGACGACTATTGACCAGTTTGAAATACCTCAGCTCAATAGGTCCAGAAGGATTTGGATTTACATACCCCCGGATTATACAGAGAGCGATGAGCGGTATCCGGTTATCTACATGCACGATGGACAAAACGTTTTTGACGCGGCGAGTTCCTTCTCCGGGGAGTGGGGTGTGGATGAAGCGCTCAATGAACTTTATGAGCAGGAAGGTTTCGCAGCGATTGTGGTGGCTGTAGACAATGGTGGTGACAAAAGAATTGATGAATACGCCCCATGGGCCAACACAGATTATGGTGGTGGAGAAGGTGAGGCTTATGTTGATTTTCTGATAAAAACCCTCAAGCCATTTATAGATGATCATTACAGAACAAGGCCGCAGGCTGCTCATACCGCCATTGTGGGGAGCTCATTGGGTGGATTGATTTCCTACTATGCCGGCATGAAACACCCTGAAGTATTTAGCAGGGTAGGAGCTCCATCACCTGCATTTTGGTTTAACCCGGAGATTTTTGATTTCACAGATATGATAGCGCTTCACCCCAATACCCGACTATACCTATCGGCCGGAGGAGCTGAGGAGGCTTCCACAGCCACTAATATGACCAGGATAGCTGATCAGCTCGTTTCGCGGGGCTTCCCAAAGGATCAGATTCATACCGCGGTGCACCCCGATATGCAGCACAACGAATCCTACTGGCAGTCGATTGTTGCAGAGATGGTGAGGTGGTTGATGGACAATTCGAATTAAAGTTGCGATTTCAAACACCTACTCATGCCTCAGATTGGATGCAGGATTTTCTCTGGTCACCCGAAAGGTTTGCCAGTAGATAGCCGCAAAGCCGACCAGGAAAAGGAAAGCGATGCTGAGCACCATTTCCGGTAGGCCCAGCCCATCACTATAGCTGAGAAAGATCCTTAGCAAGACCATGTCATAAAAGAAGTAGGAGAATGGAATAGCGATCACTGCGGCGATCAGGATGAGCTTCACGAAATCTTTGGTCAGGGTGTAGTAGAGGCTGTTGTTGGAAGCACCCATGATTTTTCTGATGGCAATCTCCTTGGTACGGTTCTCGGTAGTGTAGGAGACCATCCCCAGTAGGCCCAGGCAGGAAATGACGATGGCTAAAGCGCTTAGAAATCCAAAAATTTTGATCTGGATGACCAGAAAGTAGTAGGCCTGTTCAATTTTGTCATCCAGAAAGGAGGCCTCAAAAGAAGCTTTTTGGTCGATGCCCGTCCAGATGGCGTCCAGGTCATTGATTGTTTTCTTGATGTCTTTGGAGTGAACAGTCAGGAGGGCGAAGTTGCTTTCTGCGAGTGAATATCGGAAAACCAGGGGTTGAATGAGTTCATTCAGCGGTTCAAAATTGAAATCTTTCAGTGCCCCAACGATGCGGCACCTGGTGCCATCACTCAGGGAAAAAACAAGTGAATCTTGCTGAGCACCAAATACGGCGGTGGACCTGAGAAACTGCTCATTCACCAGCACCAGCTCCTCGTTTCGAGTAGACCGTTGTTGGTTGCCACTTTCTCCCCATGTGAGGGTCATGCCCATGTTCTCAATAAAATCCTCACCTATGAATACCTGATGGACGGTGAGGGTGTCTATTTCATTAGGTGTGATGTCCACCATGATAGGGAGTGGGAGTCCCGGTAGGTTGGAGGCAGCAGTGACCGCCTTTACATCCGGGTGAGTTTTGAACTCATTGATGACCACTTGTTTGTCAATGTTTTGAAAAGGGACCGCCAGAATGTTGTCTGACTGAAACCCGTGGTTGTAGTTGAGGACATAGGCATATTGCTTAGTAATGGCACCTACTCCAATGACGAAGACCAGTGACACGAAAAACTGAAAAACAAAAAGCCCCTTTCTGATCCCCGAAACACCACCCGATCTGCTCTTAATTTCGCCTTTGATGGTATGAACGGGGTTGAGCCTGGAGAAGTACATCGCCGGGAAGATTCCCGCCACAATCCCGATGATCAGGCTGAATAGAATGAATACCGCTAGCACAGACAGACTGAGCGAAGTGTCCAGTGAATCTGCGCCGATGATCATGGTGAGAAATTCCGTCTGAATGAGTTTGAAAATGAAAATGGAACCAATGAGCGCCAGGAATGTGAGCAGGATAGTCTCCACAACAAACTGCGCCCGGATCTGATTTTTTTCGGCACCCACTACCTTTCTGATGCCTATTTCTTTTGCTCGTCTGAGTGCTCGGGCGACGGAGAGGTTGGTATAGTTGAAAATGGCTGGCATAAGAATGAGCAGCCCCAGCGCCATGAAGAAAATCATGGTGGGCAGATCCCAACCTACTCCCAGTCCGTTGCTGATGCTCCAGGAAGGAATAATGCGTGCGAGTTTGGTCGATTCCAGTATAATGCTTCGATCGGGGTTGAACTCTGAGGCTCTGGCACTCACCTGGGCAAGGGCGTCACTCAGCGCTTCGGGTGAAGTATTGGGTTTTAGTAGGAGGTAGACATAATTATTGCGATAGGTTTTCCAGTCAGACTGCAGGTTTGTTCCGGCATGTAGTATTTCATAAGTCTGATGGGAGGTGAGTACCTGAAAATAGAAATGGGTTTGCTTCAGGTCTGCCATCACTCCGGTGACCCGGTAAGTTCCTGTCGCTGTTTCGAGGGTCTTGCCCATGGGATTGGTATCCCGAAAGAGCGTTTCGGCCATTGATTTGGTCAAAACGATACTGAAAGGTTCTGCCAGTGCGGTGGCGGGATTACCGCTGATCAGCGGGAAGCTGAACGTCTCGAAAAAGGAAGAACCCGCAAAGTACCCATGGAAAGACATGAGGTTACCCTGATGGTGGATTTCGGGATTGAATCCACTTTTTATCTTGATGACCTGCTCAATAAAGGGATACTTTTCACCCATATAATCACCTACGGCATTGAACGTGGAGGCATACAGGTCCTTTTGATTGCGGTCAGCTATTCGGGTGTTGACCTGGAAAATGCGATCCTTCTGAGTGTGAAACTCATCGAATCGAAAAATGGACACAAACATGGAAAGTGCCAGGAGGCATATAGACATGCCGAGGGCCAGTCCCACGATGTTGATGACCGTGAAGAGCTTTTGTTTCTGAAAGTTTCTGATGGCTATTTTGAAATAATTCTGGAGCATGGCCATGGAGTTATTGGGGTAGTAGGTGGAGTAGGAGGCTGCGCGCTTGCGCTTTCTGAGGGCATATGAAAACAGGAGTGAGCAGACCTGCAGGCTGTAGATCCATTGTGACCTGCGTCTTCCTTTAGTCTGCAGATTGTAAACAAACTGCTCATCCAGGTCGCCCAGAAGATCTTCTGTATCGGCCGATCCGGCCCACCATTGGAAGATCCTTTGGGCAAGCCGTGGGGGGGAGGGTGTGCGTGATTTCTTCATATCGACAGGTTCACTTTGGCGTTGGCCCAGAGTTCGTCGCGGAGTGCTTTCATGTCATTCAGGCTGGCAATTCCACTGTTGGTTAGCTCAAAATAGCGTTTTCTGCGCCCCCCACGTTCTCTGGTGGGTTCGCCGAGATGGGAAGTGATGTAGCCTTTTTCTTCCAGGCGGGTCAGAGTGGAGTGCATTCCGCCCATGCTCAGGTTGCGTCCCGCTCGTTCGTTGATGTCCCTGATCAGGGCCAGTCCGTAAGCATCGCTGCCCAGATTGGCTATGGTGAGTAAAACAAGCTCTTCGAATTCGCCCAGGTATCCTTTCATGGTATCTTTCTATTTGTGAGATAATATAGGGATACGGCGGGAGGGTGTTATATGTTTCTGTTTTTGAGATTAAATATTTTGATTTTTTTTTCTGGAGGGCTTCGGGTCAAACGCAGGTGGGGAGATTGTCTTAGGGAGTGATGGTGATGATTTGACACCTGATATTGCTCAATCTAGCTTGTTAGCTACTTACCCTTCATTTTCTTTGCTTGCCTCGGGCCGCGTAGGCAAAGAAAACAATTGATGATTCCACATAAAGGAGGCACCAACCTAGCCGGTCGCACGCAAAAAATCATTTTGACTCAGCGGATTTGGGCAGTTTTGAGAATTGTTAGAGTCAAAATGATTCACACTTGCTTTGGATGCCCCGCCCGCCTTTACGTTTTTACTTTTCTAAGTTCACTGCGCATTATCTCGGTATTACAAAATTTAACTATATCAAAGTTACCAAACACAAATATTTCTTGATTCGAGACTTTAGACAAATCAGCGGGAAATGGATGTTCTGAGCAAACAATTTACGAAATTGTATCTTTCACAGATAAGGGATTTTCAGTCACCTAAAAATAAACCACGATATGAAATTTACACGAAATGCCAGTGCCAACTGGAAAGGAACAGGTAAGGACGGGAAAGGAACTATTTCCACCGAAAGCACCACTTTGAAGGATACTCAGTATTCTTTTAAGACAAGATTTGAAGATGGGGTGGGGACCAACCCCGAAGAGCTGATAGGAGCGGCGCATGCCGGATGCTTCACCATGCAGTTGAGCTTTCTGCTCAGTGAGGCCGGGTTTCCTCCGGAGGATCTGGACACGGCAGCCAAAATCACCTTTGAGGATGGCGCCATTACCATGAGCCACCTGGAGCTGAAAGGCAAAGTGGCCAAAATTTCGGCCGCTCAGTTTCAGGAGATAGCCGAAAAGGCCAAGGAGATTTGCCCGATTTCCAAGCTACTCAATACCAAAATCACCCTTTCGGCTACTTTGGTGTGAGCAGGGGAAGAAGCTGAAACTAAAAAAGCGCATGTACATGCGCTTTTTTAGTTTTGGGTCAAACTTTTGACATTTCCGGACTAGCCTGTAGGCTCAGTACTTTATTGGCCTGCACGAGGTGTCTCTGGTTGTGATAGATCACCACCCGGAAGGTGTCACCAAGCCTGAGTGTGATCAGTTTGGAAATGCTGATGGAGGTCTTGGTCTTATTGAGGCTGACACTCCGTGACTTATTCAGCAGCACCAGTAGCTCTTTCTGTTGAGCGATGAACCGATCGATAGTGTCTATGGAGAGGTCACTCCCATTGGGGTTTTTATCGTCGAAGGTTTTCATCTTGTTCAGCTTTTCCTTGGGGAGCATGCTCTTGGCAAAATAGTCGCCCAGCAGGCCTGCTGAAAAGTAGGGTTCTGCCGGTTTCTGACTTTCACGAATGCGACGGGCAATTTCCGGTAGGTAAAAGTCACCATAGAGGTTGAGGTGCTCAATGCACTCCAGCACACTCCAGCGCTCAGGCGCTGGCTTCCAGTTGAGCAGATCTATGGGCTCCTGCTTCAGGTTTTCTGTGGCGTTGAGCGTTTGTCTGGTTCGCTCTATTAGGTCCTGTATGAGGTCTTCTGACGGGGTCTTCATTTTGTTTTTTTTACAAAATTGGGCAAGATAACCTTCCCAAATATTGATCGAAATCAAGGCTTTTGGTCTTTTGCTGTTGATTTCCGTTTTCTCACATCATTTCAGTAAATTGATCTAACGTAAAATCCTGACTTATGAACAATCCTGTCCACTGGTTCGAAATCCCTGTCACAGACATGGATCGTGCCCAAAAGTTTTATGAAACCGTCCTTGATCAAAAGCTGGATGTCAGGGATTTCGGCAATTTTGTGATGGCCTGGTTTTCGTCAAATCCCACTCAGCCCGGTTCTGGAGGTACCCTCATCAAGGCAGAATCTTATGTGCCCTCGCATGAGGGCTCGTTGATCTATTTTGGAGTGGCCGAGATCGATGACGTACTGCCCAGGGTAGAGCCAGCTGGTGGTAAAGTGCTCAACCCCAAGACGAGCATAGGGGAGTATGGGCATGTGGCCCACTTTGAGGATACAGAAGGCAATCGGGTGACCTTTCACCAACCCCCGGCAGGGATGTAAGGCACATCAGAGCCTGGTGCCTTGTACGAGTACCGACGCTTTGATGGATTGCTCCTTCAGGTGGAGAAACTTCTTTCGCTCTTCGTCCTGCGTGAAGTTTTTAAAATCCTGCTCTGAGTCAAACTCTACCAGATGAATTTCATAAGGCTTGTCTATGTGCCGCTCTATGATGGCCTGATCGTCTGGCCTCACCCTGAGGAGGAGCCGACCATTGTATTTGAGGATGGTGGGGATGGCAATGCTTTCAAACTGATCGAAAACGGCCTCCTGGCCTTCGATGACGTAGATGAGTTGGGTAATAAAGATCATAGGTTCGATAAGGATTGGTTACAAATAGAAGGGTTTTGTAGCAATTCGTCAAGGGCTTCTTTCGGCCAAGTATTGTTGATGGACGAAATCAGTGTAATGTAGTTCCCAAGAACAGAAAGTGTCATTTACTCACCGGCTGTTGACTCAGTTGCGCAGTTTTTCTTTGCTGGTATTTTCTTCTGTTTCTGATCACTTTGTATTTCAATCCATCGAAAAACAGGCTGACAATCAAAATTACCGCTCCGAAAATAAGCGTATCCAGCCCCAGGCCCATCCTTGAGTAGAGATAGCCCCCGATCAAGCCGCCCAGGAAGAAAAACGAGATGATGTAAACTCGCAATTTCATCGTCGATTTGATTTTTTCCCGATTAGGGTAAGACTTGGGAAAAAAGAGCTGCGACAGCTCAATGCCCAGATCGGTAAAGAGCCCCGTCAGGTGGGTGGTTCGCACCACAGCGCTGGAGATCTTCGTGACAAAGGAGTTTTGCACCCCCATGGCCAAGAGCATCGCACAAATCACCAGGTCCGGATATTTGATTTCAGAAAGGTGACTGAAGACCGGGATCAAAATCAGGATTAGGAATTCGATGATGGTGGGTAATACAAAGACGTTTAACTTTTTGCTGCTATTGAACTGCTCGATCAGAAAACTGGATAAAAACGATCCGAAAAGGAAGACGAAAATATAGAGGAAATAGATCGTTCCTCTCCAAAAATCAAAATGGGCCACATCATTGATGAACAGCGCAAAATGCCCGGTGACATTGGTGGTCAGTTGGTTGAAGGACAGAAAGCCAGTGACGTTGACGATCCCGGCCACAAAAGACAAAACAGAAGCAATCCGCAGGTTTTGCTTTAGCGTCCTGCTCTTTCCCTGATGCCTAAACATGCTGCTCCTTCATGGTTTGATGTTTCAAAAAACCGGATACCTCCGGATAGATGCGCAAATTTACACCCTCTCCATGAATACTATTCCTCCAATGACACTATCGCAGGTCAAAACATGAGGTTTTTTTTAGTTCGTGTTACTCAAGAAGTCCACGGTTTTGATTTTGTCCAATTGGCGGTTATTTACGGAGGGGGGCAGGCTTCTGAGCGCTGCATTTCGCAAGCCGATCAAAAGCCCGTTTTCCAGCTGCGCTGCTTTGCCCAGTCGCCAGCTGGTGTCCACGATCCATCGGGTACGGCCGAGGCGGCGCTTTTCGAATAGCCGGAAGGCTTCCTCAGTGTCCGTAATCTTTTCTACACATTGGCCCAGCACCACGGCATCCTCTATGGCCTGACAAGCACCCTGACCCATGTTGGGGGTGGTGGCATGGGCGGCATCTCCGATGAGGACGGTTCGCCCAAAGGCAAACTGACTCAGAGGTTTGAGGTCTATGATGTCGTTGTGGATCAACTGATGGTCGTCTGTTGCCGCCAATACTTGTGGGATGGGTGCATGATATTGATCGAACCGGCTGGATAGCTCCTTTACTCCATAGTGCTTCAGGTCTCCTTTTTTGGCATTGATACAGATAAACCAATACAGTAGGTTGTCGGGTAGGGGCACCAGCCCGATCCGCCCTTTGGATCCCCAGGTTTCTGAGCTCTGGCTTATTTTCAGGGAGGTATTGTCGATGACAGCACGCCAGCAGGTGTAGCCCGAGTAGCGGGGCACAGAGGCTGGCAATAGGGTTTGTCTCACGGCAGAGTGAATGCCATCCGCCACGATCAGGTAGTTGGTGATGTGTGTACTGCCATCGTCGAAAGTGAGGCTGACAGAGAAGTCCTCTGCCTGGTATTTCACCACCCTTTTGCCGAGGTGAATCTGAGCAGGATCCAGCCTGGAGAGCAGCAGCTCGTGGAGGTTGGCGCGGTGAATGGTAAAGCTCCCGATGGTGTCATTGGGATCAAACTGTGTATGAGAAATGCGCTTGCCCAGGTGGTCATAGAGCGTAAATGAAGGCAGACTTTTGCCGATCTGTACCACATCGTCATAGATTCCAAGTTCTTTAAAGGCCAGCATGGCATTGGCACCCAGCCCTAGTCCGGCACCCACGGGCTCCAGCTTCGGACTGGCTTCAAACACTTCGGCGCGAATGCCACGGTTTTGTAAGGCCAGGGCTGTGCATAGACCAGCGATCCCGCCTCCAATGATTGACATGGTGAGATGTTTCATAGTGGCGACAAAGTTGTGATGCTCAGAATGAAGTCCCTTTTACATATGTTAAAAAGACTACTGGACGCCAGCACGAATCCTGCTGATGCTCACCTGCGTGGTGCCGAGGTAGGAGGCTATGTAGTGAAGCGGGCAGCGGTTCATAATGCCGGGGTACTTTTTTTCCATGAGCTCATAGCGCTCCTTCATGGAGTAAAACCGCAAACTTTCGATGCGTTCCTGCTCCTGGATCATTGCAAAGTTGGTCATTCGTCTGGCGATGTGCTCGATCACGTGGTACTCGGCGCAGAGCTTTTCAAAGTCTGAAGCAGCGAAGTGATAGATATCCGATTCTTCGATCAGGTGAATGCCTTTTTGGCTTGGAAGACCTGTAAAAAGACTGGGTACAGCCCCGATAAACTGCCCATCCGTAGCGAAGTAGTCCGTGACGTCCCTGCCATCATGAAAATAGAAAGCCCTGGCCAGCCCTTTGTGGATGAAAAACATAGACTGAGCCTTTTTCCCGATCTCCAGCAGTGCGGTATTTTTTGGAAAAATGTTGTGGACGATTATTTGCTCCAGGCGGGTTTGAATCTCAGTATTCAGCGGCGCTATGGCATTGAAGATGCCGACAATCGGGTGGGTGGACATGGTGCGAAAAATTTGCTCACAAGATAAGAATTCAATTCTGATAGTCCATGAGGTCGCCTGAGTCTAAATGGCCAGATTCAAAGGGAGATACAAGGGTCAAAATAGGCCAACGGGTCAGTTGTTACGTATCAGAAAGTGAGGTCAGCAATTCGCCAGATGCACACCACGTGCAAACTAAGCCAAACGGCATAAAATCCCCAGAACAGATACTTATCAAGAAGTTTTCTGGTGTGTCCTTTGCCCTTTTCGGTGAGTTGGTTCCTGATGGCTGGGGTAAGTTCAAAGCTTGCAAAATATTCGTGGATGTCCACTTTACCTCTGTTGAACTTTTGTTCGACCTTGAATGCCGTAAGCACCTGTTGCTCCCTGGGGAGTGATTGTTCCTCAAGAATGATCTCCTTGTGGAAATAGTCCACATCAGTGCCTCTGGCCTTTATGAGGGCTTGCATAGACCAAAGCAAGTACACCGCGAGGGTGGTTATGGCAAGAAGGATGATATAGGCGGCCCAAACCCGGGGTAAGTCGGCAAAAGCGATGACGGCAATCGACAACCCTGTTCCCACCGCAATCAATAGGGATTGAATGGTTAGATGAAATCCACGATAGGATTGAAGTAGATGGTCCTGATAGGTAGCTCCGTTCCAAAGGTGGGTGAGTTTTTCCATAGTTGCAGTGTGTTATGCTTAGTGTCCGAGTAATGATGCGGTGCGGCCCCGTGCCCGGCAAGTATCGATAAAAGTGTGAGGCGCACCGGTGGGCTTATCGCTCATCGGCCGTCTACTCGATTGGCGGTCATTTTTATTGATCAAGTCGTTCCTGAATTCTACCCCTCTTGATTACAGAATTAATCAACAAGGTGTTATTTATGTTTTCAAGAGGGCTCTTATCAAGCAATACCATATTTGCGATTTTTCCTACCTTAATAGAACCCAAGCTATCCTGTGCATGTAGCATTTCAGCAGCATTAAGTGTTCCCATTTTTATGATTTCGATTGGTTCCATTCCGCCTAGTTCCAGTAGTTGCATTTCTTCATGAAGACTGTATCCTGGAAAATTGAAATCATTTCCAGTATCTGTACCCAGAACCATGTTAAATCCCATTTCATCCAAGAATTTGATATCTTCAACTTGAGGGAGCATGAAAGCTTCAAGACTGTTTTCATTTATTCCATATTCGTCCATCAGAATCTGAATATAAATTTTTCCTCGATCAATTAATTCTGGTGTGAGTGCGTTTACTGCTTCTTTGTATACACTAAGCATTGATTTCGACTCAAACCACTCGGGGTGTATGGGATAAAGGAACGACTTATCAATCATTAATGTAGTTACCCAATATGGGTTTCTCTCTGCAAATTTCTGAAGAAGTCTTACTTGTATGCTATCCTCAGGATCAATATTTACTCCAGTAAAATGAACAAGGTTTTGAACACCACCATTGATTGCCATTTCGAGTTCCACGTTATCACTCACATGCGCAAATACCTCAAGACCATGTTTAGAGGCTTCCTTTACCGTTTTATTAATAAATGATTGTGGTATTCTTTTAACAAACGGAGGAGCAGGGCCATCTTCAATTGTTAGCTTGATGCCAACAATCGGGTATTGAGATACTTCCTTGACAAGATCTTCAATCTGTAAAGTATCCTTCAAATAAAAAATCGTTATGCCATCACGCCAGTTGCTGCTCTTGTATGTCTTGGCTGGATGACGTCCCTCCATAGTAAAGTGCTGACTTGTATGAAAAACAAAAGGAGCTGGTATGGAATCCTGATTCCCCTGTTTACGCATTGAAGCATAGAAGTCGTTTGTGCACAACCCTCCACCTGTGACAAAGACTGAAGTCACTCCATAATGGACAAACCTCGGAAAATCCCTTTCAAAATTCCCGGTGTGAACATGGCAGTCAAATAATCCTGGAATGACAAACTTCCCCGTTCCGTCAATATGATTTCTCTGACTACCCGATAATGTAGTACCAATCGCAGCTATTTTGCCATCGTTGATTCCTATTGAAACTCCGGTCTGCAGAGATTTCCCCGTCCCATCAATTAGGTTGACATTGGATATCACCAAATCAAAGTGTTCTGACTTGTTGGAAGTACAGCTTACTATTAGAGAAATCGTTATTAGAATGATTAATTGTTTCATGCGTCTTCAATGACTACCAACCCAGAGATGGCACTGTGGCCTCCGAGCTTAATTCATTCCGATAAAAGTAGCTTATCTGTCGTGCCTGACCAAGTACAGAAGATTATTGGCGGCACTTCAACCTCAATAGGAAAGGTGCCAAACTCGCCAGTCTTTTCTCGGTCGTTGGAGACAACTCCAAAAAGGGCGGAGGATTTTAGCACGCTTCATTGTTTGTTATGGGGATTTTTCTCTCGCTATCTCCTCGAATGATGTTAATTCATATTCTAGTTCGGTTTCTCTGTCAAAAACGGATTGGCCGTCGCTTTTTAAGTTAAATATCACTTGGCTTAACTCTTTGTATCCGGTTTCAAAGTCGGTAGCCAATCGCTTAATCATAAATTCGTTCAGATGAGAATCGTCTCTCCAAACCATTCCAAATGCTCGATATTCTTGATTGTCCAGTTTAGTGTCAATCTGAACATAGTAAGTGTTCGTTGGGATATCGTCAATTTGCATTCTTTGGAGAGTGTAGCCAGTGAATACTTCGATTGTATCTTCTGTGAGTTGCCTGTTTAGTTCAAGAATATACTCTTCAGTTGACCAGTCTAGGTCCAGAGACTGCATAATGGCGAATGTGTTCCTAATGCTATCTGATAAGCCGCTAAAGAAAATAGCTTTATCAGTTTCTACATGATTCCAGTTGTTCGGAGTGCATATCTCAAATTCACCGGATTGAGTGCATTTGAGTTGTTCAGATGATGGTCCGCAAGAAAGTATTGAAATAGCAATCAGCAAAAGTAAAAGGTGTTCTCTCATAGTGGCTCCAATTCCCCATAACGTCTAACTAGCGGGCGGTATGCCCACAAGTTGTAAAGAGCACTAAACTAGCGAAACTGACCAACCCCCGCAACAGTATCTACGAAGCACTTCGTTCCACAGGGCAAACGCCAGAAAGAAAAATGTAGCTAGAAGCACAAAAGTCAGCAGAATGGGCAGGTTCACGGTCGAGTTGCACTGAAACTAGCCAGAAAGCACTCCCGATAGCTATCGGGAGGCACATAACCGATAGTGATTTCTACGCCTTATGCAAGTTGGCCCTTATAATTTTCTTCATATTTCTGATTTTTTCTAACGCAAGCAAAGACGCGATGGATAATTTTATTTCTAACTGCATTTATGACTGCCATTTTATTCTTTCCTTCATCAACTTTTCGTCGGTAGAATTCGGTCATTTCGCCTTCTCTACTTACCACTGAGAGAGCTGCCATATGAAGTATTTTCTTGACGGCTTTATTGGCCATTGGACTGACTCGTTTGCTTCCTTTGAGACTTGTTCCAGATAGGTTATCGAAAGGAGCTACTCCGGCATAGGAGGCATACTTTCTTGGATCTTTGATTGATGTGAATTCTTTAGTGGTCAGAAGTAATTCATAACAAAGTACTGGCCCCACTCCAGAGACGGATGTTACTATATTGAATAAATGGTTTAGTTGCTGATCCGAAGCGATAATTGCGTTCAATTTTTGGTCTACAGATTTGATTTGTTTTTGGAGGGTTTTGACAGCAGGCTGATTGACATTATTCATTTCCTTAACCAACGCTTTTGGTAACCATTTTTCGGATTCCTTGATGGGGGTTTTGAGTTGATTTTTGGCGTTGATGAGCCTTTTTCTCAATGCGGTCAGATGCTTGATCTTTACGAGAACATCTCTTTCAGGCTCCCAGAGCTGTATCTTATCTTGGTACCGTCTGGTATATTGACTAATTCTCAAAGCGTCTACTTTATCGTTCTTCCCCCTTACCATTCCCATGGATTGTTTGATTTGTCGCCCATGTTCTATACACATGGCAACATTCTTTTGGTGGAAGAATTGGATGGCGTTGTTATTATAAATGCCTGTATGTTCCATGCATACCAAGGAGTTGGTTAGAGAAACCTTTTCTTGTTTACACCTGGCAACAAATGATCGAATACCTTTTAGATCATTGGTGACTTGAATATGAAAGCGCGTTGATTGCGAATCGGAAACCGCAAAGTCGAGGGTGAGTTTACTTACATCCACCCCGATGAAAAATTGAAAATCCATAACTTTAAGATTGCTAAGAAGGATGGATTTGGATGTGCTTCTAAACCTTGTTAATGGACTTACCCGAAAGGGGTGTTCCTAATTTCTACCTGAAGTTTGTCCAAATAATCTGATAGGGGATTTAATCGCTAATTAGGTTTCAAAACCTGGCCTGTTAGTTAATGTTCCCCTATCAGTATCCTTTCTGGTTAAACATAATTTTAGAACATTAAGCTATGTCCTAATCTTGAAATAATTCAATGGGGTGAATCTAAAGGTCTGTTAGCACACGTATTTCTTAGTTCTTGATCAGGAATACAAGAAGCATAAATGTGAAAATTGGAACGAGAGCTTGCAGAAAGCTAAAGGCAAAATCTGAGGATTGGATTTTTCTATTCCTCGGATATTTATGCCAAAAACCTCCAATTGGAGTTCCTCCAGTTGAGCTAGAAGCTGAGGTTACGTAGGGGTTCGTTCCAGTGTAGTGTTTGAAAAGTCTTCTAAATAGTTCAAATGGAATCAAGTGTAGCAGTGCTGCTGACATAATTAGCAGTGTCATTCCACTAGGCACGTTAAAAGAGTTCGTGAGTTCGAATGTTAAGCCAAGAATGAAAGATACGATCCCAGCCGTTAAGCACCTTCGATAAAAGTTCGGGTTCATCAGGTCATCTGAAAAGGTGAATGAGAACAGAGCAGTTCCCAAGCCAAATCCAAATATCAAATACTTCAAAAGTTCAGGATTCATATGCGATACGTGGCATGTGTGCTAACAACAGGCTCACAACCACCAATGGCTGTTGCCTGCTTATATCAAATCTAGTGGTTTTTGAATCCTTAACAAACCATTAACGGCCATAAAGGAGTACTTCGTTCTTTCCTGTTTTTAATTTGAACATAGTATCACGTTATGAGCCGTTCTCAGTAGATTTTTTTTGGCATATCCCACGCTGCTCCAAGGCAGCTAAACTTTAGAAATTAAACCCTACGTATATATTGGGCTCAAAAAGAAAGTAGTTTCTCCATTTATCGTCCAGCTCCTTAAATCCAGCAGGAGCGTTGCTGTCAAACATCCAGTGCTGGCAATGAACCTGAGGTTCTATGAAAAATCGTTTTTTCTTACCAATGGAGACATGGTAGCCCAAGTGATACGAATTATAAAGTTTGAAATCGTTACCAATTTTATCACCGCTTTCATCCAGATACGTTTGAAATTGTGGTAAAACTTCAACAGTTGCGAATAGCCCCTTCCATAGCATGCGTTGGTACGTTACACCTATTCCTGTTTCTCGCACATGTCCTGGATAGAATTCGCTTTCTGTCTCTAACTTATCCAGTAGACCATCCCACCACTGGATCCCCATCGGTTGAAACAATCGCCAGGTGGCAAGTTTCAATCCTATGATATTCTTATTATCCAGATTACGCTTTACATGGAGCTCTATCATTTGAGTACTTGTGTGAGCGTCCCAGTCTCCAAAGTTCGGCCCAATGCGATCTGTCATAATAAAATAAGGTAAACTTACCCTCCACTTGTGGGCTACTTCAGTTTCTACACTCTCCGGTGAGCTGGTTTGAGCAAAAGCACTAAGCGTGCAAGCAAATAGAAGAATTGTAAATAGATTTTTCATGGTCTTAATTTTTTGATGTTTACGTGATTAATTAATTTTCACAAAGGTCAGGAAGGACTGAAAGTGAGATTTATGAGCTATGGAGCCAAATGCATAAGATATGCGGAAGGCATAAAAACTATGGAGCCGAGCTATAAATTATGAAGCAAACAGCGGAATTCTTTGCCGTATTATCGCAAGTATGATTTATGGGGTTTGACTTATTTCAAGCGGTCACAATGACCACATTGCCTTTCTTCCGACCTGAGTCTATGTATTGGTGAGCTTCAGCTACTTTTTCTAATGGAAACTGGCGATCAATGACTGTCTTTAGCCTTCCCTCTTTGTAGATATCCAGCACTTCTGAAAGCAGGTAGCGGAGCTTTTCTTCTTTGTTGGCACCTGTGGCTTCAAACTTTGCTTTCTTCTGACCAAAAAGTGACGTTTTAATCATTTGGAGTAGCAAAGAAAATTTCAAAACAGGGGATAAGTAGATACCCTTTTCTGAGAGGATATTTTTGCACGCTGAAAAGGAGCTTTTCCCAATCGTGTCGTACACATAATCGTATTTTCTGTCACTCTTGGTGAAATCTTTCTGTAAATAGTCAATCACCTCATCAGCACCCAGGGACCGCACCAATCCAACATTTCTACCACTACACACTGCTGTGACGTGTGCTCCCATATACCTGGCGATTTGAATGGCGGAAGTCCCCAGTGCACCTGAGGCCCCATTGATCAATACTTTCTGTCCGGGCTTCACTTTAGCAATTTCTTTCAGGAAATTATAGGAAGTCAAATGACCATCGCAGAAGTTAGCGGCCTCAGAAAAATCCAGATTTTCCGGCATAGGCAGAATGACACCATTCTGCGATATGGTCAGGTATTCTGCATTGGAGCTGAATCCAAAAGTAGTTTCTCCAAATACTCGATCGCCCATTTTAAATGCAGTGACTCCTTGGCCAACTTGCTCAACGACTCCAGCAAAACCGGTTCCGGGAATGGCCTTTTTGGGTTTGGTTATCCCTACAAACAGTCTGGCTATATAGGGTTTTCCGGTGCGCATCATGGCATCAGCTGTGGTAGCGGCGGCAGTCATTACCCTCACCAATACCTCATCGGATTTTGGTATGGGCTTTTGTACTACTTGTAATCGCAGCACATCAGGCAATCCATACCCTGTGGCTACTGTTGCTTTCATTGTTTGTGTCATGGTTTAAATCTTTAATTCATGACAAAGAAAGGAAGAGGTGAAAGGGTAAATGTTCGGTATATTAAGAAGAGGTTCGGAATTATAATTCGGAACTAAAAACCTGATTATGCCTGACTTTTCTGGAATTCTTTAGGTGTCATACCTACTTCTTTTTTGAATGCTGTATTGAAAACGGTCTTAGAGTTAAAGCCACTCTCGTAGGCCAGCCCGATCAGCGAAATATGTGAATTGTCTGGATCAAGGACGAGTTGTTTGAAGTGTTCAATACGCTTATGATTAATAAACTCGTTAAAGTTTTTGCCAATAGATTCATTCAATAACCATGAAAGCTGATTAGGATGAATCTCTACTTGCTCAGCTAGCGTACGCAGCGTGAGTGAAGGGTTGAGGTACGGTCGCTCAGATTCCACATAGGTTTGTATTTTCTCTACCTGTTCTTTTGTGATGGTGTGATCTGACTGTCTGGCTTTTTTGACCTTTGTTTTTTCTCCGATTTTAGGATAAACCCTGGCGTGAAATTCTAAATATTTTGACTCTGAATGAATCGGCACTCCCAACGGATCACTAAAAGCAAGTAGGAGGATAGAAGAGGTGCTTTCAAAAAGTTTCTCTAAAACACTAAACGCATCGTCATATCTACCCAGATTGGCATAGGTAAGGAACAGATAGGCGTGAGCATGGTGGGCTTCTGGCTCCTGAGCATGCTTTTCCAGCTTTTGCAAATGAGTAGTGCTTTTTCCATCCTTTGCATCGATCAGGGCAAAGAGGCCTAGTCTTTCATCTGGGGTAAGGGCCTGCTCAGGGATTTTATCGATCGTCTGGCAAGCTAATTCGAGTTGACGCTCCTGAATAAGGATATAGATATTGACGAGAATGGCTGGAAGGTTTTTGTCATTGGCTTCCAGCAATTCGTTTAGAATCTCTTTGGCTTTGTCATTTTCGCCCACCCGATAGTAATAATTAGCTTCATAGAATTTGGTCTCCGGATTCAGTGGGTCTATTGATTTGGCATAATGAATATGCTCCCAGGCCTTTTTAAAGTCACCCTTAATAGAATGAAGAAAGGAAACAAACTGATGGGCTTCTGAGTAGGTAGGCTTGGCCGCCAGAGACCTCATGCCATATTGCATAGCTCTGGCAAAATCTGCCTCAGTGAAGAGGTACTGCATGCCCAGCATGTAATTGAGTCCAGCATGGTCAGGATCGAGATTTTTCGCTGAGGTGATAGCTGCTATGCTTTTTTGCCATGCTTCTTCACGTGGGGCAAAACCCGCAACGGCCATAAAGCTATAGCTGTCGGCTATCCCGAGATAACCCTCTACGAGTTCTTCATCCAGTGCTATGGATTTTTCAAAGTGCTCAATGGCCAGGTGAGTATCCTCAGGGTTCCACTTGTAGAAATGATGGCGCCCTTTTAATAGATGCTCGTACGATGAAACACTCTTTGTAGGGCTGTTCACCAGCTGGCTGGAGATGTTCAAATGACCATATTGCTCTCGAATTTTATCAGCAATAAGCAAGCTGATTTCATCTTGAGTTTCAAAAAGGTTTTCCAGCTTTCGGTCCCAGGTCTCTGACCAGAAATGTGTATCCTCTTCTACATCTATTAGCTTGGCACGAACTCGAATTTTACCATCATGAATCTGTGCACTACCTTCTAAAAGGATTGCTACACCTAGTTTCGTGGCAATTTCGTCAAGAGAAGCTTTGTGGTTTTTGAAAAAGAAGCTGGATGTGCGAGAGATGACTTTCAGGCCATCGATTTTGGCCAGTGCATTGATGATCTCCTCCGAGATACCATCGCAGATGAATTCATTGCTACCATCTACACTTAGGTCACGAAAAGGGAGGACTGCTATGGATTTTTGATCGTTCAATTTCAATTGAGTCGTTGCTAATTGGCTCTAGCGCCCGTGTATGGCGCTGAGTCTCGCCACTGGCTTATAGCACTAAAATAGGGAAATCTGTCGCACCCGGCAAGGGGCGCCCGGCAAGGGGGTGCTTCCAAAGTTTGTAGAAAGCACTGCGTTCAGAAGGGGGAAAACTCCCGCAAGCTGAAGTCTCCAAACCGCCCAGAACTCTCTCCGGGGGGAGTGATTCATGGTCGACTTACATGGAAACCAGCCAGAAAGCACTCCTGATAGCTATTGGGAGGCGGATTTGTGCTAGCGAAAGTCATTCTCGATTTTCTGTTCGAGTTGAGCGTCAGATAAAAAGTTATTCACCCACATTGGCAGGAATATTTCCATTTCATTTTCCTCAAGTTTGTTCCCGATGACACATTCTATGTTAACGAGAAAAGCTTGATTTGCAAAGTTGATGGCTTGTCTAAATTGATTGTTCCGAACACTAAGTTTGTTTACGGCTTCTTCAGGAATAAACGGTATTAGTTGTTTAAAGGCAACCTGTCCAAAATCAAATGAAACTACATAAGATTCGCCATTGTCCTTTACCGAACCAGCTAATGTGAAAAGGTCGTGATCCAGTTGACCAATTTGCGTTATCGGTACATTCGGAAATACTAAACTTTCAAACTGATCAAAACCTAATCTCTTCAGATGTAATCCAAGATCTTTCTTAACCACTAGTTGACTTTGATCAAAGACTGTTGGTGGCGAAAGAATTCGTTTAAGATCACCTAAATAAAGTGGTAAAGCCTCTATTCTAAATTGTAGCATTGGCTCTACTTTTTCAATGTTATAAAGTACAAACTCTTTGCCGTTACAAAGAGCGAAAAACTTTACTCTTACTTCTGGGTGAATTGCATAGGAGTAAGCTTGTTCAACGTGCTTGGATTTAGTAATTACCTCGTTCGGAGATTTTGCATCGAGTATCCAAGCTGATCGTTCATCAACTTCAAATAGGTAATCTGGAATTATGTAAATTTCCTTTCGTTTCGAGCCGATTGCAACATATGGATGCAGCAAACTTCGACTTCTAATTATTTGATTTGGTTTCTGGGCTGAATAACCCAGTTCCCTGATGATTGGCAAAATAATCTCTTCACGAACCGAATCTTCCTTGAATTCTGAATCGTTCAGAAGTTCAAAATCAAAGCCTTCAAGTGGATTATATAGGTTATGCGGTTTCATGTGAACCTCTCGATTAAGGGGTTTTCGCTAACCAGCTATCCGGCGTGTGTCGGACAGTTGCTGGATAGCACTAAAGTAGCGAATCTGCCCAACCCTCACAACAGTATCCACGATGCACTGCGTTTCGCAAGTCAAAGGCCAGAACTGCAAAAGATGCTACGAGCGATGAAGTATCAGAATGGGCAGAATCGTGGGCGAGTCTCGATGCACTTTCAGAAAGCACTTTGACACATGGCGGATGAGCGTCTGTTACCTGCCGTTTCCGTAAAGTTTATCATAGTGTTGAATCACTCGAAACACTTCAAGGAGTGCTGAGAAGTTGATGAATAAATGCCAGTTACTAGAATAGTCAGACATTTGTCCATGAAGGATCATATCACGATCTTCTTTAAATCTTCTTCTCAGGAAATCTAATCTTGTTTTTAAGTTCACCTTGATTTTATCCTTTCCAATCATTCCTATTTTTTGGAAATCCATAGGAATTGAGTGATTCAATAAATGAGGTTCTTTTTCTTGGGTTATGATTTCCAGTTCTGTTTTGGATATTTCAAAATCATCCTTCCATTCTCCCTTTCTTAACAGGCTATCCAGCGAGTTGAATTTGGGATCATTAAGATCCAGGTGGAGTTCTTGCTTTTTGTTGAGAAATGAAGCCAAGTCCCTTACGATACCTTCAATTGTTGTCATAAGTAGAAGATTACAAGCTTTATTGAGCTTCTTCTTATGACAAATCAGGACTTCTTTCAAAGCTGCATTATGGCGTTCATAAATTGAATTTTTGAAGTATGGGATTACTTCATCATTTGTCCGTTTGACTTTGTTAGGAAGATGTTTTCCTAAAGTATCAAGATCAAGTTTTCCAGCTGACATTTTCATTGCTTCATCAACTGTAATGTCACCGGACCATAATGAATCAGCAACTAGACTCCCATGAAAGGAGTAGAAAATAATGAAGATAATATCTGGGTCAAAAGGACTGAATAGGAAGCGATCATGATGTTTACAGTGACCAATAATTCTGTCCTTGTCTAATTCTTGAACCAGAAGTTCGACGTAATCTCCAATCTTCTTAACATTTTGTTCTATTCGAGCATTTCTCCAATAGGAAACCGATCCTTCATGGTTCAGTTTGAACTGGACATGATCGTTAAAAATCGACCCACAAATGTCAAGGTACGTCTTAATTCCGTGTTCACGCTCGTGACAAATTTTCTCCAGTTTATCCACCGGATTTGGGAAAATTTCAACTTTCAATTTCTCAATGATTTCTCCGATTGTAACCATTGAATTTTTAGTTCAAGTTCATGAGTTAAGTAGTGAGTATGGCATATAACGTCTAGCTATGATGAGTGGGGATTAAAAAGCACTAACCTCTCGTCTCGCTTATAGCCACGCTTTCTTTCAAATTTAAAACTTGTGGCGGACTTTCCAATCCCTACCAAAATACCCTGACCGATGAGACCCCATTCATTCATAGCATATGTTAGGAGTATCTATTCCAATTGCTGTAGAAATCCCATTCAGAAATATCCCATTCAGATACCTCTTCATTTTCAATAGTAATTGCCAAGTATACATCCACTTCCAAACAGTTGTAAGCTGTTGAACCGTCATAACTTGGATATTCTTCATATCTATAATCTGGGACATAATACTCAATTTCTACTTCTAGCTCCATCTTAGCTGTTACATTGGCTATCAAAGTATTGTCGATCATTTCGTAAATGAATAAATCATTCAAGTCATAAGGATGAGCCTTAAAAGCATTAAGATGACCAGTACTTTCATTACCAGTATCACGTTCAAAAGAGGAAATCAATCTTGAGTTGCTTCCTGCAATATCGCAAAGGTGTTCAGCAACTTCATCAAGGTCGATATGATCACTAATCCAATCAAGCGTTATATGTTCAGTTTTAGTTGAATGCTGTACAATGAAATCCTTAATTGTTCGGAAATAATTAATTCGAGTATTTTCCTTTTCACATTCTTCCCGAAGCGATTCATGCAATTCATTGCTACTGTTCGCAAAATCGGAGGTGTTGAGACTAATAAAAATGACTTGTTTCTCATGACAAGACTTGGCGTACTCAATTGCAGTCAACCATATCAAAGCATCTCTAAACCCCTGCCCATCATCTCCACAGGGCTTGGTTCTATCTATAGCCCTTTTGGAAATAATTGGTAGAAAGTCGTTGTTATACGGAATTATTTTTCGTTCAGATATTTTCAAACGTTTCTTCACGAATTCTATATACTTATCGACTTCCTGGTCCAGATCAAGATCGGGAACAATATTTTCAATAGAGCTTGTAAGTGCTAAGTTCAGCTTGTCTCCGGCTTTTTGGAATGCCTCTAGTCTCTCAATTAATGTTCTCTTGTAAAGACTTTTTGTTTCATCCAGAACAATTTGCGGCATGACTAAATTGGAACCTGTTCGTTCCAAATAATCTAGCAAAACATCGAAATCCTTATTCTTAAGAGGAATATCAGCGCGAAAAATATTTGTATCTAATATAATATCCATTTGTTGTACTGCACTGTATTTACTCCTAACAACCGGCTAACAACCACCAATGCCTGTTACCCTTTGTATCAAATCTAGTGGTTTTTAAATCCTGATCAAGCCCATGGATATGTGGATTATACTTTTCATACTTTAATCCGTAAGGATATCCGATAGCTCTAATTCAACTAGCTGGCCAATTGAGGCTAGCTTTTGAATATCCAGATCTGACTTATTGCCATATATAGTGATCACAAAGGGTTGATCCTTAAATTGTGAATTGTAGAATTTGGCCAGGTCAGTCATTTTAAGGTCTTTGTAAACATGAAAGGCATGTTCATTGGGGTCATTGGTATATCCCATATTTTGATACGCTAAAATCTTAGCTCCCAGTTGTCTGGGTGCAGGATAGTTGGTCACTATTTCTTCCATTTTTATTGATCTCAATGTTTCGATCCTGCCGTCTCGATGTGGAAACTCTTTCAGGAGGTCAATCATCACCTCAATTGTTTCATCGGTTTTATCGGATTGACACCCAAAACCAGCAACCAGATACCCTTGCTCATCTGCACCATTGGGCCTGATGTACCTGCCAAAAATGCTGTACGCCAGGGATCTGTACTCTCTTATTTCCTGATAAACCACTCCTGTGAGCGACTCACCAAAGTAGGTGTTGAATGCCTCAATGTATGGATATTGGTTGCGGTCAATGCTGTCTCCCTTCAAATAGAAGTATACCTGACTCTGTCTGATTTTTGAGTCATTGATCAGGAAAATCTTGTTTTGAGAGATTTCTCGTATGCTTGATTGATTGGAAGTGGCGGGTGTTTGGCCAGGTGTTATTTGGAGTTCTTTCTGAAGCAACGTCCTCAGTTCATCTTTTGATTTGGATCCGAAATAGTTGATTCGAATGGTATTTTGCAAAAGCTCACTGATCCTTTGTTCATAGACTTCTGGTTCGGTTAGTCTAATGGTCTCGATAGGCGTTCTCCTCCGAAACCTGGTCTGATCATCAAACACAGCGTATCGAATGAGGGCATAGCCCAACACAAAGGGACTAGACTTTTCTTCTTCCCGTTTGATTTTTTCTGTCGTATAAACTGATTCAATCGAACCGGGTGTGACTTTTGGTTCAACCAGCAGTTCATTTACCAGCTTTAAGCAGGCTTGAAGATTGGCTTCCAATCCATCGAGGGTGATGATCACCTCATCGCGCTCCAGTGAAACCATGAAACTGCAACCTAAGGACTCAAAGGCAGACTTCAGTTCCTCTCTTGAGCGCTGTTTGGTGGCTATTCTGGACAACAGATCTGTTGTTTGTTGGAGTGCCGGATTTGTTTGCCACCCTGTTTGCAGCCGTATCTCAAGAGAGAACAAGTCATTTATCGCGTTTCTAATGGCAATCCCCTTATTGGAGCCAATGGAAAAGGTATCTGCTAAATTGAAATCAATGGTAAGCGGTTCACTGATTTCTTTTGAAAGCTTGTCCAAAAGGTTTCTGCCATAATCTGAAGAGCTGGCCTGTAGGGTAGGGATAGGCTTTAGTGAAGGTTTGGTCAGATTGTCCTTTTTAGGTTGTCCCTTTTTTGAGATTAAAAACCCGTAATTCTTTGAGAAATACTGATCGATGGTTGCCAACACATTGTCCGCAGTGATGTTTTCTATTTCGTTGGGGTACTTTAATGCCTCTTCCCAGGAGAGGTTGAGAAAATCACAGGTTGCGATGAGTAGCGCTCTCGCTTCAAGGTCTTCCAGCTCCAGCCAAAAGTCCTTGATCAGGTTTTGTTTTGCTCCATTTAAGCGCGCATTCAGGAAATCAAGGTCTTTAAGTTTTGTAATCTCATCCAGTATCAGTGATTTAGTTTCATCCAAAGATGACTTAGGGTTGGGGACAGCATGGATATTGAGAGATGACGATAAGGCATGCTCATCAATTTCTATGTTTAGCTGCTGGACCTTATTATCGACTTCCAGTTGATCTAAGATGCCTGTTTTTTGTTCGTTACTCAATAAATAAATCACGACATCCAGGGCTGGACGATCTTTGTGATGGATTCGTTTGATGGGAAACAATATACTGATCATTGGAAAAGGGGTGACACTAATTTCTTTCCTTCTTTCCCCACTCATGGGTTGGTAGTCCGGGAATTCAATGGGTTCGTAATCTGCTGATGGAAGCTTGGAAAAAGATGATTCTATGGATTGCTTTGCTATAGCAGTATCAAAATTTCCTACCAGAAACAGGGCCATATTGTCAGCGACATAATGCCGGTTAAAAAACTCATGCATTTTGGTCAATGAAGGGTTTTTTAGATGTTCAGTTTTTCCGATGGTTGGCCAAAGGCCGTATGTGTAGTTCGGGTATAATATTTCCTGGGAGGTAGTGTAGAGTGCATTTTCATAGTCATCGTCCCATCTGTTTTTTTCCTCATAAACAACCTCCAGTTCGGACTGAAATGTTCTGAAAACCGGGTTGATAAACCGTTCCGCATTGATGTCGATCCAATGCTGCATGTTGCGTGCCGGGAAATAGCTGTAGTAAAAAGTAACGTCATAATCAGCAAAGGCACCGACTTGTGTGGATCCTAAGCTTTTCATTAGGGCCGAGAACTCATTTGGCAGCCCATATTTGGCAGCTGCTATTGATTCGGCATTGATTTGATCTTGTATTTTCTTTCTTTTACCACCAGTCACCGTTTCCAGCTGTTCGTACATGTTGATGATTTTCTGATAGTGGACATTTTCACTTTCGAAATCAGTTGTACCAAGGTTTTGGGTTCCTTTGAACAGCATGTGTTCTAAGTAATGGGACATACCTGTAGCATCCGGAGATTCATGTATAGATCCAGCTCTGACTAAAACCCCACCGAATACATTGGATGCTGTGGTGTCTTGATTTAAGTACACTTTTAACCCATTCTTGAGCGTGAATTGCTCAACTTTCAGAGTGTTGTTGAACTGAGCATTGACCAGGAAAGAGAGAGAAATGAAGAGAAAAAACAATAGTGTTCTCATATATGATGTCCGTTGATGCAAGGCGTCACAACCACCAATAGCCGTTGCCTGCTTGTATCAAATCTAGTGGTTTTACACTGCTGAACAAACCATTATGGGGTATGAGGGCCTATGAGGTTCTGTACCGATACACAACCGCACATGTCACGAAGGATTTCTTAGCGGCACTGCAATATGGCTCGGTAGGGAAGGTGACTCACCATGCTTATTCTAGGCAGGCAATTCAAATGAGGGTGGAGTGTTATGAGCAGCCACGCTTGTTAGGTATCTGTCATTTTTGCGAAACCGGATAAGTCAATTTGTCGAATAGGTCTTGGCGTTCGAGGTTGGAAGTTCGTGCGTAGACAATCGCAAGCTCTAAAAAACTTGCAACTCAATAAGTTTATGGATGATAGTGTTTGTTGTAGGGCTGTTATTCATTTGATACAAGTTCAAAAATTTGCTCTATTTCCAGATCAAAGGCTCTGGCAATTCTGATTGCAGTTATCGTAGAGGGAATGAATTTTCCAGTTTCAATCGTGTTAATGGTTTTTCGAGATACGCCAACTTTTAAAGCCAATTCGGCTTGAGTCATGTTTTTTTTAGCCCGTTCCACCTTTATGGTATTCTTAAGCCCGAATTCAGTCATTTGTGAATATTTGGTAATAGGTAAAAGCTGATAGAGCAGCCGTCACGGCTGCAAAAATGGATATTTCAGCAGATAGAATACCAGAAACATCAAATGATAAAAAGGATAAAGCAATTATTACCACTTGGGTTATAAGAACTACGAATAGAGCTAACCGCCATGATTTTAGGCGATAGAGCTCGACCAATTCATCGTTGAGGATTTGTGACGCTTGTCTTACTTTCTTGGCTTTAAATCCGAGCCGAGTTAATTGAACTAAACCAAGTGTCCAGGTCAACCAACCAAATAAGTATATTATTTGAAAGTGAGTTGCAAGTCCTCCTTCTATTAAGTAGCTATCAAAAATTCGGAATCCATCCCAAAGAACAAATCCGATCAAATTAATTAGGAGCCACCTGCTTCTCATTTTTTCCAATTCTTCAATTTGTGTTTCTACAGTTGTCATAATTGTAACTTAAAGGTTTTATAAAGATACCTACAGGTTACAAATGTTTCAAAAAAACATGATGCATGCAAATTTTTATGAAGAAGTTAAAGTGAGTGATGTTTGAAATGCCCTACAACGCTCAACTATCATCCGTAAGCTGGACTTCTTAAATATCTATAAAAGTATCCTATAGCACCAGCCTTTGCAAACAGCTCAATAAGCTTATGGATGATAGTGTTTGTTGGCGGTAGTGACTTTAATATCTAACATCTGCTATGCTACTGTTTTTTTCAAATTGAGCTTTGGCAAATGGACAGAGCGGTAGAATCTTCACTCCCTTCTCTCTGGCAAATTCCACAGCTTTCATCAGCATCTTGTGACCGTACTTTTTACCTCCAAACTTTTCTTCTACCAACGTATGGTCGATGATAAATTTGGATGTTCCAGCCCATACATAGGTCATTTCTCCGGCAAATTCTTCATTCTCATAGATAGAAAAACGTCCTTTGTTGTTGTTCTCCACCTGTTCAATTCTAACCATTGCTTCTGATTTCTTAATGCTCAGTGCCCCAGACGGACACTTGGCCACCTGATTGATTAGCTCCTGACTGCTCGCATTATTGGGATTAATCCATGGCTTTTCTTTGGGATGGTATACACTGGGCAATGTTTTTACACAGATTCCCGAATGGATACATTTTTCGGGCTTCCACAGGATGGTTACTTCACCGTTTGAATATTCTTTGGTTATCATATTTTCAATTTTAAATGGTATGCAGTTCTGGTACTTTCAATTTCTCGATATCCCAGTTGGCCTTTTGGGCTCCAGCCATGTAGGCAGATTCAAGGAAATCAAGAAGAGTTGTACGTGGGGCAGTCGATTTTAACAAATCATTAAGGGTTAGAATTGCCATTGGGCTTCCATTACTGGAAACCCAGGAAGCAGTAGCAGGCTTCAGAGGTTCCAGATCAATTCCCTCAGGAGAAGGGTAAGTGTAAGAATAGAAGGCAGGTTCGGGTAGGTTTTCGTCTCCTCCCCAGAAACCAAAACTAATGCACTCGTGCGAGTAAGCATCTTTGTCTGATAACCTGGCCGTCGCAGGCATAGCGGGTGCCAGATTTCCCGAGAAGCGGGTGACTGCCAAATCCATAGAATGCCAGTAAAGATGAACCGGGCAAGTCTTCCCGTAAAAGCGCCCACTAAACGCTTTAAAAATTCCATCCACCCAAAGCAGGATGCGCCAGAAGTCTTTGGTATATGCCTCACTATAATGGTGATACTCCTCGATTTCGCCAAAAGATTGGTCAATGTTCAGGTCAAAGGGCTTGTCTATTATCGAAACTGGAATGTCGAATCGTTTGAGAAATTCAGAAAGTTGTTTGTAGAAATCTGAAATACTCAAGCCATGCAGGAGTGGAAAACTGGCAAACTCGCCTTTACTGTTGCTCACTTCCAACTGGTGTTGATGTACATTGATCGTGACTTCAAAAGTATCCAGACCCTCGTTGTAGGGTATGGAGCCAGTAGTTATGCCTTTTGTGGACACATACTCGGTTACATACCACCAATGATTTTTTCGAGGCGTTAACCTCAGGCGGATCTTCCCCATGATCTGTAAAAACAGATGTAAGGTCATTTTCTTTTGTTCGTTTCCTTTATAAGTTAGGAGTGGCAATGGGGCTGAATTACTCATTCTATTACGTTTTATTTTATAAGCTTAGTTAAAGATGATTACCTCATTATCACTTTAAGCTTGTTTTTGATAACTGATTCTGCCATATTTCCCAGAATAAAAATCATTGTAGGCTTGTGAGATTTCATGCTGTGTGTTCATCACAAAAGGACCCTGTGCTACAATGGGTTCATCATAGTGTTCGCCACCAAAAAGGAGAATGTCTATTGGCTCTCGTAAAGTATTGGCGATTTCAATTTCTCCTGCTTCATGATCAAACTCCACAAATTCTCCTGCTGTAAATTCCGTATCGTTAAGCCTGGCATTCTGCGTAGGTAAGAATGCGGCTACTTCTGTTTTCTCAGAGAAAGGAACGGAAAGCTGCTGCTTCCCTTCGAGATGGATATGATATAGAAACTGTGCAGTATAGTCCGGGATACTTGATTTTAGCTGCTCATAGTGACCCAAAATAATCTTGATCCAACCACGGTTGCCGGGCAATATTCGTTGTGGAACTTCACTGGCCTGAATAGCCATATACTCTGGTTGTTCTGCTTTGATATGTGATGGAAGGTTGATCCAAAATTGAAACCCATGCATCGCTGGATTATTCGTTTCCGAATCGGGATTGGCGGTTTCATCATGGATAATCCCATTTCCTGATTTCATCCACTGGATTCCGCCAGATCTTACAATGGCATGATTTCCAGCACTGTCGAAGTGCTCAGATTGTCCGCTAAGAAGGTAGGTGAGTGTAGCTATCCCCCGGTGGGGGTGAGCACCTGTACCGGCTTTCATCTCAGTGGTTAGGGTAAGTGGCCCCATATGGTCAAGAAAGACAAATGGACCAACGGCATTTGCATAGCGATTGGGTAGAATACGATGGATGCTGATTTCACCGATATCTGCCCTTTGGCCTTTTCCGGAAAAACTAATTTGCTTCTTCATGTTATTGTCTGTCAATGATAGTTATCAAGTAATAACGTAAAGTTGCATAGAGTATGCAGCTAAAAACGATGACAAATCGTAATTAAAAACGTTGACAAAAGTCAACAAGAGTTAAGCCATTTGGAGATTACTTTTTGGTGGTACTACCCCGGACCCGACTCAGCGTTTCTTTGGTGATGCCCAGATAAGAGGCAATGATATGCTGTGGAAAGCGCTGTACAAATTCAGGGTACATCTGAGCCAGTGCCTCATAGCGTTGCTCAGCAGATAGACTAATGCTTGCATTTACTCTTTTTTGCATGGCAAAATGGTGATTCTCATCCATCTTGGCTTTCATCTCTAAAAAGGCCGGTATCTTATCCAAAACTATCAGGTCAGTCTGTGTCAGTAGGAGTAAATCCGTCTCTTCCCATGCATCTATATAATACAATGATGGTGTAAGCCTGGTGAAACTCTCCCGATCGCCAGCCCACCAGTTCTCTATTGATAATTGTACGATATGCTCACTCCCCTTTTCATCCACACTGTATTGTCTCATAGCACCTTTGACAACAAACCCGTAATATTTGCATACTTCACCACTTTGCAGAAAGTACTGCCTCTTCCTGAGCTTTTTTGTCACAAAAACACGTTTGATGGTATCCACTTCGTGATCATTAAGTGGGAATAAGGCATATTGGTTGATGTATTCAATGAGTCTATCGTGCATTTTATGTTATAGCATTACCTACAACGATCAGATATGGCGAGTGGCCATACCCTTTGTAAAAAGCACTAATGTAGTGAAACTGCCCAACCCCCGCAACAGTATCCACAATGCACTGCGTCCTGCAAGTCAAAATCCAGAAAGAAAAAAGTCCCTAGAAGCACAAAAGCTGGCAGAATGGGCAGATTCACGGTCGCGTTGCACTGAACTGTCAGATAGGCAGTTTGGCCATTCGCTATATCGCCTGTTACAGGTATTTCACAGTTACCCATTAGGCAGTTAGTTCATCGTTAAAAGGAGCAGTTCGAAGTGTTGCGTCGATTTCCTTCTGAGTTCGATCAGCCCAGTCTGAGTTAAGTGTTCGCATGAGTTCAACCTGCTTCGAAAAGAGTTGTCGCCGGAAATCTTCGTTTGGATTCCGGTTCTTACGTTCGTGTTCTACTGCCATCGAGAAAGTTGTGTCCTTAAACACCATAAACATCAAATGCTTTAGGTCAAAAGCAGGTATGCTGAAAAGTTGTTCGCCCCGTTCATATGCTTCGTAGTATAGAGTTCCATCCGATGAAAAGGAAATATTCGGCCTAGCAAAGTCTTGGTTGTCGTCTACAGTTGGAAGTTGGTTCGGTTGCGTTCCAATGAGTTCAGCGAGTCGATGAAGTTCTGATTCAATTTGCGATTTCGATATCTGCGCCATGAAGAGTGATTACCTGTAACGCCCATGTATGAGGCGTGTGCTCACACTTTGTGGACAGCACTAAAATAGTGAAGTCTGCCGGTGCTTCCAAGGTTTGTAGAAAGCAGTGCGTTCTGAAAGTGAAAAAATCCCGCGAGCTGAGAATGGCAAATGTCTGAAAATTTCCTCGGTGGCAGACTCACGGTCAAGCTCAAATGCAGCTTGTAGAAAGCACGCAAGCATATGCCTCATACAGTCTGTTATGTGGATTTTTGTTCGTCTGGGTGGTGTTCGTTTAGCCACTTGAGAGCTTCTTCCTTCAGTTCGTTTTGGAGTTGTTCTACTGTTTGTCCTTTCGAATAGTAGTTAGCGCCCAAGTCTTCAAATTCCCACCAACCATGGTAAACAAGGTAAAATGGCATTAGCTCACTTTTGTAATCAGATTCAAGAGTTAGGTTGTACAGATAGGTCAGCTGATCTCGAACTTTGTTATCATGCAGAACTTGGGTTAGGCGATATCTCACCTGTCCATTAAGAGCTTCTTCTCCTGTTAGAATAGGCAGGTTCAATTCCCTTAAGGCACTATCGAGATAGTTGATAATATCACGGGAGTCAACTGGCTTTGAAAATGAGGCAAGAATCAGAATAGATTCAGTTTCGATGTTGTTCTCCAGAAGTTCAATAGCCCAGTCCACCACTAAATCATAGTTGAAGTTGGTCGTTCCCCTATGGCATTGAATTAGTTCGGTAGTTGATGGAAGGTTCATGAAAGTTCCTTGAGTTCTCTCGAGTTGCGGTAATTCCACATAACGATCAGATATGGCGAGTGGCCATACCCTTTCAAATATCTACCAAGGTAGTGAAACTGCCCAACCCCCGCAACAGTATCCACAATGCACAGCGTTCAGAAAGTCTAAATCCAGAAAGAAGAAAGTGACTAGAAGCACAGAAGCTGGCAGAATGGGCAGGGTCACGGTCAAGTTGCGCTGAAGTATCAGATAGGCAGTTTGGCCATTCGCTATATCGCTTGTTATCCTCTTTTCTTTATTTTGTTGTTCCTGATTCGTACCCATTGTCCGTGTGCGACACCAAGAATTATGGCAGTTGGAAAATACACGTTAATTAGTTTGTCTGTGTATTCACTGTAGATGTTCGAATGAATAAGAAAGGCACCCATTAAAAAGACGAAGGTTGAGGAAATTGTTGCGACTATCCAGTTGAAAAGTACGGGTTGATTCGTTGTGTTGGTTTGTTCTGGAATATCACTTTTCGCAGGTTCCTTGGAATTAAGGAAAGCGTTGACAAGAGTTCGGGTGAATAAAGCAGCAAGTACACCACCACCAAATCCATATTTTAGAGAAAATAAAATATCGAAGTTGTTCTGAGTTAAGTAGTTAGTTAGAGCAACTAAAATGAAAAGGATTAAACCCCATTTGAAGGATGTCTTCAGTAATTCAGGCCAACTGTTCGTTATATCTGGTTTTTCATTTTCATGGTTTATTTCCTGAGCCGGAGTTGATCGGGATCGCCTTAACATGAGCCCAAAAATTGGATAAATGACAAACGCCGATGTAATAAATGCTAAGACCAGACCATATCTGATATCACTTAGTGTAATTTCTTCAAATGTTGCTTCTTCACTGACAACAATAAATAGTGTCATTACAGAACCCATCAGAGTAGCAACGATTAGTGAGGTGAATATCCAGTTTCTGATATGAATTAAGAACTTCTTCATCTAGAAGGTAATTGAGGATAACGATCAGATATGGCGAGTGGCCACATCCGTCTGTAAAAAGCAGTAAAATAGTGAAACTGCCCAACACCTACAACGGCATCTACGAAGCACTGCGTTCTGAAAGTCAAAGTCCAGAAAGAATGAAGTGTCTAGAAGCACAAAAGCAAGCAGAATGGGCAGGGTCACGGTCGGATTGCACAAACGTATCAGATAGGCAGTTTGGCCATTCGCTATATCGCTTGTTACCTGCTTGTTATGTATTCGTAGAGGTATTCAGAAGATTTTCCAGTTTCGTAGTTCGTTTGTTTGTTCGAAATCAGAAGGCCGTTCCGATATTCATAAGTTGAAACCCTAATTGTGTCCAAGTTGAGGTTAAGGGAGGTTATTTGGATAAGGTTCATATCAGAATTCCATAAATAATGAGCAAATCCATCTTCTTTGATTTTCTCAGTTGGTTGTCCGTTTTCAAATCTTGTTTCTAACAACCCTTCAGCAGAATATTCGAGAAGTGTTCCTTTCTTAAGTTTGAATGTTGAAATGATCCCGTTAGTGCTGGACGTCTTTGAAAGTATTCCTTTTTTGTTGTATTCAAGAGTGATGCAAGAATCTAGCTCAAATTCAACCTTTGGGCTTATAGTTGAGTAATCACAGGTCAAAATCAGATTGCCAAGTTCGTCATATTCGTAAGTTGTCTTAGTAGCGTCATATGGTTGATTCATGATGTAGGTTGACTCAACAACCCTATTAGCAGAATCATACTTGTAATATTGTTCATCAATATCCGTGGTATCTCCGTTCCAGTATTCAAGTTCAGAGGTCTGAAATCCGTTGGAGTTATACTTCTTGATATACTTTAATGCCTTGTTCGTGGAGTCTCGTTCTATTGAAGAATCGTAAACTCTACATTCGACAATATTTTCTCGTCTGATAACACTTGGTTCAGTGTTCGCATAGTTGAAGAAATAGAAGTCTGCTATCTGTCCAACCGCAACAGAAGAGAAGGTTATCAATATCATTATGGTTCCGAATATGCGCATTGAAGATATGGCAGGTAACAACCGGCTAACAACCACCAGTGGTTGTTATGCGCCTTGTAACACTACCAAATCTAACGGTTTTCAACTTCCGAACAAACCATTATATGGAATAAGGGTACTACTCGTTTGCTGCCTACTGAGTTCATCTTAGATTGATTTTTTGGGTTTGAGCCGGGGCTGTTGCATGGAGAAGCAGTGTATACCGCCTCCACCGAGGTTAACGGCCCGCGCATCCAGCATGACGACCTTACGATCCGGAAAAAGGGACTCTAATACACCCTTGGCTTGTTCGTCTTTCCGCTTGATTTCATCGGTCATTCCCTCACGCCAATATTTTTGCCCGATCACTATGGTATTGGTGATCAGAAAATTCAAATAACTGGCCGCAGCCACCACCGCGATGGTGTCCCCTTCAGGAAAGATGCTACCATCCCGGTAATCCAGGGTTTTGATATAGTCGTACACGTAATCCCCGGGGGCCATTTCATCAAAGACTGTCGCAGGCAGTGGTATTCTCACGATGTTGAATGGATTCCCGTCCTGATCAGTTTCCTGTAGCAAGAGCTGATAATTTTCCTCCAGTCTCCTGTGGTTTTCCATGGCTATGGGGTTATCAAATTCCGAGCTGTCCACTTGCGCCAGCAGGATGGTAGAGTCATTGACAAACCGGGCAAATTCATCAATGTGCCCATTGGTGGTTACTACGGTATAGGCTTTGGTGCCGTCTGCGGTGTTCAAGGGCCCCAGAAACGTGTGATCATCTTCCTGCAGGCCTCTTTTTAACCAAATGACTTTCTCCACACCCAGCAAACGACTATACTCAGCTTCCATTTGTGATTTGGAGAGGTGAGGGTTTCGTCCCTGCTCCACGCTCTCCGTCACCATCAGGGTGCCGAGCCCATTCACCTCACGATTGCCCCCTTCACTGATCATGGAGCTGGAAATGACGGGTAGTTGCAAGAGATTGGCCACACGGGTGTCATACAGCTCTTCAGTTTGAGTGTCTGTATCGAGCGTATCGGTATACCCCCAGGCATTAAAATTGAAATCGGCAATGGCGTGCCTGCCATCACTTGTTTCCACGAAAGTGGGGCCCATGTCGCGGGTCCAGATCTCCACCGATGGGATTTCCTGTATGGTGAGGTTTTGACTTTCCTTAAACCTTGAATTCAGCACCTTCCGGGCTTCATCGCAAAGCGCTTTATCCCCACAGGTGACAATAACATTCAGGTCATCGATGAGCGCTTCTATCACCGCCAGAGTGACCTTTTGCACAGATTCACCATGCTTATGCTCTGTTGGTGGCCAGATCAGCCAGACTGCATCCACCGCTTCATATTCGGCAGGCTGCCGTATCACTGTCCAGGAGTCGGGTTGATTGCTGTGGGTGGCACAAGACAGGAGTAGGAGGGCAGTAATAAATAGGGTTATTCTCATGTTTGTTGGCGTGTGATGCTCAAGTGTGTGTCCTTCAGCTAAAGGTGTTAAAAGTAGTGAACCGGTACCATACATGCAATCTCAGGGATGATATGGGATGTTTAGATGAATAATAACCGTACTTATCACATTTCTTCAGGGTTTCTTCAGATTCTTCTGTTAATTTAGAGCCATAAACACTGTGTAAACCTGTTGCTTAACTTGCTTCTCGTGTTTTCCAATAAGGGCCATCCCTAGTTTTAACGCTCTTATTCACCCCACCCAAAAATTTTAATGTATTCAGGTATGCTGGCGGATTGGCTGGCACAAAAAATGAAAAGGAATCCATGAAATACCTCATTTTCATTGCGGTCAATTGCATTATTTTCCCACTCCTCGCGCAGGAATTTTCCCTCAGTGGCAGCATTCAAAGCCAGGAAGATCAGTCTACTTTTCCGGGTGCCACGGTGGTGGTCCAAAACCCCGGCGACTCTTCGATCATCAAGGGGAGCATCACCGACTATGAGGGTCATTTCAAGATCAGTGGCTTAAGTGCCGGTACGTACCTGATCAAAGCGGACTTTATTGGCTATCAGACGCTGTACCAAAAGATAGACCTGACCAGAAACCTGGACATGGGCACATTGGCACTGGTGGAGGATACCAAGGTGCTGGAGGCCGTTGAGGTGGTGGGCAAGCCCGTGGCAGCCATGCAGAAGGGTGACACCACGCAGTTTAGTGCCAGGGCCTACAAGACGGCCCCCGATGCTTCCAGTCAGGAACTGATTGAGAAACTACCCGGCATCAGCACGCAGGATGGAAAGCTACAAGCCAATGGTGAGGACATCCAGGTGATTTTGGTGGATGGCAAGCCTTTTTTTGGAGGGGATGTGAATGCCGCTCTGCAAAACCTGCCCGCGGATGTGGTGGCCAGTATTCAGATTTTTGACAAAAAGAGTGACAAGGCGGCCCTCAGTGGTTTTGATGACGGTGCGCAGCAAAAGGCCATCAACATCATTACCAAGCCCAGTCGGAGGGTGGGCCAGTTTGGTAAATCCACCATCGGTGTGGGGACTGGCGGTACCTATCAGGGTGGCGCCAGTGTCAACTTTTTCAATAACGACCGGAGGATTACCGTCACCGGACTGAGCAACAACATCAACACGACCAACTACTCTGCAGACCCCGGCAGTATGGGGGATAACATCAATGCCAATGGGCTGATCAAAACCAATAACCTGGGCATTAACTTTAGTGATCACCTGGGTTCAAAATTTGAATTGAATGGAAACTATCAATTTTCGAGAGAGGAGAATGAACAAACTGAGCGCAAGCTGAGAGATTATGCCCTGGCCTCAGATTCCGGCCAGATTTACTCCGAAGATCGCTATACCAACCGCCTGAATGTTGCACACAGGCTGGGTCTGAAGCTGGAGTACAAAATCAATGAGAACAATGTGTTGCTGATGCGTCCGCATCTTTCTTTCAGAAATGAGGAAAGTATCAATGATTTTCTAGGCCAAACCACTTCTGGTTCCAGTCCGGTGAATGCTACGGATAATACAGCCACGGCCAGCTATCAGGACTATGATTATGACAATAACCTCTACTATAGCCGGAAGTTTGGCAAAAAGGGACGCAGCTTCACCTCGCGACTACACACGGGGTGGCATACCAACGAGGACCGATCCAGGCGCTATGCCGAAAACCAGTTTTTCAACGAAAGCGATAGCCTGGGCATACTTGATCAGCGAACCACTCGCTCCCGAACAGGCATTTCGTGGGAGGTCCAGGCCTCTTACACCGAGCCACTTGGCGAGCACAGCATGATGGAACTGGAGTATGAAATCGGAGATCGCATTGATGACTCGGATAAGCTCACTTATGATGCCGACGAATCGGGTGACTACAATGCGCTGGATACTGCGCTGAGCAATACCTTCAAGAGTGAATACCTCCGCCAGAAGTTTGAGGTGGGGTATCAGTGGCAAAACGAGGGGCTGAAACTGCAGGTAGAAACAGAGTTTCAGCGATCCGATATGTCCAACGATCAGGTATTTCCCACTCAGACGGACCTGAATAAGGGATTTAGCAGTCTGCTGCCATCGGCACGGCTGGATTACCGACTCTCCGAAGACAAGCGCATAGAGCTGAGTTATCGTACTTCCACCAGACAGCCTTCCATTGGGGATCTTCAGGATGTGATTGACAATTCCAATGCCCTGCAGCTCAGTGCAGGAAATCCCGACCTGAACCAGACCTACAACCATAAGGCAAGGGCCCGGTTTTGGTCGAGCGATCCTGAAAATGGTAAGTCGCTATACGCCTCGGTGGAGTCTTCCTTTTCGCAAAACCTCATCACCAACTCTACCTTCATAGCTGAAGAGCCACTGGAGGTGGCTGAGGGTGTGATTCTGGAGCAGGGGTCACAGTTCACACGACCTGCCAATGTGGATGGTTATTATCAGTTTAGGTCTTATATGAGCTATGGAAATCCCCTGGAGGTGATCAAGTCCAATATCCGATTCAATGGGGGTGTGAACTTTACCAGAAAGCCCGGGTTGGTCAACGACGTGTTGAATTTTTCGGATGCCCACAACTACCGCCTGGGGGTGTCGCTCAATACCAACATTAGCGAGACCTTTGATGTCAACATATCCACACGATCCAGTTACAATGTGGCTAAAAATTCATTGCGGCCTTCGCTCAACAACAACTACTACAATCAAACGACCCGGTTAAAATACCGGTGGGTCTTCTTGGGCGGGTTTGTTTATCGGGCAGACCTTCGTCATCAGCTGAATACCGGCCTCTCGGAGGGCTATGACAACAGCTCTATGCTGCTCAATATGAGTGCGGGGCGTAAGTTCTTAAAGAATGATCTGGCTGAGATCAGTGTGAATGTCTACGACCTCCTGCAGCAGAACAACAACGCCCGTAGAAACATCACTGAGCTTTACATCGAGGATCAGCAGTCCACAGTGCTGGAGCGCTACTTCATGCTCACGTTTACCTACAACATCCGCCACTTCAGTGCGGGTACCACCCGTGAGGATTTTGAGGATATATAGGTGAATCGGAATGACGGAGCGGGAAAAGAACGTCATTCCGGTTTCTGAGGCACGAAGTATACCGGAATCTTCGTGCTGATGGTTTAATGGGCTCGTCATGATAAGTCCCATCAAGCTCACTATGAGGGCTAGAGGATCTACTCAGAGTTGTGCCATGCTTTGTCACACTGAGCTCCGTCGAAGGGTGAGACAAAGCAGTGAGATTCCCTATAGCCAATAATGGTTTGATCAGGATGTAAAATCTGTGAGTCTTGGTTTTGAGCATACTTAACATTGTGGTTGTCAGGTGCTTGTTTCTATCATCTTTAAAACCCTCTTCCCTCTAATATTCGAGCGAATGATTGGTGTCATTTTAAGTATGTAGTTGCATCATATATACGGTTTGTGTTATATTTAAATATCGTGCGTGTAGATATTTATCATGCTGAGGATCAAATCATTGGTGAGCAAGGTGTATGCATTTATGGGTTGTTCATCATCCATAGAGCAGGATCAAAGAAACTATTTATAAATGGTTAAGGCCTGATGCACCTTATTTGACCATTGAAATAATCAGAAAAGCCAATGGAGGAATTAATTTTTACGGCTGGGGAGCTGAGAGCGGCCTTCCTGGCAGCAGTTGGGACACTAGTAGTCACTTTGTTGGTAAATAGATTGCAGAATAAGAGCCAAAGGAGTATCAACAAGCAATTTTTCACCTATTTCCATAAAGTAGGTTCTTCGGGTAGTCAGAAGTCAACATTTTATTGCTACTACATTAATCCCATAAAGAAGAAGTTTGTTCAGGCACCATTGATATTGACCCATTTAGCAGTGAAGGAAAGTCATTTTGATGCTTTTTATAAGGCAGAGTACTACTCGCTTGATTCGGATGGAAACACAAAGAATTATCAGGGAAAAGGCACAATGAAAGGCAATATCATGGAGTTGTCTTTGTACGACAAGGCCAAGGGTGAAGTCCTTTTTATTTTGGCCTATTTGGCCAATAACAGGGATAGTGTCCTTTTCAATGCTTTGCATCTGTGTACAGATTCGCGCAATGATACAGTGTGTTCAAATCGGCTTTTGCACAAAGTGAAGACAAATGTTCAGGAAGTGAGGCCGGAGGGTAGAGTGATTACCAAAAAGGAGATCCATGAGACTGAGGGTATGGAGGCTGTCTATAATTACCTTCTGTATGACATGAAAAGAATTAAACTCACCCAGTTTGCCGACAGGCATTTTGAGGGTTTGAAGCACTATAATGACAAATTGATGCGGAGATTAGAAATTGCTAATCTTCAGAAATTAATTGGTACCTGGGTTTCATTTTCGAGGGTATATGCAGATGGAGATCTAAGTTCTTTCAGGTGGACAGTCACCCAAAATGAAAATAAATTCGAAGTGCTACGTGAAGGTGGAGAGGGCCTTTATAAAGGAACCGTAAAAGTCGGGCACGATTATGTTTCTTTTGTTTTAACTCAAAATGGGATTATAGGAGAAGACTTCATCGATTTGGTGTCTACAGGTAAAAGAAAGCACTTAATGGCATTGATGGATCATAAGACTATTATCAAAGGGCTTACCACCACTATTGTCCGTGAAAATTCCGACGTGCATCCTGTAGCCACCAGGGAAATAATGATAAAGTTGTCTGACGAGCCAATAAAACTAAAAACGGGTGATCAAAGAGGGAGGCCCACCTTGGAGGATATAAGGGAATTGTTTGCTTCAAGCCAGCTTCAAGCTTTGGAAGTGGAGAGGCTCATCCAGATTATTCGTGAATTCATAGAGAATGGCAATGAGAGGATCTACGCAAATTTGAATATAAACAAGTCGATGGTTGAGGCAAATGAGAGATTTTTTGGAAGGTATTATGTTTATTACATCGATAGTATTACAGATACATTTCATCGATTTTATCTCAATGTAGACAAAAACAGAGATGTAGAAGGTATCCTATTGGTGGAGGATAAATCTAAGGGATTCAGAGAAGATATCTATGCAGGTAAGGTGTCATATGAAAATAATCAATTTGTAATTATTCAGGCATCTTCATCATTAAGACCCGTGGCCATTACCTTCAAAAGAATGTCTGAATCTGGAGGTTATTTGACAACCTACAATAAAGATGCGGCTCCAGTAGTGAGTAAAGTTATTTTGAAGAGAATACATGAGGATCAAATCAACCTAAAGGATTGGGCTCGCAATGACCAAAAGGAGATTGAAGATAAATTGAGAGAGGGTTCTTATTTGGTTTTCAATTCTTAATTATCGACCCTTTAAACAACCGATAAAATGATTGAACTGGCCAGGTACATCGTGATCCTTTTTGCTGCTTTTCTGATTTACGTCGGTTTTCTGATGTTGCTGAACCCCCTCAAGGCTCGGGAGTACCTCAGAAAAGCCGGAAGCACCAATTTTATCAACTACTTCGAAATCACCATTCGGATGATCCCGGCGGCTGGGCTCATTATATCCGCTGAGTTGTCAAAGTTTCCTGAAGTGTTTACCCTGCTGGGTTGGTTTATGATCGCCACTTCTTTCATCCTATATTTCGTCCCCAGGAGGCTCCATCATCATTACGCCCTTTGGTGTGCAGACATTCTCAAGCCCGCGTACATTCGACTGACTGCTCCATTCTCCATGCTATTTGGGTGCGCGATTATTTATGCCTTCCTGTAAAAGATATCGAGTGATAGGTGATCATCCCCAATGGCCATGACTTACCCAGGAGGGGAGTTGTGTATCCCGACCAGTGTGGTTTTTTTAAGGCGATCACAAAGCGTGGATGACCACCTTCCAGTGTTTATTTGTTTTTTTCGAACCAGCTGACGATAGCGGGCATGTTTCGCTCAAAGCCTCCGGGAATGAAAAAATTAAGCAGTCCGGCTCGCTTTTCCGTCTGGTTTTTGAAATCGTGAAGGGTCTTTGCGGGAATTCTTAAAAATGCGCCTTTCTTGGCTTGCACCCATTCCTGCCCGATTAACACGGAGACCGTTCCCTCCAGAACATAAAACACCTCATCATTTTCTTCATGCAGATGGGCACCCGGCCCGTCAGTGTCTGGCTCCAGCCACCACTCCGAAATGCTGTATTTTTCATCGGTTTCGTTCTCGTCGGCTTTGAACACGGCGGTCATACGCCCGCAGTTATGGGTTCTGCCTTCACCGGCATGGAGAACGAGCGGTTCGGTAGCGTTGTGCTTATGGTTCATTGGTTGAGGTTAGGTTTTAGTAATGGCTCCGTTGTGGTCACAATACCCGGAGGCAACAAGATAAGTCAAAACTCCAGGACTCCAAACCCTCAGAAGACGGATTTAGGAGGCTGTGCATTGCTAGTTGGGAAATACCTGTATGATGGCTTAGTGATGTCCAGCACTAAAAATGGCGTTTGAGCCTGGGCTACTAAGCAGGTTCGTAGATCAGCTGCACCACTCCTGATTGGAAGGTCCTGGTCTCGATCAATTTTAGGCCCAAGCGTTCTTTCAGGTCTTTGAATAGTGGTTTTCCTCTTCCCAACACTACGGGGTGTACAGAGAGTCTATAGCGGTCTATGAGACCGTGCCGAATAAACGAGGTAATCAAGCCGGCGCCCCCATAGAGCCAGATACCTTTCCCATCTTGCTTTTTGATTTCTGCTACCTTTCCGACCAGATCGGAGCTGATGAAGGTGGCTCGATCATCTTGCCTGAGCTGGCTCGTAAATACCACCTTTTGCATTGAATGAACCGCTCTCCAGAGCCGTTGCTCTGCCGGACTGGCCTGGGTATCGGGTTGAAAATTGCCCCAGGCATCGTAGCTGACCCTGCCATAAAATATGGTGTCGACACCTGCCAGAAACCCTTCAAAGTCCATGTCATCGTCCATGATACACCAGTCGATTTCACCTTCGGGCCCTTCGATGAATCCATCAAGCGTTACTGCCAGATCTAATAGTATGTTTCTCATTCCTGTTGTTGGTTGCGCAATGTCAGGTTGGGTCACCTGGTTACTGCTTAGTCAATTAATAATTTCTCCCTTGTTGTTGGCCAGCTTTTCACGCCATTTTTGGATCTCCTCTGGTGTTTGTCTGTCCCAGTCGGCTACCTCACCCACGATCTTCAGCGGTGCCTCCGTGCGATAGGAGCGGGTGGGGTTCCCCGGAAATTTTTTGTCGGTCACATTGGGGTCATTTTCGAAAACCCCGGAGGGCTCCACGATGTACACACGTTCACGTCCCTCACCGTTGGCCAGGGCAGCGGCCAGTCCAGCATTATTCGCTAAGGCGGTGAAATAGATGTGATTCATTTTGAGGTCGGTCTTGTAGTTAGACAGGTTTCCGGCTACCAGCAAGTCGCCTACCTGCAGGTCTGCTTTTGTTCCGTGGTAAAAGGGTCCTTTGTCAGAGGGCTTGGCTTGAAATGAAGCCCCTAATGCATGATGCTCCTGGGCTTTGTCTGCGTCGCCCAGCTCTTCGTAGCAGAGACCTATATTGGTATATAATGCGGGGAAAGCACTCGCCACCGTGTCGTCGTTTACCTTCAGTGCATAAGTCAATGTCGTTTCCAGCCATTTCAGCCGATCGGAGACCTTGTGTTGATGTCTGGCGACATAATGAGCAGCCATAAACTTTTCAAAGTCGTTAGTGGCTTCGTTCCAGGCTTGAAGAAACAGCCGGTTGGCCGCTGTGGGCTGGTCGTTCTCTTCCATGGCCATACCCTGTAGGCAGCGTTTGACAATGTGGTTGTTGGGGTTGAATTCCATTTACTGATTGTTTGGTAATTATATGATCCAATCATTTATCTAGCCAGGAGCTACCTTTGAATCATCATTTTTTCTTGAGAAAGGCATGTGCCGCTTTTTCTCCATAGGTGACCTGAGTATCCGTAAATCCCAGTTGGGGTAGATCCAGTCCTGCGAAAAGCGGTTCGCCGGATCCAAGCAAGATGGGGGATAAGGCCAGGTGCATTTCATCCATCAGTCCGGCTTGCAGAAATTGACGAATGGTAGATACCCCACCGCCAATACGGATGTCTTTTCCATGAGCCACCTCGCGGGCTTTTTCTAGTGCGACTTCTATACCACCGGTCACAAAATGAAAAATAGTACCTCCCCGCATGGTGACAGGTGGTCTTGCATGATGGGTCAAAACAAACACAGGAACGTGATATGGCGGATTCTCACCCCACCAGCCTTTCCATTCATCATTTGGCCAAGGGCCGCGTATGGGGCCAAACATGTTGCGTCCCATAATCCATGCACCGATGTTTTCAAATGACTTTTCAACAAACTCATTGTCTATTCCCTCCATACCTCCGTCTCTTCCGCCCATTTGCTGAAACCTTTTGGTAGAAAACATCCATTCATGAAGTTCCTCGCCACCCACACCCAGGGGGTTCTCCATACTTTGATCAGAACCGGCTCCAAAACCGTCCAATGAAACCGAGAATGCTGTTACTTTAACCTTGCTCATACTTGACTTCTTCGTTTTTGAATTGTTGATCTAAAAAACCTGTATATCCTATTGATCCCGGAACTCATGATTCATGATTTTAATCGGGAGTAATCCCTGACCTCAGCGAACTTGTTTTTTCGTTCATGATCTCGATAGCTTTCAGGAAATAGGCCTCAAGGGTTTTGATTTCGGTGTCAGAAAATGAGGCAAAGAGCTCATCCGTACTGTCCTGGAAATCCTTGTAAAGAGGCTCTAAAAGCGCCACAATATTTGCGGTGTTGGGTTCGATGAAAACCTTCCGCCGATCGTTCTTGTCCAGTCGTCTTTTTACCAGTTTTTTCTTTTCAAACCGGTCTATCAGCCCCGTGACCGCTCCGGCCGTCATGCCAGTCAGGGTGGTGAGTTCACCGGCTGTCATTCGCCCCTTTTGGATCAGAAAACCCAGGTACTTATGGTCCGTCCCCGTGAGACCGGCTTTTCGGCCTATTGCTTCGTGCATCTGGGTAGAGGAGTATGCATATAGTTGGCTCAACTTTCTGATCTGAATAATGGTTTCGTTTGGCATTTTATATTTTACATACTAAATAGTTTAGTTGCTAAAATAATAATAAATAAACCTTTTTACCAAACGGTCTCCAATAAAGCGATTAGTCTTTTTTGACTTTCTGGAAATGAAATGGAAACAGTTCCCGCAATGGCTCATTGATCAGCCAGATTCCACCCCAGGCCAGGATGGCCAGATAGACAGGAAAAAGGAGGTGCGTAAACAAGGGGTTATCCAAACGCAGGTGGGTGGCCATGGCACCACCCCAGTAGGCGGTGAGCAATACGGCTCCCAGTACGGAGGTTCTGGGAAGTGCGTACAGGAGGGTAGAGAGGAGTCCAAGAATACCCAGCACATAGATCTGATCCTCGGCAAAGCCAAGGGCGACCGTGGTTTCGACTACCGTAGGTGGCTGAATAAATTTCATGATGCTGTCCATCAGCATAAACAAAATGGCGATTCCGCTCATGGTTCGTGCTGTCCAGCGGCGACTTTTTGAAATGGGTCTTGTGTTTTTCATGGTTTGTTTTATTAATCGTTTAAAAGCATAGCCATATGGCTGAAAATTCTTCTTAGGTGTCCGGTCATCTAACCAAATTTTTGATCAGGGATCGTTCATGAAGGGCTGATGACTCCAGTGCTGGTGTGTCGGGCACAGCTCAGGAGCCAGCGGTTACCAAACTTATCCGTGAGTTCGCCAAACAGGGCACCCCAGCGGGTCTGCTCTGGCGGATGACTGGCCAGACCCCCTGATGACAGCTTTCGGTAGACCCGCGTCAGCTCTGCTGTACTGCTGCAGGTGAGGGACAGTGAGACTGAATTGCCTTTTAGGAGCCCCGACTCTGGCACCATGTCTGAACCCATCAGCTTCATGACGCCATTGGAAAGTGAAGCATGCACGATACATGCCTTCATAGACTCGGGCATCTTTTCTGATAAGGGGGATTCACCCACTGTTTGAAACCTCAATTGTCCCCCCAGGCACTTTTGATAAAAAGTCATGGCCTCACGGCAGTTGCCGTTGAAGGTCAGGTAAGTAGCGATCGCAACCATCATGCTTGAGTATTAGGCATCACCGGAGGTAGAAGGCTTACCGGATCACATTAAAGGCCAGGTGAGTAACCCCCGTACCATTCACCGACCTAAAGCACTCCAGTTTTGGTTGCGAGGTGTTGGCAAACAAGGGCTTCCCGTTACCAAGCAGGACATGCACCAGGTCAATGTGTATCTCATCCACCAGCCCTGCCTTCAGGGCCTGCTGCAGGATACTGGCGGAGCTAATGCAGACGGCCTTTGAGCCGGCACTGGCTCTTGCCTGGCTGATGGCATCTTCTACGCCTGTGGTGATGAACGTAAAAGGGGAGTCCGCTTTTGTCCATTCAGCTACGGGCTGGTGCGTTACCACGAAGTGATGAACGCCAAGTGGTGGATGCCCACCCCATGCTTGGGAAACATCGAATGTCCTCCGGCCGGTAACCATCGTCCCTACAGATGCCATGGCTTTGCCTATCAGTTCGGCACTGGCCTTAGAGACCTTGAAGGGTGTTCCGGGCAGTGGTGTATCCCCACCAAAGTACCAGCTGTGCAGTTGGCTGGAGTCGTCATCCGGGCTGGTGATGTAGCCATCCAGCGACATGCTTATGTTGAAAATTACTTTTGTAGACATGATGGTAAAGTTTGAAGGTGTAAGAAAGTCGGGTTTCAACCCTTTTGAGCCTCTGCGTATCTTTTAAAACTGTCCAGAATAGATTGCCAGCCATCTCTCTGCATGTCTATGGGGTTTTCGCTTTCAGGTTCAAAGGTTTGGGTGATGGTGGTTTCGTTTCCCTGCATTGCAAAGGTGATGTTTACCTTCCGGCCATCGTCCAGGGTGTAGTCCATTTGCTCATGGGTTTTTACAAGGTCATACACCCCGCTAAAGTCGAAACCGAAACTGCCGTCTTTGGCTTCCATCCTGGATAGAAATTTACCACCAGTGCGCAAGTCATTTTCGGCTCTTGTGGTGTGCCAGTCCGGCGAAGCGGTACACCATTTGGTGATGTCAGCTGGATTGCTCCACAGTTGCCATACCTTTTCTATAGGGGCTTTGATACTGGTGTGGATCGTAATTGTTGTTTTGGTTGTCATGTTTTTGATGTTTTGTTTTGACAAAGATGCCCTACATTTTAGAGACTACTGCTGTATGAAAAAGACAGCATTGGGGTGTTTTGCGACAAATCATTCTAACTTTAGTTGATTCGTTTCTTATGTGTGTTAATTTTCTGAAACCATGAAAACAGTAAGCATTCTCGTACCAGAGTCCTCTGTGATGCAGGCCATAGCAGATCCCCAGTATTTGTTTTCGGCCGCCAATCAATTTTTAGCTGCCGCAGGGAAGGAACCATTGTTTGAAGTAGAGTTGGTAGGGGCCAGAAAGGAGATTAAACTCAATGAAGGCCGGTACTCTATCCATACCGACCGACTGGTGCAGGACATAGACAGGACGGATCTGGTACTGATCCCGGCACTTTTTGGCGACATGCAGGCGGCCATTGCCCAAAACAAAACGCTGCTGCCTTGGATTCATCAGCAATACGGAAAAGGAGCGGAGGTGGCATCTCTCTGTGTTGGAGCTTTCCTGCTGGCCTCTACCGGCCTGCTCGATGGGAAGAAGTGCTCTACTCACTGGGGGTTTCAGAATGAGTTTAGGGAACTCTTTCCAGAGGTGGAAGTGATGGACGGCAGTGTGATCACCGAGGAGCATCGCATCTACTCCAGTGGTGGTGCCAACTCCTACTGGTGTTTGCTGCTGCATTTGCTGGAGAAATACACCGATCGCGAAACAGCCATTCTGGCGTCCAAGTATTTTGCTGTGGATATTGATCGTGACAGTCAGGCAGCTTTTTCCATGTTTAAGGGACAAAAGAACCATACCGATGAGGCCATCAAAACAGCACAGGATTTTATAGAAAGGAACATTGCCGACAGGATACTGGTGGATGATCTGGCGAATATGATGGCCGTGGGGAGGCGAACCTTCGAGCGTAGGTTCAAGCAAGCCACCAACAATACAGTGCAGGAGTACATCCATAGGGTGAAAATAGAAGCCGCGAAGCGACAGTTTGAGAACAGCCGCAAAAACATCAACGAAGTGATGTTTGACGTGGGCTATACGGACACGAAGGCTTTTCGCAGCATGTTCAAAAAGATCACCGGTCTCACTCCCGTAGAATACCGCAACAAGTACAATAAGATGGCCGAAGTGGAGGTGTAGGGCTTGATCCCTAGGAGATTCATATAAGTTTCACTCCACCTCCAAGATGAGATAGGGCAGAAGTTTGAATGATGGGTGCCAAGTCTTTTAAACTCATAGATTCATCGATGATAATGGGGTATTCATCGGAGACTGGTGACTGGTGCGCTGCAAATATCCGGGAAATCTTTTGGGCATTGGAGTATTGCTTTATTTTAGAGGCAGATGCGCCAACCAGAGTCCATTTCATACCCTGCCAGAGCTTGTTGTTTTGGGAAAGGCCATTTTTATGTGGTTTATGGGATAATATGGGCCTGGATCTTTTTTCCCTTCAGCGGATTTTCACAAGTCAAATATGACTGGAGGCCCTTACCCGATGTGAAGGCGATAAAGTCCTATTCAGATCAGTTTCCCGCTCAGGTGAAAAAGCACCCACCGGATCCCGCGCCTCCGGTGATCAGGGAGGTCTATCTGGATGAGCAACCAGAGTTCGTCACCAGCATACAGCCTGATCTCCTTAGTCGGTTACATTTCGAAGCGTATGAGCTCACCCTGGATCAGCGGATTGATATCCCAAATGGCATGGTCTTCAAGGATATCTCCAACTCCAACATCAAGTATTTAGATCAGGCCCACGGTTTACTGACCAATGACATAAGCGTCATTGCTGAAGACAAGGACGGTCTGATTTACTTGGGGTCGTCTAAAGGATTGTTGGTTTTCAATGGGAAGGAGTTAAGTGTTTATCAGGGCAATTCAGCTTTTTCGCTCACGGGCATCCGGAGTTTGTGGTTTGATGCGGAGGGGAAACTGTGGGTGGCTACAGATATCAATATTTGCTACATTCAGAACCAGAAAATATTTGTGCCGGAAATGGACTTTGGCCCTACCCATCTGCAGGGGTTTAGCGAGAGTTCCGCAACCGGAGAGTTCTTCATTTTTACCGTTTACCATGGTCTTTTTATTCTGAAAGAAGGGCAGATGTATCAGTACAACGCGGGCCTGCCAACTCCCCATGTGAGCTGTGCCATCCGTACCGATGATGGCCGGCTTTGGTTCGCCTTTGGTAATTCTGGGTTTGGGTACATCCAGAAAGACAGTCTTTTTATGTATAAAAGGGAGGGTATTGAGAATTCACCAAGAAGTTTGCTTGAGGTGGGTGGAGAGCTGTGGTTAGGCCAGTTTAGGGGTAAGTTAATGAAGCATAGAAATGACTCGCTGTTCAATGTCTTGCTGAATGACCGGAGACGTCATCATATCTATTCTTTTGCTTCAAACGAACAAGGGCTGTGGTTTCCAGACTATGCAGAAGGGGTTTATTTAATCAAGAAAAATGGGGAATATGATTTTATAGGTGAAGAGCATGGGCTCAATGGCCGGGTTTCCTTCACCCTGATGGCTGATGCTTTCGAAAATATCTGGGGCGCAGATGCGGGCAATGGCATTTCCAGAATTGATGAATTGGCTTTTCGGCCTACTCGGAAATTCGTGAGCAACCATGGAATCTTTCAGATCGAGCCAGACGTCTATGGCAATTCCTGGTATTTCATGAATGGAGGGGGATTGATTTCTGAGTCGGAGGAGGGCTATGTGGAGTACCTCAATAGTGACAGATACAGCACCAGTGGAGCGGTGTCCGGGGACAGTGTTTGGATTTCGTCTGAAACCCTGGGGCTTACTGTATTGAAGGATGGGGTCTTCACCACGTATAGGATGAAAAAGGATGAGGAGCTGGACTCCACCATATACGATATTAAAATGGATGCGAACGGGAGAATTTGGGGGTGGAATTATGCCAATCGGCTCTATAGCTTCCGCAATGGTCAATTTTACAACTTCAGTTCAGCACCGGATTTAAAAGATTTTAAGTTCATCAATGTATTGCAGACGACAGATAAGACCATCTATGCTGTGGCCCTCAACAATGGTGTGATTGCCATCAGCAACAATAAGTATGCGCACCTCAACATGGATAATGGCTTGTTCTCCGATCAAATCTCTTTTGTTTTTCAGGATGAGAGTGGCAATACATGGTTTTGCGCCAGTGGCAGGGTGCAGGTGGTGGATGCGCAGGGACAAAGCACGGTATATCAGATCAAAGAGACCGAGAGTAATCCAATTCTCCAGATTCTGGAGACCGAAAGGGGTTCTTTCATGGCAACTACCGCATCCGGCCTTTTGCTCATGGAGAAAGATCAGGAAGGCCTGACCCACAAATTTTATGGTAAGGAAAACGGACTCAAGCTCATTGGCAACCGCATGATCACCAGAGATCGTCAGGGGCGGATTCTCATTGGTGGAGGCACAAGTTTGAAAACATTTGATCCGTATTACCTCAAGAGTGACAAATCCCGACCCAGGCTTACCCTCAATAGAGTGTTGGCAGATGGAGTAGAAGTGGATCGGGACCATTTGGAGGTAGAGCAGGAAAAGGTTGTCAATTTTGTGTTTAACAAGATCTTCTGGGGACAGCAGTCTGATCTTGTATACAAGCTCCAGCACAGGTCGCGAAGTGGCAACTGGAATCATGTGAGCTCAAATGTGATTTCATTTAAAGAGCTCCAGTATGGAAATTATGAGCTGCTTGTATACGCCGAAGGGGAGGGCAGAAAAAGTGAAGAGTTACAATTTAAGTTTACGATTCTTCCATTTTGGTATCAAACAGATGGAGCCAAGCTGATGTATTTCCTCTTGGCCGTGACATTGATTGTTGGATATATTTTCTACAGAGAAAGCCGTGCCCGAATGGCTAAAATCAGATTGCAGAAATTGGTGGATGAGCGCACAGCAGAACTTCAGGTAGAAAAGCTCAATGTTGTCCGGCAGCTCCAGCAAAAAGAAATCCTGATGCAGGAGGTACATCACCGGGTTAAGAACAACCTTACCTTCTTGAAAAGTTTGCTCTATCTCCGGGCCAGAGCCTCCAAGGATGCGGAGGTGAGGTTGATTCTGGACGAGTGTCAGGCCAGGATTCAGTCGATGGCCCTGGTTCACCAAAATCTATACGATGTACAGGATGCGTCAGAGGTTGATTTTGATCTTTTTTTGAGAGAGCTTTTTTTTGAGTTGGAGAGTATGTTTGATCAGGACAGGTCCAATATTAACATTGAGTTGGCAGTGAGTGACTTCAAAGTGGATGTAAAGTTGTCCGTGTTTCTGGGTTTAATTCTGAACGAAATGATTACCAACTCATTCAAATATGCCTTTCCAAATGGGGAAGAGGGGAGAATCCTCGTTCGGCTAAGTCAGATGTCGGAGCATTTTGAATTGACCTATGCCGACAGTGGTTTGGGTTTTGGCGAGAGTTTTGATTTTAAAACATCAACAGGCTTTGGTTTTAAGCTCATCAATATACTGCTCAACCAGATCGATGCGCAAATGCAATATGTAAACAATGGAATGACTACTTTCACCATAGTAATCCCGAAATGAAAAGGAAATTCAACATACTGATCGTAGAGGACGAACTGATGATAGCAGAGATGACCAGGGAGATGCTGCTGGATTTAAAGTATTCAGTGGTAGGAATCGCCAAGGATCATGACGCAGCGATTGATTATCTGGCAAAATCAGAAGATATTGACCTGGTGATTCTTGACATCAATTTGGGACGGGAGAAAACAGGCATTGATATCGCCGAGGTGATTCAAGATCAATATGAGATCCCATTTATCTACCTTACCTCTTACTCCGACCCTAAGACCATTAAGAAGGCCGCCCAGACCTCTCCGGCAGCCTATTTGTTAAAGCCTTTTATCAAAAGTGATCTTTATACAACGATAGAAATAATTATCGCAAGAAATCTGAAAAGCGAAGGGACTATCCTCATCAAGGACGGAGATTTGAATGTGAAATTGAAAACCCGTGACATTCACTATATCATGTCTGATAACAATTACCTGGAAGTTTTTACCCTAAGAAAGAAATACATTGTTAGAAATTCACTGGACGGCTTTTTAGAAGAACTCAATGATTCCAATTTCATTAGAATTCATCGGTCTTATGCAGCCAATATACTCAAGATCGAAGCAGTAAATGGCCAATACGTATTAGTGGGAGAGGCTAAACTCCCATTGTCCCGTACCCATAAACAAGAAGTCATTGACCTTTTTATGAGTAGATAACCTGGTTTTGCATGTCAAACTCATACAAAATCGGGTTATTCACACCACTTTATTGTTTAAATAATGTCAATGTTATTAAAATTGGATTATAGTTAGTTTTTATATAGACTTATTGATTTTATTATGACAACTATCCGCCGCAAAACTCCGTGGCTCACGCAAATGGTGAGGGCCACCTTTTTATTATTCCTGTCCATCCAATCATCCATGGGCCAGGATATAGCAAGCGCCACCTTTGTTCAGTCAAAGGATGTCTTTTCCGATATTTCTTCTCCTGGAGGGATATGGGTGAATAGTGACGGTACCGCGATATTTTTATCCGGTACGAGTTTCTCCACCGAGGACGTGGTGTATACTTATGACCTGAGTGTCACTTATGACCTCTCCACGGCAGTTCGGAGTGTAGCCAAGACTTTTACGATGGGCAATTCTGACTTTACAATTACCCCTCACGATCTTGTGTTCAAGCCCGATGGTTCCATGCTTTTTGTGGTGGGTTCATACTTTGATCTCAACACTTTTGATCAGGGAGATAGTCTGTATTCCTTTAGTTTGAGTACTCCTTTTGATGTATCCACCGCAGTTTTGGCGAATCGCGCCAGGTTCGATATAAGTGCTGAAGAGGACTTCACTTCGGGCGTAGAGTTAAATAATGATGGTTCTAAGATTTTCATTATTGGAAAGACCAACGATCAGGTGGTAGAGTACAATTTGTCTGTTGCCTATGATATTACTACTGCATCGCTCGGTAACACATTCAGTGTGAATGTGGAAACAGGGTCTCCCGAATCGTTCAGGTTTAGCCTGGACGGTCTGATGATGTATGCAGTACACCTCGATATGGGTGCCAATCAATCTTCCATTTTTACCTATTCACTTTCTTCCGCATTTGATATTTCCACAGCTACTTACGCAGGGCCAGGGGAGTCTTTGGTGCTGAGCTTTAGTGACATTCGCCCTTTGGGACTTGCATTTGGTGGAGAGAGCAAAATGTACCTCTTCGGAACTAATGATTCCGGTTCACCCATTCGTGAATATGATTTGGAAGTCGCACCAGATGATGTGACTCCCCCTGTGGTGACAGTGGATGCATTGATCACCAACGTGGTTAGTCCTGAACTGACCGGAACGATAGATGATCCCACAGCCACCATCGAAGTGACAGTGAATGGTAATACTTACGCAGCTACCAACAATGGTACCACCTGGACGTTGACTGCAGGTACCATTTCGCCTGATTTGGCGGATGGTACGTACGAGGTGAGCGTTACCGCCACCGATGCAGCCCTCAACGAAGGCATGGACGCCACATCTGACGAATTGATCATAGACACTACTACTCCAGTGGTGACTGTCGACGCGCTAACCACCAATGTCGTTAGCCCAGAACTGACCGGAACGATAGATGATGCCACTGCCATTGTGGAAGTCACTGTCAATAGTAGCACCTATGCGGCTACCAACAATGGAACCACCTGGACGCTTGCCGCTGGTACCATCACACCGGACTTGACAGATGATACCTATGAAGTGAGTGTTTCGGCTACAGACGCAGCGATGAATGTAGGTACCGATGAAACTACAAATGAGCTGATCATCGATTCTACCACACCTGTGGTGACAGTAGATGAACTGATCACCAATGTGGTGAGTCCTGAGCTGACCGGAACAATAGATGATGCCACTGCCACCATAGAAGTGACTGTGAATGGTAATGCTTACGCGGCAACTAACAATGGCACTACCTGGACACTGGCCGCCGGAACTATTACACCAGATTTGACGGACGATACTTATGAGGTGAGCGTGACTGCCACTGATGCGGCTATGAATGTAGGCACAGACGCCACAGCCGATGAATTGACCATAGATACCACCGCACCCGTGGTGACGGTAGATGAACTGATTACCAATGTGGTGAGTCCTGAACTAACGGGAACAATAGATGAGGCCAGTGCAATCATAGAAGTGACAGTGGATGGTACTGCTTACATGGCTACCAACAATGGCACTACCTGGACGCTGGCCGCTGGTACCATCTCTCCTGATTTGGCTGATGGCACCTATGAGGTGAGCGTTTTGGCTACTGACGCGGCTGGAAACATAGGGGCGGATGATACGGATACTGAACTCACCATTGATCTGATCTCACCAGGGATTGAGATCATTGATGAATCAGGAAATGTTCCCACAGTGGTCAATGGAGATTTTGTGGTGCTCATAGCGTTTGTTGAGCCTGGGGCTGAGTCAGCTGAGGCTGTAACTGGATTTGAGGTTTCTGAAATCGGCTTGACCAACGCCACCCTATCCGGTGACATGGTTTCATTTGATGATGGTTATTTGGTGAATATTTCGCCTGATGGCAATGGAGATGTGATCATAGATATTGCAGCGGATGTCGCCATAGATGCTGCAGGAAATAGCAACACTGCAGCGCAAATAACTGTGGTATACGATATCGATCCTCCTACGGTAACCATTACCGGAGCCCTTTCTTCCATACCATACGATGATCTGAGTGCCTTTTCTGTAACTTTTGAGTTCAACGAGCTGCTTGGAGCGGAGGATGCAGACTTTGAATTGGCAGATATCACCGTGGTGAATGCTAGTGTGGCAAACCTTCAGGTATCTGATGATCCTTTGGTTTATACAGTTGATGTTACACCGGATGGAAACGGTGACGTCACCATTGAGCTGGTAGAGGCTTCTATACAGGATATTGCTGGGAATGCTTACGTAGGCGAGAGCCAGGAAATGATTCCCTTGACCAGTCCTTTTAACGGGGCAGGAACGGAGGAAATTCCTTTTGAGATCGCCACCAAAACTGATCTGAAGATCCTTTCGGAGAATAGTATATTTTGGAACAAACACTTTATCCAAACTGCAGACATCACTTTTGAAGATTCAGATACTTATACTCCAATAGGCATATATTCTGCTAACCCATTTTCAGGAAGCTATAATGGAATGAATCATACTATTTCTGATCTGCAAATATCAGGTAGTGATGAAATAGGACTCTTTGGATATTCTATTGGTGTACTGCAGAATATTGGTTTAATTAATGTAAATGTTTTAGGTAATGATTATGTGGGATCTTTGGTAGGCTATAATAGAGGTGAAATCCAAAATATTTATGCTACAGGGTCGGTAAGCGGGGCAATGCAAGTTGGTGGTTTGGTAGGATATAACGAAGGTGACGCTACCATTACCAATTCTTACGCTGCAGTTTCGGTTACGGGTGCAGAAAGAGTAGGAGGCTTAGTAGGGTACAATAGTGGGGCGCATATCAGTTTTTGCTATGCGACAGGTTTAGTAAGTGGACAAAATGATGTTGGTGGATTTCTTGGTTTAGAAATTTTTGGTAGTGTCAATGATAATTTCTGGAACATAGATCAAAATACGATAGGAGTAGGTTTTGATGATGACCCTGCGGGAGTCACCGGCCTCACCACTGCCCAAATGCAAGATCAAGCCGAGTTTACCAACTGGGATTTCACAGATACCTGGCAAATGGACAATGGCTGTGTCAATGATGGCTACCCTATTTTTCAATGGCAGGATAACCCGGAAATGGTTGCCGTTAGTTTGGGTGAGGATATATCACAATGCGGAGGAACGGTCCTCCTTGATGCAGGCAATTCTGGTGCCAGCTACCTTTGGAGTACTGGAGCTATTACCCAAACCATTGAAGTCACCACTACAGGAACATATTCAGTTGTGGTCAGCAAAGAAAACGCCTGTGACGGCTCAGATGAAATTGAGGTCACCATTAATGCACAACCTGAATTTGCACTAGCCACTCCAACTCCATCGTGTGGTGAGTATACCATAGAAGGCCCTGATGGGTTTGCTTCCTATAGCTGGAGCAATGGAGAGACCACTCAGTCTATTACAGTAACTGAAAGCGGGACTTATTCGCTGACAGTAACCAACGAAGATGGCTGTACGGCTGAGGATGAAGTGGAGGTGACCGTCAATGAAATTCCGGTTGTCACGATTGCTGGTGCAGATACTCCGGTCTGTGGAGGATTCGAATTTACGTTGACTGCTACAGCGACTGCCGGGGAGGTGACCTGGTATGATTCTGAGACTAAAGACAATGTGCTTTCTGAAGTGGCAAGTTTAACCACCTCACTGCCTAACACCGCAAGCTTCTGGGTAGAGGCCGTCAATGGTGACTGTAAGAGTGAGCTGAAAGAGGTGGTAGTGAATGTGAGGTATTGCTATAGTGGTGGAGCGGGAACAGTGAGTGACCCTTTTCTGATCAGCAATAAGAAGGATCTGGATTCACTGATGAAGTTGCCGGATGATTATAATAAGCATTTTCTGCAAACGGAGAATATTTCTTTTACTGCTTCGGATTTTGCCGAGGATGGTGAGTTTTACAATGATGAGTATGGGGTAGCGCTTAATACTGGGCAATTCACTGGCAGTTATGATGGTGGCTATCACACCATTGACGGGATGGTCTATATATTTCCATATGTGAGCGGCCTCTTTTATTATCTCAACGGAGAGGTCAGGAATTTAGGGCTTACGAATGTGAGTTTAGGTAGTGGTGTTGATCCTGACAATGGTGCCGGACTCGTAAACATCCTTTATGAGAACGGGAGAATAGAAAATTGTTATACGACTGGAGCTCTGAAAGGGGATGTCTCTCGGTCATTAGGAGGGCTCGTAGGGCTGATGTATGGGGGTACAGTGAGTAATTGCTATTCAACCGCCTCTGTAGAAACGATAGATGCGAGAAATACCGGAGGCTTAATAGGAGAAACCAGAGGCGGAAGTATCGTGAATTCATATTCCTCAGGATTCGTGAAAGGTGCCACCAATACCGGGCCGGGTGTGCCTTTGTTTCAGGGAGGCTTTATAGGTCGTGCGGCAGCTGCTACCGTTACCAATTGCTACTGGGATGTGGAAACCAGCAATCAGACTGGCAGTGCCGGTGGCACCGGGCTCACCACTGCCCAGATGAAAGACCCTTACAGTTTTGTAGATGCAGGTTGGGACTTTAAGTGTATAGGCTCTGAGGAGATTTGGGACATGGACCTTGACAATATCAACAATGGCTATCCGATCTTGGGATGGCAGTCTGATAATGAAAGTTGTGTCTTAATTCTGGAGACAGAAGACTCAAAGGAAACAGCTATTGTCTATCCTTCAATCACTTCCGGTCTTGTTTCCATTAGGATGGAAGGCAGAAGTACTGTGGATCACTTGGAGGTTTATGATATGATGGGCCGCAGGGTACTGTATAAGGACATCTATGTGCCGATGCAGGAAACTAAAATTGACTTATCGGGCGAGCGTCCGGGAATTTATTTAGTCAGGGTATTTAGCGGATCCACCCAAACTACTCATCGGGTGATCCTTCAGAATTAATTTATTAAGCACTCAAAACATTGATCATAATGAAGAATCTAAAAGTAGCACTTCTGGTTATCACCATTGCTTCATTAATAGTATGTACAGGTTGTCCAGAAGCTGGGGATGATTCCTCAGATTTCGATGTGACAGGATATTGGAAAACAGAAAATTCTTCGGTTGAGCCTTCAGCAGACATTGCGGAGAAAGGAGACTGGACGGAGTTTAGACTTGATCTGCAATCTGAGTCTGACCTGTTGTTCGCTTATAGTATAGAAAATGTGCCGGATGGTTTTAATACGGTTTGGCCTGAGGGTGAGGGTACTTATACTTATGACGCTACCTCCAAGGTCATAAAATTTACCGCTTCAACCGGTGTTGAATTTGAGGCCACTGTGACCGATGATAATTTCCCGGATGACTTTACTGTCCAGCGTAAGCCGTCCACTAATTCCAGCGGACGAACAAGTGGCCTCAAAGATCCCTGGATATTTAAGATGCTTGACGCCAGCGATGACGATTAAGATTTGGATATCTTATGTTAGTAAGAATCCTTTGGATGTCATTGGCCTTCGGGCTAATGACATCTTATAATTCCCCGCCCGAAGGCAATAAATACCAACTGATCATTTTTGAAGGATCGGACTGGTGTGTCAACTGTCGCAGGTTGGAGCGGTCTGTTTTATCTGATGTAGATTTTCAGGTGTTTTTGGAAGCCAATAATATATCACTGATCCGGGTAGACTTTCCTCAAAGGAATAAACTGACAGCTGCTCAAAAAACACAAAATGATTCCATAGCCAGGAGATATGATTTTCAGGGTGTTTACCCTACCATTGTATTGGTGGAACCAACAGATCAGGCCTATCTGGAGCTCGGCTATATGAATGAAACCAGCAGTGATTTTGCCAGGAGGATCGATTTGGGGTTAAAACAACTGAAGTGAAAGAATGGAATGTCACCAAACGTTTGATGGGATGCACTTTCAGCCTCGGAGTGGTAGAGGAGGACGGGAATCGGGCAGGCCAAATCCTGCAGGCCGGAATAGATGAAATTGTACGCATTGAGGGGTTGCTTTCAGAGTTTTTGCCGGATTCTGAGGTTAGTAAAATCAATAATCATCCTTCTGATCTGCCCATTGCCCTGGACCCGGAGTGTTTTCACCTGATTGATCGGTCAGTGAAAATAAGCCGAATGACACACGGAGCATTTGACATTACCGTGAGCCCGCTCAAGGGGCTGTATCAGTTTCGTAAAAATCATTTTGAGTTTCCTTCCCAAGAGGCGGTGGAAGCAGCACTCACTACCGTGGGGTATATTGGCCTCATCCTGGACCATGAATCTCATTCCATACAGAAGCACGATGGCATGCGCATTAGTTTTGCCGCGATAGGTAAAGGTTATGCATCCGATCAGGTGAAAGCCCTGTGGCAATCCATGGGTGTGACCTCAGGTTTTGTCAATGCCAGCGGGGATCTGAATGCCTTTGGACTCAATCAATGGGGGAATGCCTGGAAGGTGGGGGTTTCTGATCCCGAAAACCATGATAAAATACTTTTTCAGATTCCCATTCACAATGCATCTGTGGCCACCTCCGGAGATGCTGAGCAGTATTTTATCCATGAGGGCAAACGCTATTCACACACCATAAGTCCCTTCACCGGATTACCTTTATCAGGTGTGTCCAGCGTCACCGTGATTTCGCCCAGCGCGGAACTCTCCGATGCACTGGCTACGGCAGCCTATGTGAAAGGGGTGGATGAGGGGATGGCACTCATCAATGAATTGCCCCAGACACATTGTATCATGTTGGATGATAAGCAAGAGGTCTTCTTTTCAAAGGATATTCAATATGAAGCAATTAGTTAGACTTTTGATTTTAGCAGGTGTGGTGTCCTCGTGTGCTTCACTTAAGCCCTATGAGCGGCAGTATGTGGATGATCCAGAGATGCAGATGGATTTTGATAATGGAGTGCGTTTTTCCAACTATGTCCATTCGATTCGCGAGGGAGCTACGCCGGCAGGTGCCCCCAAATCAAGTGGTGGATGTGGGTGTAATTGATCGATAAAGGATGGTTCGAATCAGAGAGGTATTAGCCGGAGCCCTCATTAGCGCTCACCTCATGATTAAAGCTCAGCATCAAAGGAGTGAGGTTGACGACAGCCAATATGCGGATGAAGTTCTGGTGAATAACTATCCTGCCCAGGAAGCGCAAATACTCAGCCTCACTGATAGTGGTGCCAGCCAGGCAGTTGATCCTCTCCAGGTAGAAATAGTATACAACCACTATATCCAGGATGGCAGCAACTCTGCGGTGACTGGAGGAATAGGTACCGAGAAACTCATGGTGTACGGGCCATCGCTTCGTGTCAGGAAGGATCGTGCCAATCATTATGTACAGATGCACACCGGGGTAGATATCATTTCTTCTGCTTCGGCTGATAATATTGATTTTATTGTCTCCTCTGCTTCACGATTAGACGGAAGGGGGTACCTCTATGGTACGTATGGCCATCACCTGAGAGGGTCAGGTCTGACGCTTGATGGCGGACTTGGGTTGTCTTTGGAGAGTGATTATAGTTCACTGAAGACGGAAATTGGTGTTGCAAAAGAAAGTGCAGACCAAATGAAAAAGTACAGTCTACAGTTTCAAATGTATAATGATGACCTGAGGTGGGGTTTGTTTCACTCCGGTTATTACCGACCGACCAAGCTTATTTACCCTTTTGAGCTGCGCAACCGCAATAGAAAATGGTATGAGACCCACAATCGAAATTCGTATATCCTGAAAGGGGGCTACACGCAGGTGCTTAACCGCAGGAATATGATCGGTCTATTTGCGGACCTTACGCTTCAGAAGGGACTGCTGGCCACCCCTTTTCACAGGATTTATTTTACGGATGGGTTCCTGAAGGTGGAGCAATTGCCATATGAGCGATGGAAAGGAGGAATAGCCTTCAGACTCAACTCGTTTGTGGGCGGTGCAATCATTCTGAAGAATACCGTGAATCTTTATTCGGATAGTTTTGGGATTCGTGCCCTGACCACCCAGAACGAGACAAGTATTAAAATCACACCAGTTTTGATCGTGACTCCTCATTTTCGGTTTTATGTGCAGCAAGGCAGCCGCTATTTTGCCGGGTATGGTGAGCACGAAAGAACGGAGCGATATTTCACCTCAGATTATGATCTGTCCAGTTTCGAAACCTACACCATGGGCATTGGGTTAAAAAAGCGTTTTGTCCACAAATCAGCTTTGCAAACCGTGGCCTTAAGATACAGCTATATGCACCGCTCCAATGGACTGCAGGCGCATATTATTTCTACCTCATTTCAACTTGATAAATAGAAGGTATGGGGCTCAGGAGAGATAAATATGTAGCCCTGAGATGGTGTCACAGGGCCACATGATTCAGAAATACCTACGGTTTTTTACCACTCAGAATCTCATTGATAAGCGCCTCCCATTTTTTGATGAGTTGTAGCTCTCCATTGAGTTGAAAGTGGTCCTCAGAATTGAAAAACTCAAACTGGCTGGCCGCAATACTTTTAACTATTGGTAAAAAAGTAAGTTCCAGTTTGTCAGTTACCGACTCATGACCATCTTTGGTTTTGATGCTCCTTTTGGTGCTGTCTATCCTACATTTTTGGATGGCATTCAGCGGAATACACTGCTCCAGCATCTCCTCATTTCTGATTTTAACAAAGAAGACAAAGTCTCTTGCCGCGGACATCCCCACGGCAAAGTCAATCCCACAGTCATAGATCGATACTTCCCGATTGTAGGAAGCTGCAATGACCTTCAAGCCATTAATAAGTTCATGCTCCTTTTTTTTAGTGCTTCTGCGCATTAATACAAATGGTACAATACACAAGGCTGTTGCACCCAGCCCGATAATGGTTGTTCCCAACTCCATGTTTTTATATTTTATTATGTGAGTGATCATCATTTCCGGCATGTAAGCCGCCGGAAATTCAATTAAGAAAAAGGCAAACAGAAGTGCCTTCAGGTGAAGTATGGGAGGGAACTAAAAGAAGAAATGAAAAGGGTAGAGGAGATCGGCCTTCTCTTGCTCAATAAGAAGATTGAGCACATGATAGTATAGTCCATTAAATGGCCTGTCGAAATGGAATGAATGTGCCCACAGAACCGCCCAGGTCTGACTCTCATTGGTGGGATAGGGTCTTGGTGAAGAAGTCCCCTGAATGATGACATTGTAGGTCGGGGGGAAGGTGTGCTTGAACTGATCGCTTAACTGATCTGATTGATAATAAGCAGCAGTCCCTTGCTTTTGCACGAGGAGATGTGCCTGTGCAGAACAAGCCAACCCAATAGCCAACAGGTAAATGGCTAATAAGGATGTAATTGTGCCTGTTTTCTTTAGAATACTCAATTATGAACGTAGTAAATGGATGTCAAACATCTCAAACCGCTAAAATACAAAGTTGGTTGTTTTTTATGATTTTTAAGTCAGCGTATCATGCCTTATCCATTCGTAGTGAAGCATATACTTCATTCAATACATCCTTTTTGTCGGTGAGTACCACCAGCTTATCACGGGCCATCAGTTCGGTAGAACCGTTTGGGGTTAGGTAATTCCCTTCACGCTCTATCATAGCGATGATGGCGTTTTTCGGAAACTTCAAGTCCACTATTTTCAAACCGATGGCCGTAGAGTTTTCCTCCACCACTATTTCCTTCATTAAGGTTTTGGGATGCTCCACCATGAGTTGATCCGTTGGGGATAGTGGCTTTGCCTTCTCTGGTAGTCCAACGTTCAGCCATTTCGCTACGATGGACAAGGTGGTGCCCTGTACAAGCACAGAGGAGATGGACACAAAGAATACGATGTTGAAAATGGCATGAGATTTATCTATTCCGGCCAGCAGTGGATAGGTGGCAAATACGATGGGTACTGCACCTCTTAAGCCCACCCACGAAATATAAAATCTCCGTTTCAGCCTCATTTTAAACGGGATGAGTGCAATGAAAACGGCGAGCGGACGAGCGACCAGGATGAGGAAGATGCTGATCAACAGGCCAACACCGATGAAGGGGATAATCTGACTCGGAAAGACCAATAAACCCAACGTAAGGAACAGGACGATCTGCATCAACCAGGCCAGCCCATCAAACATCCGCATGATGGTCTTTTTGTGAATCAAATTTTGATTACCCAGATAGACCGAACAGATGTATATCGCCAGAAAGCCATTGCCGCCTATGGCGTCCGTTGCGGAAAAGGTGATAAACATAAGGGCTATGGTGAGCACCGGATATAGCCCTTCATAATCCAGTTTGATTTTATTAATCACGATTTTGCTGAGCTTTCCGAAGAGAAAACCGGCTACTCCACCTATGCTCATTTGAAGGAACAACAATGGAATAATTGAGAAAATGCTTTGCTCCGGCTCCTGTACCAGTGAAAGAAAGGCAATGGTAAGTACATAGGCCATTGGGTCGTTACTTCCGCTTTCCAGCTCCAATGTAGGTCTGAGGTTCTTCTTCAGAGCGAGGTTTCTACCTCTCAAAATGGAAAAGACCGCCGCAGCATCGGTAGACGAGACAATGGCACCCAGCAGGAGACTTTCGTACAGGCTAAAGTCCGTGATGAGGTAAACAAAATAGCCCAGACCAATGGCGGTTAAGAGAACACCGAGTGTAGACAGGGCAATACCTTCTTTTAATACGGGCTTTACAGATTGCCAACTGGTGTCTAAACCTCCTGAGAACAAGATGAAATTAAGAGAAACCACTCCAATGAACTGTGCGATTTGAGGATTGTCAAAATAGATACCTCCAATGCCATCTGATCCGGCCAGCATGCCAATGGTAAGGAATAGCAGCAACGTGGGGATACCGAATCGATAACTGGTTTTCCCGGCGATGATGCTTATGAGCAATAGTACCGACCCAATAAGAATGATATTTTCTATGGTGATGTTCATATACTTCCGATCAGGCTGTTTTTGCTCATAGCTAGTTTGAGTGTCTCAAAATACATCAAAAGGGTTGTCCGATACAATCGGTCTTATCCAGTGGGCTAATATTAGACCCACCTATTTTGAGCTTTTAGGAGTAAAGCCGCCAGCTCCCATACAAATTATTCAATTAGCCTTGAGTAATCAAGTACTTATGGGTTTACTATTGAACTGGTTTGGCAGGGTAGTACTTTTTTCTGAGCCAAAATGCTACCCGTACCAATAGAATCAATGCCGGGACTTCCACCAGTGGGCCTATTACTCCGGTAAATGCTTGTCCCGAATTGAGACCAAAAACAGCAATGGCCACGGCTATGGCCAATTCAAAATTGTTTCCGGCCGCTGTAAATGCAATGGATGCGTTTTTGTCATAATCGGCTCCCATCGCTTTGCTGATGAAGAAACCAATCAGGAACATCAAAGCAAAATAGATCAATAGCGGAATAGCGATTCTCACGACATCCATGGGGATCTGCACGATCAGTTCACCTTTTAGGGAGAACATTACCACGATGGTAAATAACAAGGCAATCAGGGTAATGGGAGAAATGGTTGGGATAAACCTGGTTTTGTACCAGTCTTCTCCCTTTGCTTTTACCAATACCACTCTGCTAAGGATTCCCATCAAAAATGGAATGCCCAGGTAGATGGCCACACTTTCTGCAATGGTGACAATGGATATGTCCACAATGGCTCCATCAAAACCAAAATAGGGGGGTAAAACCGTAATAAACAACCAGGCATAAAAACTGTAAGCAAACACCTGGAAAATGCTGTTCAGAGCCACTAATCCTGCGCCGTATTCACTACTCCCTTCTGCCAGATCATTCCATACCAGCACCATAGCAATGCATCGGGCAAGCCCGATCAGAATGAGCCCAACCATGTATTCGGGGTAATCCTGCAGGAAGGTCAGGGCCAAAATGAACATCAGAACAGGACCGATGATCCAATTGAGCAACAATGAAATGGAAAGAACCTTTACGTTTTTAAAGACTTGCGGCAGCAGCTTGTAATTCACTTTGGCCAGCGGTGGGTACATCATCAGGATCAAGCCTATGGCAATGGGAATATTGGTGCTACCACTACTAAACGAATCAATGAAGGTGGAGGTAGATGGAAACAAATAGCCAATGCCTACTCCAATGGCCATGGCAAGGAATATCCAAAGGGTGAGGTACTGATCAAGGAAACTAAGTTTTTTCGTATTGGTCATGATTGTGATGATGGTTTGATAACGATTTGGCTTGCAGAAGTTGATCTGCCAATTCATTAGGGAATTCACTTTCTTTTATGGCACTTACAGCTGCATCTATGTCGTAGTTTACTCTTCTGAATTCCACCCGAATCGCATTTGGGTTGTGTTTTGAAAGATTTTCATCCAGGGTAACTAGGGCGTAGCACAGCCTGGGGTCACCATCTTTTGGCTTCCCTACAGAACCAATATTGACTACATGGGTGTAATCCATTCCTGTCTGAATGGTTCGGTGATATGGGATATGCGTATGCCCACACAACACAAGCTGTGCATCTTGCGCTTCCATCATTTCCACGATTTCGTCTTCAGGGTAGTCCTCTACCAGGTAGTCATTCACAGCTTTTGGGCTACCATGCACCAGCAAAAGGGTGAAACGCTCCCCGCTGGTCTCAAAGACGAGTTTGAGGTGCCTGGGAAGATTGGTCAGGTAGTTCTTGTTTTCCGTGGTGAGCAACCTCGCAGTGATCCCTTTGGCAGACCTGTTATCTTCCTTGAGGGGTAGAAGCAGAGCCTCTTCATGATTCCCCATAATGGTAGGAATGTGGCGTTTTCTTATGGCTTCAACCACCTCATTGGCCCAGACATTGTAGCCCACCAGATCTCCCAGACAGTATAGGGCGTCTGGTCTTACTTGTTCGATATCCCTGAAGAAGGCATCGAGCGCGGGCAGATTGGCATGTATGTCTGAAAAGAAGGCTATTTTCATTTTTTGACCTGTGAGAATGTATAAAACATCTCAGAAGCGATCTGCATTGATCCCTGATCATATCGCTCTGCTTCCTCAGGGGTGCCATCAAATTCCTTGGGATCGTCATATCGCACGGGAATTCTCTTTTCTGTTCCCGGGATGAACGGGCAATTCTCATCTGCGTGCGAACACGTCATCACCGCGGCAAACTGATCTGCCCGATTGATGGGATCGTCGAAGAGTTTTGAAAAGGCCTTGATGGGCTCTTTATCATCAGAATGAGAAATGAGATAAATAGGGTTGCTGTCGCCTTTGGAGGAAACCCTAAAACCACTCCGCTTAATAGATGCTACTGCTCTCTCATTGAATGCGGTAACTTCCACACCCCCCGAATAGCAAAGCGCCGGAATGCCGAAATAGTTGGCTGCCGTCTGTGCCCAAATCTGGGAGAACTGGCTTCTTCGAGAGTTATGGGTGCAAATAAAGTTGAGGTTGACTTCTTTGCCCTGATCCATTTTGGTCTGAATGTATTCGATCAGTGGTTTGAGCACGGCAAGGCGCTCTTCCGAAATGTTTTGCTCCCTTGCTTTTTCAATGGTCAGTTGAAGTTCCGGATGCACTGCTAAGTTTTGTGTTTGCATGATTTATGAGCTGATTTTTTTGATTAACAACATCCTGATCCAGGAGTACAAGCGTTTTCCTGAGCGGCAAACGATGAAATTCTGATTTTTGGTTTTTCCACTGGAATACCGCATTTTTCCTTGGCCAGGCAATCGGTTTGTTTGTTGGTCAATTGAAACGAACCATTTTGAAACTCCAGGCCATACTTTCCTATGGTTTCTCCCTGATGCTCCACTTCAATATCCGAATCCTCCAGCCCGAGGTGCTTTTCTGAGAGTTCTATGATGGCGTGAAGTTTCTGAGCACTCAGTCGGTGATCGTAATCAGCAGCTGTGAAAAGTTGGAAATTGACTACTGTCTCTTTTCTCACCGTTCCGCCACAGTCAATAAAGTGCTTCTGAATACTTCCTACCTCAGTGACGTGAAAATGTGAAGGAACATACTTCCCATTGGGTAGGCGGAATTTGACTTCCTGTATTTCGGATAAGGCTGATTTGATTTCTGATAATTTCATGTATTGTGATGTTATTGCAATATGACGATATGATTAGATAATTTTTTTTAGCAACATTCCTGTGAAGAGGGTGAATCAAACTGATTGAAAATTTCATTAAACTGACTTTTGATCTCGGCCCACCGCACCGGATTGATACAGTAGCTAATGCGTGATCCTTCAATGGTGCCCTTGATGATGCCAATGTCTTTTAATTCACGCAGGTGCTGACTCACAGTGGCCTGAGCCAGGCCCAATTCCTGCACCAAATCTCCATTGACACAGGCATTGGTTCTAAGCAAATGCTGAATGATGGCTACACGGGCGGGGTGAGCAAATGCCTTTGCTGCCACGGCTACTTCGTTTTGTACGGTTGAAAAAAGGTCTGTCTTGGTTACTCCCATCTTTCTTTGCGTTATGTCATTGCAATATTACGATGAGTTATTGAGATAAGCAAGGCCTTAGCCAATATCAGGTACAAATGGAGCTCAATACTTCATCAACTACCCAGTTTGATGCTCGATCCATGTACACTGATTCTCCAATGTACTTTTTGGCTTTCTGAGATTGATAAAGATGAATGGGCATTACTTGCCGATACAGAAAGTTCTTTTTATTGATTATCAGTTAGTTAATTGTTAAGGGGTACAATAGAGGTACACGGATTACTCTATTTTTGGTTAGTTTTCTTTGTTTTTGACCTGTTTGGGGTGGTTTTTGGGTCAAAATTGGGACAATATATGAAGTAGAACAATATTTAAAGTTGAGGGCATTTTTTACGTCATTATCTGACAGCTAATTTAATCCGAATTCATACTTCTTAAGCTTTCTTTTTCGATCTTTTGACCGCACCTTCCCAAACTAAGAACCCATAAAAATCAACTTCCAAATATTGCAAACAGAAGCTAAACAAGTTTGCAATGGAAAACCCTTTTCAAGAATTATATGAGCGCCTGGATCGGATCGAGGGGCTCTTGGTAAGTGTGAGAGATCACAAGGCTTCTGAGCCGGAAGGCGAAGAAGATAGGCTGCTGAACGTACGTGAAGCGGCCAGGTTCCTTGGTGATGCTGTGGCCACTCTCTATGGCCGCACAAGCAAAAATGAAATCCCATTCTATAAGCGTGGTAAGAAGGTGTACTTCAAGAAATCTGAGCTGGTAGCCTGGATTGAACAAGGTCGTGTGAAGAGCCAGAAGGAAATTCAGGAAGAAACTGCTCTTCGGTTAAATCAATGAGTTTGTGGCTAAATGAATATCACACACCATAAGTTTATGAATGGTATGCTGGTATTTGTATTGAGATGAATGAGTATGGACACTAACCCACTCAATGAAGCTATGAGATTACCGAATCTTTATGTTTCAGGCCACTGATAGACAGTTTCTTACTGATTGTGACGGGATGAAACCAGCTGGTTGAAACGCTCCCGGTCATTCCTTAACCTTACCAAAAACGCTTTACCACGATGAATGATTTTATAGCAACTCCCATGAGCCTATCTGAGCTCGCCAATGCTTACGATGTAAGCAATAAGATTATGAAGAAATGGATCGACCCACATCAGAAAGAGATTGGTAAACGGGTCGGTTTACTGTACACTCCGAAGCAGGTTATGAAAATCTATGAATGCCTGGGCTACCCACCTTATCTGGATGTGAAATGAAAAGGTTTGATCAAGCGAACGAACGCTTTGAAAAAGCCGTGAGAAAGCTCCAGGACAACCTGCAATACTTGGCTGATCAGGATAAGGTCAGTGACCGATTCCTGAATATCCAAAACCAGATCATCAAAGCCCTTATTGACTACCAACATGAGGTGATAACCACTTTGCAGGCCTATGATCAACTGGCTATAGAATTATCCCTAAAGGGGTCAGCAGGTTATCACCAGTTGCTGAATGACAAAGAGAGCCTGGAGGCGATCTGTATCATACACGGGATTATGGACTTTCCAGCCTGGATAGCGAAGGGTAATTCTTACCTGGTACAAGAGGCAATATGTCATTACAAGAATGGCGAAGTGCAATTGTCGAGCTCAATAGTGGAAATGATTAGGGGACTAGAAGCTGGAGAGCGAGAGCAGCTCTGGCGTATTTTGAACAAGAATGTCCAAGCTAGGTGGGAAAGGGAATTGGCGGAAATGAAAATGAATGCCTATGCTTGAGCACCAGGACATTCAAAAGAAGCCTAACAGCAAGAAGAAAAAACACCAGATCCTGGAGGTGAAAGACTATCTGGATCTGAAGTATGAGTTCAGGAGGAACGACCTTACCCTGGAGGTAGAATACCGACCCGTTGAGGAAAAGCGATTTCAGGTGCTGGATGAAGCACGGATCAATTCGATCTGGATTGAATTGCAGGTGGATGGCTTTAAAGTTTCGGATGCTGTTCTGATCAAAATACTTAACTCTCACCTGGTGAAAAACCACCACCCCCTGAAAGCCTACTTTGAAACACTGCCTGATCATGACGGGGTGGATCACATTCAAAAGCTGGCGGAAAGTGTGCAAATCGATGAAGTCTCAGTGGAGAATGTACACCTGCAGCAGCTCTGGAAACCATACCTTCAAAAGTGGTTGGTGGGGAGTGTGGCGACTGTGCTGGGGCAAGGCACTAACCAGCTCTGTCTGATCCTGGCAGGTGGCCAGGGAATAGGAAAGACAACCTGGTTGAATAGGTTGTGCCCAAAAGGACTGGAGGACTTTCTTGTCTGCTCTCATATCAACCCATCTCTTACGGATAACAACACGGCCAATTACCTTGCTGAGAAGTGGTTTGTGAATATTGATGACCAGCTGGAGACGATCTTTGGTAAGGACTTCAATAGTATGAAGGCCATCATCACCGCCCCATTTGTGACAAACCGAAAGACCTGGCACAGATTCAGCCGGAAGCGGGACAGAGTGTGCAGCTTTATGGGAAGTGTCAACAATACTCAGTTCCTGACTGATAATGAGAACAGGCGGTATCTGGTCTTTAAAGTAAATGGGATTCACTTTGACCATAAGATTGAGATGGCCAAGGTTTGGGCGCAAGCCTTGCATCTACTAAAGCAAGGGTTTCCTTACTGGTTCCAGCAGGAGGAAATGAGGATCCTCAATGTGATGAACAATCTATTCCGGCAGAGCTCTCCTGAAGAGGAGTGGCTGATCAGGTTGTATGAGCCTACTACAGCAGATAATCCCCTGGCAACTTTCCTTATGCCTTCCGAGATACTGACCAAACTCAATGCTTATTCCAATATGAAGCTTTCGATCCGGAAGCTGAATATGGCCATGGAGAAGCTGGGCTTTAACAACAAGGTGTCTAAGCGGATCCACGGGCAGCCTCGCTATGTCCATCCTGTGATCGAGCATCTCCACAGCTCTGATATGCAATACCAGCACGGTCTTCGTAGCGAAGAAGTGTAGTTGCTGCCTGCCTGATTTACTACTTCTACTTCAGTTTTAATGGACTCTTATGAGTAGCCAGTCATTTTATTTAAGTGGCTGGTTATGAGTGTTTTTATGAGTAAGAGAGAGTGCTTAAGGAGAATTGTTCTGATTCCTTTACTACTCTACTACATTTTGATTTAAAGTATTGAATATCAAAAGAGTAACTGTAGTAGCAAGTGTAGTTAAATGGTAGTAGAAGTAGTCGCTGTAGTAGCGTAGTAAGAAGCCACTGGAATAACCTAAAGCATGCACTATGTATGCTTTATCCAGGGCTTTGGTATGGTTTGTCTATCCTGCATGTCTTGTCCATCATACAATCATGTTTTAGCTATGTTTTGCCTAAGTGTTACCGAACTGTCCCGAAGTGGGAAGTGAGGTCATAGAGCCTCCTCATCTTGCCTGAAATCAAAATGCTTTTATAAATGGCAAGACAAAAAGGGATAATGAAACTGGAGGGAACCATCGGGGATGTTTCCTTCTACAAGACCTCTGATGGCTACCTGGCCAGGGAAAAGGGAGGTGTGGATGCGGATCGGATCAAAAATGATCCGGCTTTTCAACGTACCCGTGAAAACGGTAGTGAGTTTGGGAAGGCAGGACGTGCCGGAAGGGTATTGAGAACGGCCTTCAGGCTGTTGCTGCAGAACGCGGCTGACAAGAAAGTAACCAGCCGATTGACTAAGGAGATGATCCGGGTGATTCAATCAGATGCGGTTAATGAGCGAGGTAAAAGGACTGTGACTGCTGGTATTCAAGGCCTCCTCAGTGGGTTTGATTTCAATATCAACAGCAAGCTGAGTGCTACTTTGTTTACTCCATATGTGCCAGCTATTGATCGGGTAGCTGGGACTCTGAATGTGAGTATTCCAGAGTTTGTACCTGGTAACACTATTGTGGGACCTCAGGGTGCAACTCATGTGAAGATCGTGTCAGCTGGGGCGGCTATCAACTATGAGGATGAAACCTTTGAAGTGACCGTGACCAAGTCGAATGATCTGGCACTGGGTTCTCAATTGGAAGAGGCTATTGAGTTGAGCAATGCGGTGGCAGCAAACAATCAACAGAGTCTCTACCTGGTATTGGGGCTTGAGTTTGTGCAATCGGTGAATGGTGAAATGTATCCATTGAAGAATGGAAGCTTTAACCCGCTAACCCTGGTGGCTGTAGATCAGCCGGCAGCAGTTGAAGAAAACTAGTTCTACTGATGGAGCTGCTTCTTACTCGCAAGTACTTTCCCAAAGGAACTAATGGACGGTTGACCTATAATGGCTCTATTCTTTGCTATACGATTGAGCTACCATGGTGGGACAACCAGCGGAATATTTCCTGTATTCCTGAAGGGCGATATCTCCTGTCTAAGCGACATACGGAAAAGCGAGGCAATCACATCCTGGTGATGGATGTGCCTGGTAGGGATGGGATTCTTTTTCATCCTGCCAATGATGCACTTAAGGAACTGGAGGGATGTATCGCCCCAGTGAGTGTACTTACCGGACCAGGGCGTGGAGACTCGTCCAGAAAGGCTTGTGATGTATTGAACGGGCATGTGTTTAGTGCCAAGCATTTGCGAGAAGATGTGTTCCTAAAAATCACTAGTGATGGAAAATCTTGAACTGAATATAATCCTTAGCGGGGTGCTGTCTTTGCTTTTGGGTGTGGTGGCTTACTTTCTACGTCAGCTCCTGGCTGACTTCAAAAAGGTGGAGCAGGATCTTACCCAGGTAAAGAATACCACGGAGATCATTCGAACCGAATTTAAAGGAATGAATGATCTCCTGAATCAACGGATCAACTTCCTGGAAAGGCGAGTTGATCGATTGGAAAATCAAACTTTTAATGACTGACTATGACCAAATCAGTGAATGATCTTGGCGTGATCGAGCGGGTGAAAGCGCCTACTCCAAAGTTCTTTCGAGTGCTTCGGAATATCGGCTTAACGCTGGCTGCAGTGAGTGGGGCAGTGCTTGCCGCACCGGTTGCTTTACCTGTAGCTCTGGTAACGGCTGCTGCCTATGTGGGAGTAGCTGGAGGTGTACTTACTGCAGTAAGTCAAGCAACTGTAGATGAGGAGGAATTGAGCCTTCAACAAGCTGCACAGAAATTGCACAGAAATCAATTTCTAACTCTTTAAATAAATCTAAATGAAAAACTTCCTTGTATGTTATGACCTGTTTGGCAATAAGAATTATGACAAGCTGGTGAGAAGGATCGAGCAGTATCCTGTGGCGCAGAAAGTGATGAATACTACCTTTCTGATCAAAGCAGAGGAGGATGAACAAGCCTCGAATGTTTTGGAGAACCTGAAACAGACTGTGGAGGATGACGACCGAATCCTGGTGATTCAGGTGAAGAATGATGCGGCTCAGGCCAATTCGCTCACCTCGGATTCCGGTTTGAATGCATTGGTGAAGTAGGGCAGATGTTCTGGTGAGGTGTGAGCAGGGTTCGAAAGGATCCTGCTTTCTTGTTCCTAACCTTTACTTTCTTTTGGATCCTTACTTCTTGGATAGGTTCTTTCTTCTTGAATCTTTCCGTCTTCCTTATGAATTTTCATACTTCCTCCACTGCCTGATTTTAAGTAATCAGCACTCTGCTTGATCGCTTCTTCTTTGGTGGTATCGAATGATTTTGTGGCTTTAGAGTTTCCCTCCTTGGTCAAGTTCCACTTATCTCCCTTTTTAGTTAGATGATAGTTATCCATAGAATTAGTTATTGATACTTGTCATTTATAACGCATCTTTAGATTAAATAGTTGACCCTTAGCTGTTTTCCAAAAGAGAAGAAAGAAAAAGAACCCACCAGAAGCGGGTAAGAAAAAGAAAAAATAGAAAGCGTATTGACCAGGCTGGAGGGGAGAAATGCAAGGAGGAACGGAATAAATGGCTTAGGCGAAGGGATGCGGGTTTATGCCGTAGTTCCTTGCTTTTCTATCAGGGTTGGGATGTGCTCCAGCCTAACTTGCTGACCTCTTTTTTTGATTTTATATTCATGCTTTAGTCAACTGGTATGCCGTTTTTGAATAGCATTGATATAGAAGAGTCGGGATTGTCGCCAATTGCTATTTCAATGAAGACCCCAAGCTGATATTTTAGTACATTGTCTAAGTTTGAACTGGTGTAAGCTTGAAGTTTAATGTGATCATATTTATGATCAACTGCACTTGATGATTTCTTTATCTCGATGATGCACAGGTTTTCATCATGACTTCCTCTTTGATGGATAATGATGTCTGGAAAGACAGACCTGATTAGAACTTCTCCTTCTAACTCCATTTCCCTATCATGGAGTAAACCGGCCTCTGCTAATTGTTCCCATACGATATTGATTTTTTTCTTCTCATAATCGTTAGCGGCTGATCCATTATACTCACAATCGACATGGTAATCAGGGAATTGAGTTTGCAGATATTCTGCCAGTTTATGGCTAATAGATCGCTCACTGAGATCATTGATTAAGAGAAACTCGTCTCTTGCAAGAAGCTCTGCTAATGCTAGGTCTATTTTCTCGAGGATGTGTTTGTCTTCCATTTTAAGTGGTTGAAGGTAAGAGCCTAAATAACCAATTTAAAAAGAGGAGCATTTCATAAGCTTCTTCCGGTTCACGGGCATTTTCATCGCCATGGCTGAATATGTTTCGCAGTGCCATCATCATTCCCATAGCGATCAATTGATATCCTTCCTGAATGTTCTTTTCGTTTTCAGTTGAGAGGGTGTTCAATGGGATTGTGGGTGATGCACCACTGAAAACTTTGCCCATTAGCTGCTTACCAATCTCAGTGAGGCCAGTTCGATCTTGTATTTCTTTTTCAAATCTTTCCGCAGCTTTTCTTACGGATTCATTATAGTGACCATCTTTGAATAATTGAAGAGGGTTGGTTGCAATTTGATCAACTAAGGGATGTGACTCTAAGCGTTTAACAAGCTCAGCGGGAGGGACGGTGATACCAGGCACTGATTCGTCAATTTCAATACCTGATAACTCAGATTCCATATTTATGCCTAAAGTCGTCAAGGCTTGTATTAGGGAGTTTAGCTCTGATTGTTTGAGTGGGTCTCTCTTAGCTTTTCTATACCCAATTGCTGCGGGAACAATTTTTCTGATTAGAGTGAATGGCAACTTTGGGTGATATCGAAAAACATTTTCCCATCCGTTTTGAAGTGCTTTTCTTTTGACGTCAAATCCATCAAGGTATTTAGAAACTCTGCTTTCCTGGAAGATGGTGTAAAAGGTGGTCGTGTTTTTTGACCTTGCTGAAAGGGGTAAGAATGGATGAATCACTTGAACCAGGGTTGCTATTTGACTTTTAATGTCGGCTGTGATTCTCTTTTTCGTTTTGCTCATTTTGATGGAGGTGGTATTAATTAAATATACTGAATTTATATCAGGAGTAGGAACTGGCGTTGGAGCCCCGCAGGTAAACTAAAAGGCGGAGCCGACTGAAAGAAGCGAGCCGTCCTGCGAGCCGAACGAGGGTGGGAGTCATAGATAGCCCGTTAGGGCGCTGCGACCCCTGTAGGAAGCAATGTGGCCATTTAATTAATTCTGGCCGCTAATATCTGCCACAGTGCAACTACACAAACCCGTGGAATGCTCTTAAATCTTTAAATTGATGCATGCATTATACCTATGTTCTATATTCAGAAAAGGATCAGAAAAACTACGTTGGCTATACAGAAGATTTAAGAGCAAGACTGAAGCAGCATGATCAAGGTAGCGTTATTTCAACTAAGCATCGTAGACCTTTACGGTTGATCTATTTTGAAGCCTGCGTTGATAAAAAGGATGCCATGAAGAGAGAAAAATATTTAAAGACGCATTATGGCAGGATGTATTTGAAGAAACGTCTTGCAGGCTTCTTATCAGAGATAGATTAATGCTGCTTCCAGTCTGATTCCACAGGGTGCAGCCCGAGAGAGAACGCAGGCGAGCACAAACACTGGCAGTGGCTGGACGAGTGGCGGCTGAAATGCAATAAAGTGACCGAAGGAACGGAATGGAATGAGGCGGCCATGAGGACAGGGGTAACTGCCGTGAGGAAGAAAGCAGCCAAAGCAGGTGGCATGACAGGCTGGCGTTAGTCACTGCAAGCGAACCATGTGCTGATCCCGATATTAATCGGGAGTAGCTTATGGAGAGGCCTGGCGTGCTAACTGCTGGCAACTGATGACGAACACCGCTTTACCTGCGGGGTTGTGGGATGGAAAAGGCAAGTGTGGCACGGTATGGAGTGGAGAGAAGCGGAACGTAGTAACGGGCTACTCTTGCTGTGTGAGACCGAAAGCTTGTGAGTGCAGCGAAGCGGAGCGCACTGGCTGGAGGGATGGGGCTGTGTGTGTTGGGTTTTAGGGTAGGGCTTTTTAAAGATTTTTGGTTTTGAATTTAGTAAATATGAAATCCTTTATAGAAGAGGAGTCTGCAGAATTCCAGATTGCCGACTCAACTCTAAATCGAACAGTTTGATCTTCCATGCTAACTGAAATGCCATTTTTGCCAGTATTCAAGAGCTTCTTTCTTTTAAGCACGTCATCATAGTCGGAAATAATATTACCAACCCTTTTGCCGATATCTGATATTACCTTGGCATTAGCTTTTAAGTAGTCAATATCCGGTTCATTTCCATCTAATGGAACAACAATTAACGCATAGCCAGCGGAAGTAGTAGCGGCTGTGCCTGCTTGAAGTGTTGTCATCTCGGCAAATTCTTTACCCGAGGCTTTTAACTCAACGAGCCAATCTCCATTGTTTAAAGAAAATCCTTCTCTCTCAGCGTTATTATTCACTAAATCCGAAGATTCGTCAGTAAGTAAATAATCGCTGCCAAATGGTTTTCTTTCGATTGAAATTTCGGTTCCACTTTCTTTTAACTCAACGATATATTCCTTGAAGAGCTTCTCTATCAGTGCTCCGATTCTTTGGTTTCTACTTATTAATTTTTTCTCATTGAGTCGTTTCTCATATTCCTTTTTAATTGTAGGGTCGTTGAAAATTTCCTGAACTAATTCGGGATCAACTTCACTTGTGATCATATTCGTGATAGCTCTGTCCCAGCTTAACTTAAGATCCTCTGAAGGGAGAGTGTTTCGAATTAGGTCGGATACTCCTACTCCAATTTTGGTTAGGAATAATTGCTGATTTTCACCTTTTATTGATTTGATTAGATCGGGGTGGTCCTTCATGAGCTCGGATAAGTTTTTGGATGAAGGAACCTCTGAGAGAAATTTTTTTTCGCTTTCGATATCTGGATTTCTAATAAATATCCACTGAAGACTCTTGGCTCTTGCCAACCATAGTGATCTGTTGAATTTGATCGCTTTCCCTGTCTCTTCAACCGTTACATCAAAGGTGAGTTGGTTGAAAAAAGGGTCTCTTTCTGTTGCCTCCAGCATAAGAAATCGCAACCTCTCGAAGCATGATTTTGGTGTTGAATTTCTATCATAAATATGACCCTCAGATGTGGTTAGATAAGCAAAATCAGAGTATTCAAATTCAATTTCTCGTTGTATTTTACCCTCGTCATCTTTCAGGATATTTAAATCATCTGGGTTAACTGCCAGTAATTCTATGATTTTAGGATTGAGTTTTTCATTTCTTATCACAAGAGGAGAGTAGTGAATAAGGTTGTGATCGCTTAAAAACCTAAAATCAGTTTCACTAAGATATTCTGCATAAATAGCGTGCATGCAGTCACGTTCTCGAATTAGATCGGAAAAAAAAGGAAAACTTCCGGAGAAAAAGGATTTTGGAGTTAGCAGGAGATGAGAACCTTGTGGTAAGACTTGAACATTTAGACTGTCTGGTTCTCCTGAGAGTATTTTCAAGTCTTTGATATCGTCTTTCCGATTTTTCGATATAAGCCATTTCAGAAAGTCTACGTTGGCTTTTTTTATCAGCTCTTCAGTGTAATCTAAATCAGGATCGTTTAAGACGGCTTTAATTTGGGCTACTGCCTGATTCTCGTAAAAGTCTACAATTCCAGAAATTGTGAATCTTTTGATATCAGATGAAATTAATTTGGTCGGAAAATTTAGCCCAAGGGACTTTGATATGGCATTCAGTTCAGGGTCATTGCACTTATCCCAAAACATTCCTTCAGGAGCACGGAACTGGCCCTCTTGATTTAAAAGTATTTCACTGGCAAGAGGGAAACTATCAAAAAGTGTATCTGTGATTTCATAAAAATCATTGAGCCATTGGTAGGGATCGGCATTGATAAGGTTTGATGTAAAGGTCTCCAGATCAGAAAATTCAGCTACGAGTTGGATCAGCTCTTTAATCCCACAAATTGGGGTTATCTCAAAAATGTCTAATTCACGTATTTCTATATGATTCTTGCAGATATTTATCCAATTGTATAATTCGGATTCTCTAACTACAGACCGATTACTTAGATTCTTGAACAATTCATATATCTTGATTGACTTCTCTTCATAACTGGAGTAAGGAACGGTCAGATCGTTGAAAGATGTGAGGTTGTCATTACTGGCAACCTTTATGAATTCAATTGTAGAAAGCGAATCAAGAGTTTCTCTTTTCAAGCCATTGAGCCATGAATGGTCTATCCATGTGTAATCTTTAGCCGCTTTGAAATTTAGGAGTTCGAATACTCCCTGTATGTTTCGAGCAATGGATAGCTTGGTAAATACTTCCGAAGCTGTCCGTAGGCCAGATTCTACTATAGTTTTATTTCTGACGACATCAGTCTTATCGTTCCCACTCTTTAGATAGATTCCATTTCTTTCAACTTTAGGGTCAAATTGAAGTGAGTTTATTACAAATGGTATCCCTATTTCTTCACTGCCAATTAAAGGAAAGGTAAAATAAAGTCTGGGGTGGTTTTTTTCTAATGGCTCAAACTTTTCTACACCAGAGTTAGAATTTGTAATACTACATATCTCAAACTCTTCGTCAACTATAACATACGCATTGAAACTCTTAACAACTTGATTATCAGTTATAGTTTCGAGTTTATAGTGGTTTAGCTTCTTACCTTCAATTGAAAACTCTTCAACAAAATGTTTTTCGTATTTTGTGATTGACGATTGGGAAACTACTTCGATCGACTCAATTTGTTGGTTAAACAGCTGACTGAAGGGTATTAGAAGATCCAAACTTTTGATCCCTGCTTTTGCTGTTTCCTTTCCTCTTTCATCGAGGTTGTAGACAAACTTGGTTTGGAACTGACTCGCACCAAGATAACTTTCTTCTCTTATCGAATTATCAAAGCTTTCGTTAGAAATGGCTTGTAGTTTGTAGAACTCATCGTTGTCTGATGCTTCCCGATCTAGATTGAATTGGAAACAACCTTGACCTCCACTTAATTGCCCACTGATATTTACCCTCTTTGAGAGAAGGTATGTGGTCATAAATCCAGTCCCAAATCTTCCTGTTTTGCCGACTTTGTCTGATTTAGAGGAGCCTTGAATAATCAAACTCAAGATATCGTCAAGTTCGAAAGGGTTGCCTGTATGAGAAAACGATATTTTATCCTCACTAACTTCTAAACGAGCTGAGACTTTTTGAGCGAGGTCTACAGCATCTTTGGCATTTTGAAGTAATTCCCAAAACCAGCGTTCTTCATAATCTTCTCTTTCTTTTTCCCTTGCCAGAATATCCCTGAATACGCTGTCTGCATGTCTTATTTCTGCAATTTCTTTTCTTCGATCAGCTATTTGTTCTTTTTGGATCATTTTGGTGTTATTGAGGTAGTCCGTTAAGTTGAATTAAATCTACAAAATCTAAATCATTGATTTCGGTTTGATTTTTTCACTAGAGGAGAGGGAGCTTGGTGAACTGTTGGTAGGCTTTGGTCAAAATTTGAACACCCCTTTACCTGCGGGGTTGTGGGTTGGGAAAAGCAAGTGTGGCACGGTACGGAATGCAGCAGAGCGCAATGGAATAACGGGCTACTCTTGCTGTGGGTGACTGGAAGCTTGTAAGTGTAGCGCAGCGGAGCGCACAGGCTGGAAGGACAGGGGTGTGAGGAGGTATATTGGTAGTGTAATCAATCCTTAAAATCATAAGCACTGACCAAAAAACTATTTAAATCACTGAACATATCGATTAACCTATCATACGTATCGTGACATACATTCGAGTAGTTATTGGTGATCATTTTTTTATCAATGGCTAGGGTTTCTAAGGCGGTATTGAATTTGGAATTGAAATCTTTGCTCTTATGAGCATCAAGCTGCCTGATTGCATTCAAGGCCAATAACTCAGGAATTACCTTCAAATCCTTGAATTCATCTATCCTTGATAAAATGGCCTCTTTGCTTTTTCTTGGGTGCAATCCAGAACTGTGGGCTACATAAAGATACTTTAAGATAAGTTCTAAAAGTTTAATGCTTCTCAACTCGTTAGTTTTATCAGCTTCAAATCCTAAGCAGTGAACTACTTTTCTTAAATTTTTTTCACGAAGATTTTCTGAGAGTAGTATGTTTAGCTTTTTGCATCTTATGATGAATTCTTCTTTTGAAAATGCCTTAGCACTAACATGATTCATAATAGGTCTGATATCATGATCTTGAGCATACCCTTTATAATCCAAAGATTTTTCATCCAAACTGATCAGCTCTAAGGAGAGAAAATTGAAATCACAAATTCGATTTAATATTGATGATAAACCTCTACCAAAAAGCAAATACTTTCTTACAAGTCTTGTAGCTTTTTCTGCTATATTTTCTTGGTCAGTGTCTATGGTTTTAGGATCAATTGAAAATTGATTCCAATAATCAATTACATCATATGGAGTTCCTTCATAGAGCTTTTTAATCTCTATTTTGATAGCATTTCTCCCCACACGGTCACAATGTGAAACACGCCAGTGAATACCATAACTAACTGAGCCAGATTCAGGTTGAACATTGTAATCTTCATCTTGTTCATATTTATCCAATACATCATCTGACACATAAACATACCGGAAGGGCATATTATGCCTTGCTTCATACCCTGTAACCTTCTGATCAATACCTTTCCAACTGTGCCCACCATAATTATTTTCAGTCTCAAGAAGTTTAAAGTCTTCCAACAATACTTTGAAGCCATTCACTTCGAGGCGAACAATGTCGTCCTTATGACTGTATTTACTTAATCTAACTTCATATTGATCATGCTCCTTGATAAAGTACTGTTTGCCATCTAATAGATTAAGAATATCGTCACTGATTTCAATATCCCTAATTTCTCGAAAAACCTTAATAGCCACTCTTTTTCTCACTGAAAGGTAGTCGCTCAGGTATTTTCGATCTATTTTGACATAGGCTTCTGTTTGGATTGGGTAATCATAGATTGATAAGGGCACATTTTCAACTATGTTATACTTCGGTTTTGATAGATCGTCCCAAAAAGTGATATCATTGGCTACTCTAGGTGATAAACCGTATGTACCGAGAAAACCCGGATCGGGATGTAACGTGGTGTGATTACCATTTGTCCAAGACACAACTAAGGGTTCTGCTTTTTTTAAGCCGGAAGCTGGAGATAGGTAGAGCCAAAATGATGGTTTATACTCAAAGTCATCCAAATAATTTAGTCCGGTTGAGTTGACTGGTACATTGATGTGAGATGGTCTAATTTTTGATATAAGATTGGGTGATATCAGAGCAGTATTTGAATCTGTACTTCTTATTAAGCCATTTACATCTCTGCTAGAGATCTGTGCAATCTCAATGTTCTCACTTTCCAATGAGTTCTCGAAAATATCACCTATTAGTTTCGAAATTATCTCTGGATATGCCATCTCAAGCTTTTGAAAGTCCTTCCACAAGTAAATTGTGATGATCTATATAATTTGAAGAAATCTCATGCTTTATAGACTTAAGACTTTTCTCGTCAATTGGAATAGCCTTTAAGTCTAACTGTACATGATGATTTGGGCATACACAAATCATGTTGTCCATGCGATCTTTCCCATTATATGGTTCTCCTAGTGGTACTATGTGGTGAACTTCTGAATAAAATTGATTCTGAGATATGGCTAATCTAGTACCACAAATTTGGCATGTGTTGTCATAAAGCTTCTTAAGCTTGTCTACCAAAGACTTCTTTCTTAAAATGCTATTGACCTCTCTTAAAACCCTCACAGTTTCTTCAAAACCGGCATTATTTACATCATGGGGACTAATTCCTTTGATTAATTGGTGCTCAAATTCAGTAAATCTTCGATATTCTGTTAAACTCTCAATCCCATTCTTGATGAAAAGGTCTTTATTGGATTGTAAGGAGGGGTGATTGAAATAGGCTTCTTTATTATCAAATATCAAATATCCGTTCTTGTCAAAAAGAACTCCAGGAAATTTCTGAAGATTGTGATACCACTTACCATTTTCATGGTACAAAGCATGTTTCGCTTTAATTTTAAGAACTTTGTTTAAGTAATCGCCATTCATATTGATTAGATTCAATTAGAGTAGAGCGTAGATAGCTGCTCCTAAACCCAAAAGAGTTGCTAGCCATCCAATCAAATTGAATATTGGGTGAGAGATAACGTCAATAAATATTGCATACCTGTTTTTATTTGGAATTAAGAGCTGCTTGTTGATAAGCTTTTTTAAGGCCTTTTTCAAAAACTCAACTTTGCAATCCACTGAATCAATAACTGACTTAAAGTTTTTAGATTCAAATTCTCTTGATTCACTGTCCTTGGTTAGGTAAAGAGGCTGCTCAACACCAGAATTATTAGAAGTCATTAACTCCTTTAATTCATCTGGACCTTTAACAAACTTTTCCCCATACATTCCTTCCAATATTACAAATAGGCTATGCTTGTTATGCGAAGCAATTTCAGAGTAATCATTTAGCCCCTCGAAGATTTTTTCGTAACGATGTTTAATAGCTTCAAACCCAAAATGTATGTTTTTCATATCCCAGTGAACCCAAGTGCTTTTGTCGTGCCTTTTGACAAAATCATTAAATGATTTTAGGATTCGGAGCTCAAGTTCACGATATGAATCTTGAATTTGATCTTTAGGAATACCAGCTTTGTCAGCCTCAAAATGTATGGCAAACTGCTTATCTATCTTGTTATCTAGTGATTTGATTACAATTGAAGTAATTATTGGTGATATGTTGCCATAATCATCATCGTAAGTTTGACTTTGAGAATAATGAATACACAAAACATTTGCTGGATCTTCAACTAGTTTCTTCAGATTCCCTAAGGCAGTTTTTCGATCTTTGTATGCTCCCATATTACCTTTTCACCTTTATATCATGCTGAACTCTTTTGGAGCAAAGACGAATTTGGAAACATTCTTCACAAGTTTTCTTTTCTTCTGTCCTAAGAAATTTTTCAGACCAAATCAAGTCAACCGCATCTCTTATTTTACTTTCAATCGAGTTTAAATCCGATTCATATAATTTTTCAGGGGTTTTGACTTTGTTTTCACCAATAACATAAGTCATTATATAGTCTGCTATTTCTCCGGTTAACTCCCTATGGCCAAGGGCGTAAAGTTTTAGCTGGTCTTTTGTTATAGGTAGGTCGGCACTTTCTTCATCACTTTTAAACTCAATTATGGTTGTTTCATATTTTCCATCACTTCCAACTTTCTTTATCAAGTCAATCCTGCCTAGAACTAAAATGCTTTCGTCTACTTTGTACTGAATATCCTGCTCAACAAATTCTATCTGTGAAAAATCATCTTTAGTGTCTTCATAGTACTCTTCTACATTTTTTCTTACCTTATCCCAAAGGCGTGGTTTCAAAATGGTTGAATTTGTCAGATATGGAAAATGAGTCTGTCTATCTACGATTTCATTAACCTCTTCTTTGCTTAAAGACTCACCTTCTTTACCTCTTTTGTGGATTTCCATTAGGCAGTTATGAAATGATCGACCTACACCCATTCTTTGATTAAGTGGATAGCGGAACCCAAAAACCGAAATTAGTTTAAACCTATAGGGACATTCAAAAATGTCTTTGAGGGTGGTGAAATCAAGGGCAATGTTTTTTACTTTTTCTTTAGCCTTCTGGTCGATTTTGGTGAGACTTGAGAAATCTTGTCTATGATCGGATATTAGTATTGGAAAAGATCCAATTTTTGCTCGTGTAAGCTCTTGGATGTAATCCGATTCAACTTTATACAATCTATTATTAAGATCTGGAGCTTGAGATAAGAGTAAGAATTTTTGGCTTCTAGTTAATGCTACGTAAAGAAGCCTTCTTTCATCTTCCTTATCTGGATCACCTTCATATCTAGATTGCTCTTCGATAAGCTGTCTATCTAGAAAATGCCATACATTTAATCCTCCTCTTTTCTTAGAGGGCAAATAATTGTTGTTGAGGCCAGGTATCAGAACTACCGGAAACTCTAAACCCTTCGCCTGGTGGATAGTCATTATTTGTACAGCATTCGGAGTTGTATATGGATTGTTAAGCCAACCCTCTGGGTAGTAATCTCTTGCTACATAATTTATAAAACTTAAAAAACTGAAGAGGTGAAAGCTGGGACTTGAACTATTGAAATTTATCTCTTCAAAATCATTTATTACCTGACTGAATCTTCCAAGGTTGAAAAATATAATCTCAGCCCTCTCCTTGGTTCTTTGAAATAGATCAGTATTTGTGTCATCGATAAAAGAGTCTTCATAGATTTCGGCTAGACTCATAAAATCCCAAAGAATACCTTGAAGTGAGTATTCCCAATTTGTATCAACTTCGGGCAGCTTAGGAAACTTGCTATCTAGGTCATCTAATGCCTTTTCAAGCTTTTCGGGATCAATTTTGTTGTTTGGTAAGTTTAACCACAAGTTTTCAAGTTCCGGTCGATCCAAGTCACCATACAAGTATGTGAATAGGCCAAGTGCAGCTTCAATTTCACGTGTTTCAAATAATTGATTAACTCCAGCTGTGATATATGGAATTTTATGTCTTTCTAGTGCTTCTACTATAGTTTCAGCTTTATTCCAGGTTCTTAAGAGAATGCTGATATCTGAAAATGTAATTCCACGTGTCTCACCATCAGATGTAAAAGGTACACCTAGAATGTTGTCAATATAATTTGCCAGAGCTTCATTTTCATCGCTAACTGAATCATATCGATTGTAAAGAATATCTTGACCTTTTGTAAAGGTCTGAAGACCGCCTGACTCCATCTCTTTGTTGGGTATTCTTCTTTGATTGTTGGAGATTAAAGTTTCTGCCAGCTTTATTATACCTTCAGAACTTCGATAATTGGTAGATAGAGGGATGCTTTTAGTTGCCGAGACTTCAAATTTTGATTCAAAGTCGATGATGTAGCGGTTATTGCTTCCCCTCCATTGATAGATGTTTTGATCATCATCTCCAACAACAACTAGCTTGCATTGGCTTACTTCTTGAATTTTATTTATCAGTCTTTCTTGAATAGGGTTGATATCCTGGTACTCGTCAACAATAAGGTACTTAATATCATTTTTTATTCTTGCTGACAGGTTGGAACTTAACTCCATACACTCCATTGCTTTTTCCATAATCATGGAAAAATCGAAGTACTTTTTGCTTTTAAGTGTACGCTCGTATTGTATTTTTGCTCGTGATATGCTTTCTGGGAGTTCCTGTCTATCCGACTCTCTAATTATATCCATGATTTTGACAAATAGAGAGGTGTCAATGAATCTTCTTAATGATACAGAATGGTTTGAAAGCTTTTTTATTTCTTTCATTCCTATTGTATCATAATGTTTGTCTATGAATAGTTTAAGCTTTATTTCGTCAAGAACTGAAAAACTCTGATACTCGTATTCATTTTCCTGTAAGGCCTTAAGACACCAACCATGAATTGTACCAATATACATATTTGCCATTCCTCGATGCCTTCCAACATTATTTAGAATTTTATTCTTAAGTTCTGCAGCGGCCTTTTCTGTATAAGTAAAAGCGATTATGTTCTCCGGTGATACATCGAATCCATTCGAAGGGTCAAGCAGGTAGGCTACTTTGCCAGCAACAGTCGTTGTCTTACCAGATCCGGCACATGCTACAATTCTCAAATGTTTGTCATTAGTGAGAATGGCATCTTGCTGATTGGGTGAATAATTTGTTAAGTTTATCATCGAGTCACGGATTACTACATGCCAAGTGATTCATGAGAAACTTAGCACATTATTGTTCTTAGGGAGTTTTAAAGATTAGTATTTTTTCCTTACTCATTAGGTCAGAGAAATTATTCCTACCAGGCATGCGTTTACTTAAGATGTCTCTTTCCAAATCCGTCACAAGTTCAACACCTTTGGATTGAAGTAGATCAGTAATAATTAGGTCATTCCTTACTAATCGTTTGTTTACGTTCCTGTTACCTACAGTCCAAACCATATATGCCCTGGAAGTCATTTTGGATAGCATTGTATCAATAGACTTATTCAAGTCATGAAAGAAGTTGATTACCTTTTTAGCTCGTTTCTTTTCTTCCGGATCAAATGAGGCAAATAGGAGTTGCAAAGAAGGGGATTGAGTGAACAGGGCTTCTTGAGTATTCGAAAAATTCTTAACCATTTTCCCGCCCAAACTATTTGAATCGATCTCCATGGTAGTCTTAAGATAGTCAATCTCAATATTCGTATCTATATCTTCCATAGGGATCCATTGTAGTGGCAAGTAGGAGAACTGGCCATAAGTAACAGTGGTCTGGTTATCTCCATACGGTGGTGAAGTCACTAATAGATTGAATTTTCTGGTTGTGTTAAGACCGGCTAGTGAATCGCCCCAGACAACTCTAGCCTCTTTCACATATCGTCCATTTTTAATATATCCACTTTCATTAAGAACCTGGCAATACTCTGCAACATCTTTAATACTTCTTTTGACTATTGATTTGAATAATTCAACAGCAGAATTATTTCTACTTTGGATATCCTCTAAAGTTCGAATATGCAACTTGAATGTTGAGGTTCTATCATTACTTGTGAGACGAACAACTTCTGCCATTGCTACCCAAAAAAACCTTCTGAGTCTTGAATCCGATTGACATTGAATAGCTCTATAAATCTTAGAAAGCTCTATTTGTATGTTTTCACTAAACCATTTATTGATATTTGGGAAATTTATCTCATTTAGAATAGACATGTCTGAATCAATTCTTGCTATCAGATCCTTTCTGGCTTCTTCCAGTTCGCACAATGAGTAGTAAGTCGTCTTGACTTGACTAACAAGAAGAGAAAGAGGGTTGATGTCCTGTCCAAAGACGTTGAGGCCATACTTCATGCCAGTGACGAGAGTATTGGAGGCGCCCATAAATGGGTCAATCAGAGATACCTCACCATGTAGATTTTCTGAGAGGCTTTTAATTATTGGTTCTTGTACAGAAGGAACCATCATTGCTGGATAATTAAGTATGCTACGAGCAAAATCACTTCTATTGTAATTCTGTCCATTGAGTACCTCGCTACTTATAGCTCCAAGGGTGTCCTTTATGTCTAGGTCAATAATCACTTTTGTTTATTTGTTGATACAATGAGCTCTTTTACATCGATATCCAATAGCTCAGCAACTTCAACCAGTACTTCTAAAGAAGGTTGTCTTCTGTTGGTACACCAGGTAGAGATTGTTGAGATGTTCTTATTCATGTTTTCAGCTAGCCATTTGTTCGTCTTACCCTTTTCAGCCAATACAGCTTTGAGCCGATTAATTGTTTTCACAGCCAACTTTATTTGGATTTTAAGCAAATGTAGCATTTTGGTAAGTGCTTAACAAGCAGTTAAGCGTAAGGGTATTTGTCAAACCTTATTCCTCCTCAACATTTCCACAATGTCTTCATATTCATAGAAGATTACCCCAGCTACTTTGGAGTATGGAAGGTGGCCTTTGGTACGGAGGTTGTGCAGGGTGCCGGCACTGATGCAAAGCAAGTCCTGGACGTCCTGGCTTCTGAGCCATTTACGCTGAGGTGTACCGTGGGTCTGTAATAGTTTTTTGATCTCCTGTATTAGCTCATCTTTGAAAAAATAGAGGTCTTCTGATGTGACGACATTAGCGGGCATGATATGTTTATTGTATAATACATAGCGGAAAGATTAAAATTTTCAGACTAAAATAACAGGTAGTAGGGTAAGTGGTTGGTGTGGTTGGGTTTTCTGTAAAAATGCCTGGAGATCAGTAAGATGTTTTGGAGATAGCTGGGTGAAATGTTGAAGGATTTCCGTTTTCACGGCAATGACGGAAAGAAGATTAAGAATGACGGGAGAGAATAAGTAACTCCGAATTTAACCTTTGCCAGAAGAACACCCCCATAATTCCCTCAAGGGGATATTAATCAAATCCTTCGGAGAAGAATTCTGCTGGGGTCATACCAAGTGCTTTTATCACTTTAAGTAAGGAGGTGTATCGGAGGTCTCCTCCTTTCTCATATCGGCCGTATTGAACTCTGTGTATGCCATTTTCAAAGGCAAATACTTCATAGCTAGTGTAGCCTTGGGCTATTCTTAGGCTTTTGATCCTCTTTGCAAGTTTGTCTAGTTCCTGATCGTAGTTTATCTCCTCGTTATCCTTTGACATTTTGCAAAGCAAAGAGAGCAACCGCTTAAATGTTACTTCTAAAAATGCCCTACTAATTAGTTACATTGAGGTTTGATTTTTATCTTTAAAACAAGTTTTACAATCTGTTAACCGACTTGTCTTTCGGATGTAATCAAATTAGTTTTTCGAACTGAAATAGTATGACTTATCAATCAAGGAATATTCTGGAAAGCGTATCTATAGACCTGCCTCTTAGTGAGGAGTTTAAAGCGTTTATGGAATTGTGGGGGTTTGAAAACCTGAATGTGATGCTTAGCCAGTTTGATGCCGGTCAATTACTAAAGAAGCAGGGTTTTAGCTGTCACTGCCTGGTGGAATTATATACTCTTTTAGAGAGTAATGGGGTAGCATTCTTATTGAAAGAGTAGAATCTTATTTGCGATTCAGATAGTTTAGGAGATGTAAAACCAAGTCTTTGAGGGGTTGTTTGTCGGTATGTTTATCGAAGAACTTGCGCTGAATGCTTTGTAGGGAGATGGTCTGCTGGTTTTTAGAGGAGATACTTTTTCCTATCCACCTGATGGTATGGTTAGCACCAGAAGATGTTACCCCTGCGTCATATAGCAGTCTAAAAAAGGCGGTGGTTGTGTCCACGGAGTGGTTAAATTTTAGTTTGGGTTCAGGGTTAGCTAATTTCGTGTTTTGCAGTGATTTTTTTGTTTTGGCTATTTCTTCTTTCAGCCATTGTTGGACCAGTGTTCTTAAGTCGAGCAGCTTTGGATTGAATTGGTGGTTATGGTTTACAGGGATGTTGTTAAGACTTGTTTTAATGTCCTGAAGGTATTCTAGAAGTTGAATGGGATCTTCTACCTCGCTAGTATACTTTTGATGTGTTTCGCACATATATGTAAGTATTGCTACGTTGTTGAAATTTAGAATACAGAGAAATTTGAGTAAATGATGCTCTTCTATTTTTTCCATCGAATCCATAAAATTGATTAGCTCGTCAATGAAATAGCTTAGGTAGTCGAGCTTTCTTTGTGTGATCAGAGCTTCAGGTTCAGTAAAGTGCCTTTCAATAGAATGGTTAATAATCTTTCCAAGGGTGGGGTCTATATTATTTAGAACTAACAATTTTTTTAACCGATGAATGCTCATTTCTAAATTCGTAGCATAAATGCCTATCATTTTTTTTGATAAGAGCGTGTCCTCATCTCGATAGATTTTATAAGCAGTTTCCAAATGGAATCTGATATCATCAAGTCCGGATGAACACAGCTTTAGGATGTTGGCCGTAGACTTACTGTCATTTTCTTTTGCTCTTAGTTCAATTTGAAGCTCAAGATTGGTAATTGCCAGTTCGGTTTTCCTGATGTAAAAACGGGCTTCCTTTGTCGACTTTGCCTTGAAAAGTTCTTTATCTAGCTTACGGATCACTCTTGCTGTTTCTTTTTTCAGAAATGACTCTTCTGTGGGATTGTCATTTCCACAGATAATTTGATGATATGATTCGAACAGGTAAGACAATGATCAAGGATTAAGGGGGGCAGTTAGTTCGTGCCCTGTTCGTCATGTTGAAAGAACCGTCCCACTATTGGTATAATTATGAGAGCAGAAACATATGCAACCGGAGCCATGACATACCAGGATTGAAAAAGCATAGTGCCCCAGTCTTCTTTTAACCCATAGTTCTTCAAGATGGCCACAAAGGACATAATTGTAGACATTGGGATGACTATCATCAGGGTTTGCAGGTATTTTCGGAATTTCGTTTTCATCTGTATAAAATTGGTTTCAATGGTCAGATGGAATTCGCATGTCAAGCTTTATTCATCTCGCTTGGTGTTTGCCGAACATGCTCATTTCATTTGATTAATTGATTAAGGTAAAGTGTAAAGGATGCAAGGGCTTTAAAACCCCTGCATCCATAAGATCAGCTAACGCCATGGCATCTGCTATTTAAAAAGCTGAACCGCCATTTACTGCTATGTGATGAGCATTGATGTACATGCTCTCTGAAGAGGCAAGAAAGGCTGCTACCCTTGCAATGTCCTCTGCTGTCCCAAGTCTTTTCAGTGGACTTGCTTCCCGCATGATGTTCTTAATTTCTTCGGGTAAATTGGTGATCACTCCAGCCTGGTCGATAACGCCTGGCATTATGGAATTAACAGTGATCTTGCGATGGCCAAGTTCTTTGGCTAATACTTCAACCAGCACTTTTCCTGCAGCTTTACTTGATGAGTAGATTGAAGCGCCTTCTTCAGGATGGATGCTTATAGTTGAGGATATCAGTATGATCTTGCCTCCGTCAACCACGTGTTTTGCGGCCTCCTGCATGACAAAGAAGGATCCTTTGACGTTTAGGTTATAGACTTTGTCAAACTGCTGTTCAGTGGATTCAAGAAAGGGTGTTTGAACCAATTCTATTCCTGCATTTGCTACTACGACATCAAGTCGGCCGAAATGACTAATGGCGTTTTGATACAGGTCGTGAATATCTGATACGTCAGATACATTTGCTTTGACTAAAAGATAGTCAACGTCATACTTTTGCATTACTTGTTCGAGTTCACGAGCTGCTGACTCATCACTCGAGTAGTTCAGGACGAGACTCATTCCCAATGAGGCATATTTTTCAGCTATTCCTCTACCGATGCCTTTGGTAGCCCCTGTGATTAGGGCCACTTTATTTTTTAAATCAGGATACATAATTTTAAAATTTGAATGATTAAATAATTTTTTTCGTGCTTAAGCCATGGCTCCATTAGCCCCAATATTCTGAGCTGAGACCCATTTGGCTTCATCGCTTGCGAGAAAGACGACAACTTTGGCTATGTCCACAGGCTCCCCAATTCTGTTGAATGCCGAGAATGAAGCCAGTCTAGACACCACCTCTTCTGATTTTCCTTCCATAAATAAGTCGGTATTGGTAGGCCCAGGAGAAATGGAGTTGACGTTGATACCTCTAGCGCCAATTTCTTTGGCGAAAATCCTAGTGAGCTGCTCAACCGCAGATTTGGTGGCAACATAAGCTCCATAAGTTGGAAGCATCAGCCGGTTAACTGAGGTTGAGAAATTGACAATGCTACCATTGTTTGCAAGCTTTGTGGCCGCTTCACGGAGGGTATTGAATACTCCTTTGATGTTTACATCCAGAATCCTGGAAAGGTCTTCATCGGAAGTGTCTTTGATGAGTTTGTACAGAACGACCCCTGCGTTATTAATAAGAATATCAATTTTCCCATAGTGATCGATGGCTGCATCAAATAGCTGTGTTACTTGCTTTTGATCGCTGACATCAGCCTGGATGGCAATGGCATCACCACCCTGGGATTTAATTGAGTTTACTACTTCGTCAGCTGCACCTTTGCTTCCTGCATAGTTAACAACGACTTTTGCACCAGCTTTAGCCAGTTCTTTTGCGACTTGCGCACCGATACCTCTTGAAGAGCCTGTTACCAATGCGACTTTTTGATTTAGATTACTCATATTACTTTGTTGTTTTTGTTATGATACAAAGTTGAGTAACCATGGGGGCCAGGAACGTACAAGGATTATCCCGAGACTTGCGAATATCTAACCCAATGACAAATACTTAATAATTCAGCGCACTATTGGAATGGATAATGGGCTAACGAACTACTTATCAAAGTATTCCTTGCGGTACTGAACAGGGCTTAAGCCGGTGTGTTTTTTGAAGTGATTGCTAAAGTGTGGCGCTTCTGAGAAGCCAAGTCGTCCTGAGACTTCTTTGACGGAAAGGTGTTGATCCTGAAGGAGTACTTTAGCCTCGATAACTAGTCTTTCAGCAATCCAATTACTGATACTCTTACCTGTTTTGCTGGCTATGACCCGAGAAAGGTAATTAGAATGCAATGACTGCATGTCTGCAAAATCTTGTACCCTGAGCTGCAACTTCACTTTTCCTTCTGCTAATTCACGAAAATGACTTTCAAGGTTTTGTTTGAATGTTTTTACGATTTGTGAACTACGGTTACCTTCATTGATAGGGTTGTAGTCTTGGAAAAAATACTCTTTGATCTTAAGAAGAAGTGTGACAATAAGACTGCCTACAATTTGTGTTTTATAAGGAGAACGGCTGAAATGGTGTTCGTGAATAAGCCGGTATATTTTCTCGATCATCGTGAACTGTTCAGTTGACAGGGTTCTCGGTGCCACTGTTTCAGTGAGAAGAAATGCAAAGTGTGTATAGACATCAGCGTGAACATATTCTTTTAAAAAGGGTTCATCAAATGTGATCAGACACATATCCACCACCTTATATGTTTCGAACATCCTGTAGTTGCCCGGGTTGGTGAAATATACGGTTAGAGGTGCTACCTCGAAAAGTTTATCGTCTATTGTGTAGTTACCAAAGGCGTCTTTTACAAAAAGAAAACTGAAATAATTTGGTCTAAAAGGGACTGACTTGACGGGAAGTTTTTTGAAAGTATCCTGGAGATAGTGAATGGTAAATGTAAAACCTGAATTTTGGTCATCAGGTTGCTCCATGGATAAGCCCATGATGTCATATAGCTCTTTGAGGTCTTTTACAACCAGGTCTTTTCTCAATGCTTAGTATTTGTGTAGTCCTAAATAAATTTAAAGAAACCAGTAGCTAGTAACAAGCACTTGTTTAAGCAATTCTCATTTCATTTTTCACCTGACTTAGTTGTGGTATTCTTTCTGCGGCTTCTTTTCTTTTCTGATCAATCACTTTGGCATATATCTGGGTGGTCTTGATATTCTTATGGTTGAGCAGTTTGGAAACTGTGTAGATATCTGTGCCCAATGAAAGCTGCAGTGTAGCATATGTATGCCGGAAGCAGTGGAAAGTGATTTTCTTAATGATCCCTGCCCGCATTACCCATTCGGAGAGCTTAAGGTTTGTCCAGGCTGAATATTTCAAGCCTTCAAAAATGTTGAACTCTGGCCCTTTTGGATAGCCAATGATATTCACCGCCTGTTCGGGAATGTTGAGGGTTTGTGGCCGGTCTGTCTTTTCGTGGATGAAGCGGATGAAATAGCCGTTGATTTCTGAGTATTGGATTTCTTTCCAGGTAAGTCCAATGAGATCGCTCCAGCGAAGGCCGGTAAGGGCTGAGAAGATAGCAGCTTGTTTCAGTACTGGTAGTTCGCACTCTGTGGCATATAGTGCTCTCAGTTCTTCAAGGGTGAGGAACTCACGCTGTGTTTCTTTTTGGGAGATTCTGTCGATGCGCAACATGTAGTTTTCCTCCAGGTAGCCTTTCTTGAATGCTTCTTCTACAGCTACGGAGAATTTGCTGAAGTAGGAGGACTGGCTATTTTGTGAAAGCTTTTTGGCTTTGCTTTTCAGACTGGTTGTGGTCTTCAGGAACTCTTTGAAACTCTCGCAAAAGTCTCTGTCTATATCACTAGTATTACAATTTCCATTGGTGTAGAGCTCCAAGTACTTATATGCACTAAGCCAGTTGCCGTGATTGCCTTCACTTTCCCATTTCTTGTTTGTCAGCTTCTTGAAGAACTGAAGGAAGTCAACTTGTTTGGCTTTTTTGAAAATGAAGTCATAGTTGTTGCGCTGGATGTCCAGCTGTCTGGCAGAGCGCACGCTTTCAGCTTGTATCTTGGTTTCCTTATTATGCTGTTTCTCGATCTGGCTTTTAGGCTTCTCGTAAATCTGCATCCCAAGGAATTCTCTGCGGGTAGACTTCCTGGTTTCCGAATCTACTAAAGGAGGGTAGAAGTCGAGATATAGGCTGATCATGCCTTTGGAGATCTTTTTCTGGCGTAGTGTGACTTTCATGATGATGGGTTAAATAGTTGATCGATTGATTTTCTAAGGATGTATTGCTTTCTGCCCACTTTCTTAACTTCTAATACTCCTTCTTTTCTAAGTCTATAGAGTGTGGTTCGACTGACACTTAATAGCCTGGCGGCATCTTCAAGTGTAAGGAACTCTTTGTCTGATATGGCTAACTTCAGTTTCTTCATGATCCAAGAGTAAAAAGCTTATCAATATTCTTTCTGGCAATGATGGTTCGTCTGCCAATCTTAGTAGCAGGAATTCTACCATCTTTAATCATTCGGTACAAGGTCATCCGACTGATGCCTAGTAGTTCGCATGTTTCCTGGATATTGAGAAAGTCTTGTTCCTGGATGGCTTTGATAGGTGCTGACTTAATAGCTAAAGTCTCCTGATTAGATTGACCAACGTTCTCTTCTTTCTTGCGTTGCTTGTATGCTCTCTTGGCGCAATTGTCACTGCAATACTTGGTTACGGTAGTTCTTGCTGTGAATTCATTGCCGCAATGCTGGCAGATCCTCTGGACGTAAATATTAGAACTCATATTATCTCTCTATAAGCATTTCTAATGGAGGGTATCAATATGTAACTTAATGTATCGTTATGTAACATGATCTCTCCATTTTTGTACCTTATATAAAGATAAACAATTAGGTACAAATAAGGTACAAAAGGGTGCTAAAAATCGAGAATATGAGCTAAATAAAAACAGCCTAAAAACATCTATAAATGCTTAATTAGGCTATTTTTTAGGTTTGTTTAGTGGTGTTTATGAGTTGTTTGGAAGGTTACTTGCCGATACAAAACTTGCTAAAGATGTTCTCCAGCAGATCATCGGTGGTGATCTCTCCAGTGATCTGCCCCAGGTGAAAGAGTGAGTTGCGGATGTCCATGGCCACAAAGTCGTTGGTTACTTGCCGGTCAATGCCATCGATCACCTGATCCAGTGCCTTGTTGGTTTCCATCAGACTTTCGTAGTGCCTCAGGTTGGTCACTATGGTGTTGCCTGTCTTGAAGTCATCCAGCGAAACCAAGGTTTTTAAGGCCTCTTTGAGGTTTTCGAGGTTCTCCTTTTGGCTGGCAGAGATCATCAGGGCGTTTTCTGACTCCAGTGCGTTCAATAGGTTGGCGTCTGCCCGGTCCATTTTATTTCCAATCAGCAGATAGGGGACTTTGAGGGCTTTGAGGTAAGCCAGTTGTTTTTCAATGTCCTCTTTCGTGTCGTTGATCAGGTCGATCAGGTAGATAATTACGGAGGCCTCTTTCATTTTAGCATAGGTGCGCTCTACACCAATGGCCTCCACCTTATCCTCGGTGGTGCGAATACCAGCCGTATCCGTAAAACGGAAAGCTATGCCGTCTACATTGATCACGTCTTCAATGACATCCCTGGTGGTTCCGGGTACATCCGATACGATGGCCTTCTCCTCATTCAGTAAAGCATTGAGCAGGGTGGACTTACCCGCGTTGGGCTTTCCGGCGATCACCGTAGGGATGCCGTTTTTGATGGCATTACCCAGCGTGAAACTCTCCGTCAGGCGGGTGATTAGCCCTTTCAGGCTATAAATGAGTTTTTTGAGGTCATCACGACTGGCAAACTCCACATCTTCCTCACCAAAATCCAGCTCCAGCTCGATCATGCTGGCAAAATGCACCAGCTCTTCTCTGAGTTTAGAGATTTCTTGAGAGAATCCCCCGCGCATCTGATTCATGGCGGCCTGGTGCATGGATTCGTTTTCTGAGGAGATCAGGTCGGCCACTGCCTCGGCCTGCGCCAGGTCGAAGCGTCCATTGATAAAGGCACGCTGAGTAAACTCTCCGGCTTTGGCCAGACGTGCACCCTTGGTGAGGAGCAGGCGAATGAGTTGCTGGATGATGTAGGGACTGCCATGACACGAAATTTCGATCACATCCTCTTTCGTGTAGGAGTTGGGGCCCCTAAAGATGGAAATGAGCACCTCGTCTACGATTTTCTCCTCATCACGAATGGTTCCGAGGTGGATGGTATGGCTGGGTACCTCAGTGAGGTCTTTGCCCCTGAATACACTATTGACGATGGCGATGGTAGCCGGTCCGGAGACTCTGATGACTCCAATGGCACCCACTCCCGGGGCGGTAGCCAGGGCAATAATGGTATCGTTTATATTCATGCGCCAAAATTAGTCAGACCATGGCAGAACTACTTAAAACTAGGTATTGTATAACTCAGCGATAGGGATAAACTTTATCCTTGAGAAATCCCGGTGATTTTCAAATGTCTTTTGGTACACATGTGGAATGATCCTGGGGGCTTCTCATTAGGAACCAGCTAAATACGGAAAGGCTCTTCATATTTTGGAGAGCTTTTCTCGTTTTGGATCTTGAAATAGAACCTGACGGTGGTCGTTACGGGTGAAATGCTGCGGTTTTCCTTTTATCTTATAAAAGAGGGGTGTATTTTACCTCATTTTTGTAAAAGAATAAAAACGCCAACCTTAACTATTCTATTTGTGAATTTGTGTTCCGCCGCTCATATTCGCTTCACAGCATCGTTTCTTTTGTTGTTTGTAGCTACACTGTCTCATAGTCAGCGCCTCCCGGAAGGGGGAAACGCCAACCGGAAAATCCCGAAAGCCAAAGAGGTTTTGTTGGACAAGGCCGGATCACCACGGTTTATCCGGTTTGAGAAAAGCCTGAAGATGGACTCCCTGCCAGCATTGGGCATGTTGCTGGGCTTGCCCGAAAAGTCCACACTTCGTCTGAAAGCAAAAATCGCGGATCATAAGGGTGAAGAGCACTTCAGGTACGTGCAGGAGTATAAAGGGCTGGAGGTGCTTGGAGCAGACTACATCGTGCATGCGAAGGGGGAGATGGCCATTTCTGCTAATGGGAGCATTGAGCGTAAGATTGTCGTGAACACCCTGCCCACACTGAGTGGAGAGGCTGCACTGCAGCTTGCCCTGGATGAGGTGGGCGCTGAGGTATATATGTGGCAGAATGAAGAAAATGAGCGATTCCTGAAGCGGGAGAGTAAAAACGCCCGGGCATCTTTTCTTCCTGAATCTAAACTGGCATTAAGCCGAAAGCGGTATGATAAGGCTGAAGCATTGAATCTCGTCTATCAGTTTGATATCTATGCACAAAAGCCCCTGGGCAGATACAATGTAGAGATTGATGCTCATACTGGAGAGGTGATCAATTTTTACAATAAAATTCATACTGCTACGACCACCGGTACCGGACTGTCTTTGTATAATGGGGTGGTGCCAATCATTATGGATTTTGATGGAGCCAACTATTTCTTGTCAGACGATTCCACAGGAGGAGGAATATATACTTATGATTTGAAGCACGGTACCAGCTATGGAAGCGCCACACTTTTTTCAGAATCAGATAATTATTTTGATCAGAGCAATAGCAGAGCAGGGGTGAGTGCTCATTATGGAGCGGCGGCAACCTATGCCTATTTTTTGGAGAATTTTGGTAGGAATAGTTACGATGACGATGGGGCGGCCATCAGGTCCTATGTGCATTACTCAAATGGGTACTTCAATGCCTTCTGGGATGGTTCGAGAATGACCTATGGCGACGGAAATGCGAGTGCTTCTGCGCTGGTCTCTCTGGATATTGTGGGGCATGAGATTTCCCATGCCGTCACGGAGTACAGCGCGGGCCTGGTCTATTCGTACGAGTCAGGGGCATTAAATGAATCTTTCAGTGATATTTTTGGTCAGTCGATTGAGTTTGCCACTTTTCCCGAAACGGCCAGTTGGAACCTGGGTGACGAGATATATTATGACGGAGTGAGCATGATCCGCTCCATGAGTAACCCGAATGCTGAGGGTCAGCCGGATACCTATCACGGAGATCTTTGGTATTATGGCTCAGGGGACAATGGTGGAGTGCATTACAACAGTGGTGTCCAGAATTTTTGGTATTACCTGTTGGTAGAAGGAGGTACAGGTACCAATGACAATGGCTACAGCTACCAGGTGAACGGGATTGGCTTAGAGGCTGCACAACAGATCGCTTACCGAAACCTCACAGTCTACTTAACCTCTACTTCAGACTATGCAGATGCACGTATAGGATCAGAGCAGGCAGCATTGGACTTATATGGAGCAGGCAGTGATGAATATGCGGCAGTAGTTGCTGCCTGGAATGCCGTTGGTGTGGCTTCTTCAGAGCCATTGATGATTGTCACAGATTCTGTGGTATTTGGTCAGGTGCCTGTGGGGATTACCGAAACCATAGAGGTGGTGGTGGCCAATCAGGGGAGTGGTTTGCTGGTGGTGAGCGATATTAATGTTGACAATGATGTTTTTGCCGTTTCGGATACATCCTTTTCTCTTGGAGAACTGTCCTCGAAAACCATCACGTTTAGTTTCACCCCAACAGAAACGCTGGATACTTCCGCCACTTTTACACTTTATTCCAACATAGATACAGTGTCCATCTTTGCCAGCGGCTCGGGGGCCGAACCACCCACCCTGGTCATATCACCAGATAGCATTGTGGACTCACTGTACACCGGTGGGGTTTCTGAAACTATTTTGGCCATTCATAACAGTGGATTTTCAGACCTGGAGTATGAGTTGTCCACCGGATTAGTGGATGATTTTTTGGGAGAGTGGCTTGTGACCTATGACTGGTTCTGCGATGGAGGAGTAAGCGGTGTGGTTATGAATTTTTTCGAAGATCATACTTTCACTACCAGCGAGGGCGCCAATGGTCTATGGAGTATGGATGGAGACTCCATTGTATGGGTATTCGAATCCGGTACAAGATACGCAGGCCTTCGGGAGGGTGATTTCATGTCGGGTTTAATGACCAGTGGCATGTATGATGGATGCTGGTACGCTGATAAAGTGACGGACTTTAACACACCTATAGTGCTAGCTGCATCCGAATGGAGTGTGGAGGGTGAGCAAGTAGCTGCTCCTGAAAGGACAGTTGATCCAAAGGAGGGCGTGGCGTCCGCTGGCAACAGTAATTGGTTGTATACGAGTGTTTCTGAAGGCGTTGTAGCTATGGGTGATACGGCTTATGTGGCGATCACGCTGGATGCTGGCGGTTTGTATGGGGGAGTATACGAAACCAACCTTACGCTGATGACCAACGACCCTGAAAGACAATTGGAGGAAATTCCGGTGTCCCTTTTCGTTACGGGTGCACCTGATGTGGCGCTTTCTCATGACACTTTGTTTTTTGAGGATGCCTTTGTGAACTTCTCTGATAGTTTGAATTTGTTTATCAGCAACGTAGGCACGGATGACCTGGAGCTCGATTTGTATTTTGAGCATGAGTATTTCAGCACGGATTCCACACACCTGAGCATTTCACCTTCTGCAGGGTTCATTTTGCCAGTTTATTTTCAGCCTGATTCGGTGGGCAGTTTAAGCTCAGCTTTACTATTCGTCACCAATGATTTCGATCAGGACTCTATCTACGTGTACCTCACGGGATGGGGAATAAATCCGCCAGTATTTGGGGTAAGTCCGGACAGCCTCGGAGCAGCCCTGTTCACCGGGGATAGCACAACGCTCGTGCTTACCCTCGATAACCTCGAAGGGGGATCAGATCTGACCTGGGAATCGGAGTGGATTGTTGAGTTGGAAGCCACGGAGCTTTATAAAGCTCATGAACATATGGCGCACCTGGTGCCGTCTGACGGATCGGGTAACAATGAAGGGATGGCCACTGCCGGCCCTATCCCTATGGAAAGTATGCAGGCCCTTTCAGGGAATAAGCGCATTCTGGCCTGGACCACTTTTGTGGACATGGATCAGGAATATATCAATACGATCAACGCGATCTCGCAGTACTATTCAGACTATCAGCTGAGTACTACCATTACCACGTCTGCAGCGGAGTTGGGAAATATGCTGGATACGGTGGATGTTTTTCTTATCCCCGAGCAAGAAGATGGAGGGAGTCTTTCTTATTTTTATGATTTGGGAGTTTCATGGTCTGAGGTGATTAGATCCTTTGTGAAGGGTGGTGGCACGATTATTCTCTGTGGAGACCATGAATCAGGTGAGATTTTAAATGCATCGGGCTTGATGCACATGGCTTATGCTGCTAATGCCTACGGCAATGCATTGACATTGGAGGATAGCACACACTACCTCACCGCAGGGGTTACTGGCCATGTTACGGGTCAAAATGCCACCTTTGTTGTGAGCCTTTCGGACACACTCGCGAGCAACCTGATTAGTTATTCTGACTATGCTGCAGTGGCCCACAGGCGAATTGGGCGAGGGGATGTAGTGTATATTGGTTATGACTATTATGCCTATAATGACAATGCCGCCAGGGTGATTTCCAATGCTGTAGCGGGAGCACGGGGCCAGCGTGCATGGTTGACAATGGAAACTGAGTCAGGTACCATTGGGGCTGGTGAATCTCAGGATATCCCGGTCAAGCTAAATGCCACGGATTTGTATGGTGGGGTGTATAGGGCGGGTATCACTGTACAAAGTAACGATCCTGCCAAGCAAAACCGTACGATTCCTGTACACATGGAAGTAACCGGCGTGCCTGTTATTAAAGTTATCAATGATTCTCTACAGTTTGAAAGTGTCTATGCAGGGTACGAAAAGGAGCTCTCAGTGACCATACTTAACCAAGGAACTGATATCCTCACGGTTGACATGGCTTTTAGTGACAGTACGTTTATTACAGATACCTTGCATGTGTCTGTTGGGCCGGGTGAAGCTTATGACCTCCCGGTATTCTTTCAGCCGGACACTGCCAAAAGTTATGTTCAGTCACTCTGGTTGATTTCTAACGATCCTAATCAGGATTCTACCCTTGTAAGTCTATCGGGTATAGGGGTGAATCCACCAGTGATGAATGTGAGCCCTGACAGCCTCCATGAAGCACTCTACACTGGTGACAGTGCTACACAGATCCTTACCATTGATAATACGGTCGGGGGGAGTGACTTGATCTGGAAAGCCGAAATCCACTTTGAATTAGAGGAGACGGAGCTTTTCAAGGCCAATCAGCACCTGATCCAAATGTCCCCTTCTGATGGTTCTGGGAATAACCAGGGAATGTCCAAATCGGGCCCGATTTCAATGGAAACTATGTCAGCGCTCTCCGGTCAAGTGAATATTCTGTCGTGGGTTACCTATGCAGACATGGATCAGGAATACCTGCATACCCTAAATGCCATCTCTCAATACTTTACGGATTACAGATTGAGCAGTACCACCATTACTTCTGCTACGGTGCTGGCAGGAATGCTGGATACAGTGGATGTCTTCCTCATTCCCGAGCAGGAGTATGCCTCTAATTCTTATTTTAAGAACCTTGGAGCTTCATGGGCTGAGGTTCTAACAGCTTTTGCCGAACGAGGAGGCGCTATCATACTTTGTGGAAACCCATCTGCTTATAACATTATTGATGGTTCTGGTCTTATGCATATGGAATATTTTATGCCGGTCTATTCTGAGGTGCTGACAGTGGAAGACTCGATGCACTACCTCACTGAGGGAATATCTGGAGCTGTTTTATCCCAGGATGGAACATTCCTGATGTCTCTTGCGGACTCTGCCGTTTCGAATATTGTATCATATTATGATCATTCTGTGGTCGCTCACAAAAATGTAGGCCTGGGAGATGTGGTATACATCGGTTATGATTTCTTCAACTATGATGACAATGCAGCCCGAATGATCGCAAATGCAGTGGCAAGTGCCAACCGAAGCTCCTGGCTTTCTCTGGGGGTAGCGATGGACACCATCGCAGGAGGGGAACTTCAGGAAGTTCCATTGACTTTTAGTGCAAAAGACCTCTATGGAGGTCAATACAGAGCTAGTATCAACATCCTCAGCAATGATCCAGCCAGCAGCGAGCTGAGCATACCCGTAGTGATGGAGGTAACCGGTGCGCCAGTGCTGAGTATCAATTCTGACAGTTTACCCTTTGCCGATACTTATGTGGGATACTCAGATAAAGTGTCCATTCTGATCAGTAACGAGGGTACAGATGATTTGGAAATAAGCTTGTCTTTGTTGGATTCTGTTTTTGCCATTGACACAGCCTATCTTTTGTTAGCCCCGGAAGTATCCTATGAGCTGGCTGTTTATTTTAATCCTGATTCGGCAGGTGTTTTCGAGGGGGACCTCTTACTGGCTACCAATGATTTGGATAGAGACTCTACCTTTGTTTCACTCACAGGAACCGGGGTGAACCCACCGGTGATGACCGTTTCCCCTGACAGCATCTCAGCGGCTCTGATGACCGATGAGACGGTCATAAAAACCCTCACAGTTGATAATACCGCAGGAGGCAGCGAGCTGGTTGTGCAATTCGAGAGCCGAATACATGCCCAGACCATCACAAAACCATTGACACAGAGCAGGGCACCTTCTTCTACGCATGATCCCACTAGCTTATCTCAGGATTTCGGTGGTTACCTGTCGGACACGGCAAGGGTACTTATCATTCAAAATTCGAGCGCATGGGGTACGGATATGCGATATTTCCTTCAGGAAATTTTCGGCATTACGGCAGTGACAGTATACTCTCAGTATTTGAGTGGTCATGATTTGGAGCCCTATGATTTGATTATCACTACTGGAGATCAGGACTACGAGTACTATGAGACGATCAGTAATAACCGTGAACGCTTTGAAGACTATGTAGAAAATGGTGGAGTAATTCAATATCAATTGGCCACTCAAGGCAGCAATGTGAGCCTTGTTGGAGGAGTTAATATTATTCACGGAAGCGCTGATAATCGCAATACTTTAGACGCACCTGATCATCCCATAGGAAAAGATTTACCACTCGTTTTGGAGGGGAATTCTGCAAATCATACTTATCTGACTGACCTGCCAGAGGGAGCAACGGTGATCACCTCCACGGAGTATTCCACACGGCCTACCACGGCGGAGTATTCATATGGATCGGGGCATGTGATTGTGACAGGAATGACCGTTGAGTACTTGGCTTTGAGTGGTTTTAATTCAGCTCCATTGTTGGGGAATATCACATCCTATACCCTCTCATTATCTGGTCAGAAATGGTTGAAGGTACCAGAAGCTGATACCATCCCTGCTGGTGAGTATCGTGACTTTGAAGTATTGTTAAATGCAAAGGGTTTGTACGGTGGACTTTATTCTGGTGAGATAGATGTCTTGAGCAACGATCCGGCATCTCCGGTTGTCAGTGTTCCTGTAGGCCTGTTTGTGACGGGTATTCCTGATATGGAAGTTGATCAGGATACGGTTGATTTTGGGAAAACATTTGTCGGTACCAGCAATTCCAGGCCCCTCCAAATTGAGAATGAGGGAACCGATACACTTTATGTGTCAGACGTGGTATTTGATCACCTTTCTTTTACCGTGGATACTACTTCTTTTTACTTGCTGCCAAAGCAGACTCAAACCCTGGAGATTATCTATAGTCCGGAAGTGGTTGCTGATGATACTGTGCAGATGAGTATCTCCAGTAATGATCCGGATGAAGTACCCTATATTGTGTATTTGCTGGGACAGGCCGTGCATCCACCTATTGCAGGTGTCGATCAGGATAGTCTGTCAGAGTCATTACTCACTGGCTTGCAAAGCACACAAACCCTAACCCTGGAGAATACCGGTGGTAGCGAGTTGGAGTGGTCTCTTGAAATAAATGATGGAGGTGCTGTGGCACTTACACCTGTAGGCTTTTATGGAGCTCCCTCTCCACAGGTGGATGTGCCAGAGTTATCCTCTGAGGCCGGAGGGTCACACTTTGGGTCAATCGAAGGGGAGGTATTGGATACTCTTGCAAACTTCACTTCGAGTTCCACGGGAATCTACGTAAAAGGAGATACCATTTACACTGTAAATTATAACCAAGCGAGGCTGGATAAGTACAGCTTAAGCGCCAGACAAGTAGTTGAAAGTTTCCCGCTTCATTCTAGCCCCTATGGCATCACCTATGCAGCAGGTTTGTTGTGGATTGGAAGTTATGATGGACTGGTTCGGGCCTATGATTCCGGTGGGAGTTTCGCTGGTTCATTTTCAGTTCCATTTTCTAATTATCCAGCAATCGCTTTTAATGGGACTCATTTTATACTGACCCAGGCTATTGAGTATAATGAGCCTTTTTATGTGGTCGATTTCGATGGAACCATCCTCAATACTTATGAGGGGATAAATGCTGAGGTGACGGAATTGGCCTGGTCCAATGGTACTGTTTGGACGCTCACTTTTAATGGGGAGAGTAATATATACCCATTGACCATTTCGGATGGAGCCATGCACATAAATGATACCATCCGAATACCCGACGATGATTTTGCCTATAGCCTGGCTCATGATGAGGGTAAGTTGTACTGGAACGCATGGAACAGTGATGCGTTGGTGCTGAAGGCTGGAAAGTATTATCAGGGCGATTGGTTGTTTGCTGGAGTGAATGAAGGTGTTCTTGATGCCGGGGAGAGCACTCATTTAGCGCTTAACTTCAACGCTTACGGTTTGGCAGGAGGGCTATACCAAAAGGAAATTAGGCTGATAACCAATGACCCGGAAACACCTACCACCAGGGTGCCGGTTGCTCTGGAGGTGACTTCCGCACCTAATATAGATCCATTGGGTGTTACCGTGGATTTTGACCAGGTTTTTGTTGGCGATTCTGCCATAGAGTCGATGACCATAGCCAACGTGGGGGTTGATGAATTGATTATTCATTCGTCAAGCATAGATCATTCAGATTTTTCAACTTTCAGTGGTGGACTTACCATCCCTCCGGGAGGGGAGCGGGAGTTTTATATCAAGTATCACCCTCAGTCCTCCGGCATAGTGAACGCCACGCTCACTATAGTAAGTAATGACCCTGACGAAGGGGTGATAACCGTGAGCTTGTCGGGAGAAGGTATCCTTCCTCCGGAGATCTCAGTTGCACCTGGTTCGCTTTCCGAAAGCCTAATCTTAGGGGAGCAGACTTCACAAAATCTAAGGGTCGAAAATACAGGTAGTGGCGCTGATCTGGTTATTAGCTTAAAGGTGAGTGAGCCGGAAGGACAGGTGAAGGTAGAGACTAGTCCTGTTTTTACCAGTGCCGATGATCAGGTATCCAAAGACGAGACTTCTGCACCAGATCTCTCCCAATATTGGAGACAGCACACCAGGAGTCCGTTGCAGAATACCGTTCAGGACACAGATCATGTAGACCTGGTAAACCTCAAAAAGAGTCTTAATGAGAAATTTCAGTCCATCACGGGTCTGATATCCAATCGCTATGACTTCTCCGACGGAGTGGAAGGAACAGGGATCAATGATGGAGGTGGAGATATGTATGACGGTGGTAATTACCTTGGCACCAATTTGGGGAGTTACATTCCCTATTCCAACGATCTGATCACAACCAGTAATGCATTCGGATCAGGAGAGTATTTCACCCTTAAGAAGCCAGGTTTGTTTGTATTAGCAGCCAACCTGGAGGAGGTGACGACTTTTTACGTTAGTGGTAACCTGGGTGCAGATGGATCGGGTAGTGTGGATGGAGCAGTCATAGAAATGGACGTGGCAGGAAGGACTTTTCTCGGGTTTGTGAAGAGGGTTTATAATTCCGGAGACCCCTCGATAAACCACTTGATCATAGTGGAGGATAATGGAGAGGCAACACATCAATTTAGCACCAATACCAACTACGACGACCATAGTGTAAATGGGTTATCAAATGTGCGAAGTATTCACTACTTACTTTTTGCAGGTACTGGCAGTAGGTATTACGATAACCATACGATGACTTCTGTGATGAGCGCTTACCTTGAAACTATACAGATCGGACCTAAATGGTTATCTGTAGATCATACACAAGACACCATTACAGCAGGTGGTTTTGCTGAGTTCAATGTAGGTTTTGCCAGTGCCGAAATGACAGTTGGTAGGCACCAGGCCAATATTGAGATAAGTTCCAATGATTTTGCTAGCCCGCAGATTGTCGTGCCAGTATCACTTCAGGTATCAGGAATCCCGGACATTATGTTGTCTTCACTTCAGATCAACTTTGGGGAGGTAGAAGTGGGACAAACCAGCGAGCATTTACTCACCATTTCCAATCTTGGTAATGATTCATTGCTGGTGGGATCCATAGCTTCTAATTATCCAGATTTTACCGTGGAGACGACCGAACTTGGGCTGGCAGTGGGTGAAGACCATAGTTTAACTGTGACTTATACCCCGACCACAGTGGCTACTCATTCCGGTACCCTGCAAATACTAAGTAATGACCCTAATGAGTCTAAAGTGCTTGTTTCTCTAAGCGGAACTGGAATTCCAATCTCCAATACACCTCCAGAGTTGGATGGTTTTAGGTTATCTGTTCCAGAAAATAGCCCCGTAGGATATCTCGTAGATGTGTTGCAGGGTTCCGACTCAGATGGCGATACACTTAGCTATGGTATTGTTTCTGGCAATGAATCTTTAGCCTTTGAGCTGTCGGGTGATGGTCGTTTGCTGATCAATGATTCGGCCATGTTTAATTATGAGCAAAACCCGTTGTTCGAACTGACCATTGAAGTATCTGATGGAGAATACCAGGACACGGCTCAGGTATGGATAGATGTTACAGATTTGAATGACCGCCCCACAATAGAAACCCTGGTTTTCGGGATTCCTGAAAATAGTCCTTACGGCTATTCAGTGGGTTATCTCGTGGGGGAGGATGAGGATGGCGATTCTCTCCAATACGAAATTATTGGTGATAACCAGCTGGTATTTGAAGTGTTCGAATCCGGGATTTTGACAGTTAAAGACTCTTCATTGCTGAATTTTGAAATCAAAAAATCTTTTGATTTGATCGTGGTAGTCCAGGATTACGCTTTGAGCGATACCGCTATAGTTACCGTTAACCTCACAAACGTGAACGATCGACCGGTGGCAATGGATCAGACATTTGAGGTATTTGAAAACAGCCCGGCAGGCACTGTTGTTGGGAATATATCCGCTACGGATGAAGACGGAGATTCTCTGATCTTTGAGATGGACTCCCATATTAGTTCGGCAGCTTTTGAGGTGAGTGTCAGTGGTGAATTGACGGTAAAAGATCCTTCGCTAATTGATTTTGAGGAACAAGAGAAGCTGTACTTTGATGTTATCGTTACCGACCTGTTCGATCAGACCACTTTCAGGGTCACAGTGACGGTACTGGATATTGAAGAAAATACGCCTCCATCATTCTCTGATCAGACCTTTGAAATCCCAGAGAACAGCCCTAAAGGCTATGAGGTTGGTCAGCTGACGGCCGTAGACCAAGAGAATGATTCATTGATATTCACTATTCTGAATAGTGAAGAATCCCCCTTTGAGTTGTTACATTCACAACTTTTGGTTGCTGATTCTTCACGTTTGGATTATGAAGTCAATACTTATTTTGAGCTGACGATGACAGTAAGTGATGGTGCAGAATCAGACACTGCCTTGATTACCATCTATCTGACGGACGTAAATGAAAATGGCGTGCCGATCATTTTGGATCAATCCTTCTCGGTATTAGAGAACAGCCCTAGCGGTCATGAAATAGGAGAGGTCGTTGCGACCGATGCTGACGGTGATGCGCTTGCCTTTTCTATCATTCGGGGTAACTCAGGCAATCCAGTCACATTAACCTCAATGGGGGTATTATTCATCAACGATTCCAGCCTTTTTGATTTTGAGGTGAGTCCAGTTTTTGAGTTGGTTGTAACTGTAAGTGATGGTTTATCAGTTGATTCAGCTACCGTTACCATTCATGTGGTTGATCTTGATGAAACACCAGAGAATCATGAGCCGGTGATTTTGGATCAGAGCTTTTCGGTGGAGGAAAATACCCGTTCCGGGATAGTGGTTGGCACGGTGGTGGCAACAGATGAAGATGAGGACGTTCTCACTTATGAGATCATTTCCGGAAACAGTGATCACACATTTGCTTTGGATATGGAGAGTGGGGTGTTATCCATTGATGATTCTACGGCACTGGATTTTGAGGTCAATCGAAACATTTCATTTATCGTTCAGGTAAGTGACCTCACAAGTTCGGATATAGCCATTGTTTCCATACAGATCACCGACCAGGTAGAAACAGGGCCGCTTGGTCTTGATTCAGATCATGAGTTGCTTATTTATCCCAATCCTTCTTTAGATGGTCACGTGAGTATTGAGAACGGGAGGCCTATAAGATCTCTGAAGTTATTGGATACTTCTGGTAAAGTGTTGGTGTTCGTTCAGGGTGAAGGACGACAGGAGATAGGCCTGGAGTTGAGTGATTTTGACCGGGGTGTTTATTATTTGATCATCGAAGATGTAAAAAGCCAGCTGATTAGGAAATTGATCCTTGAGTAGTGGTTTTTAGCTCACAGTTGAAAAAGAAAAGGCCTCGTCCTGAGGCCTTTTCCTTTCCATAGTTTCAGGATCAAAACAGAATTCTCCAAAACTGGGCAACCAGAAAACATACAATCAGACCAAATACGATCGGTAAGAAAGTTGCTACAGAAGTCCACTTCCAGCTTTTAGTTTCCCTGTAAATGGTATAAATGGTGGTGCTACAGGGGTTGTGAAGCAGACTGAAAAGCATCAGGTTGATCCCTGTGAGCAGCGTCCATCCACCTGTCTTGAGGATACTCGCTGTTTCGGTGGTAGAGTCCAGTTCAAACATCACTCCATCACTGGCTCCCATGTCCACAATGCCAAAATGCGAAACCGTAAGCATCAATATGGTTGGGATCACAATCTCATTAGCTGGAATGGCCACTACGTAAGCCAGAAGTATAACTCCATTCAACCCAATCAAAAAGCCAAACTCATCCAGAAAGTCTATGGCATATGCGGCGAGAGTGATCTCCGAAATACTAATGTTTGAAATCAGCCAAATGACGGCCCCTGCGGGCGCCGCAAATACGATGGCCCTCCACAATACGATGATCGTTCTGTCAATCAGTGAAGTGTAAATGGTCTTCCAAAAACGTGGCGGCCGATAAGGGGGAAGCTCCAGGGTGAAAGTAGATACTTCACCTTTCAGCATGGTTCGGGAAAGAAACCAGGAAGTGAAGAATGTGAAGAAAATACCCAGAAAAGCAATCCCAATGACTGCAGCACTGGAGATAAGGCCTGACCATCCGGCGGGTACCAGCACGCCGATGAAGATGGTGGCTATAAGGATCTGTGTTGGCCACCTGCCATTGCAAAGCGAAAAGTTGTTGGTGATGATGGCAATGAGTCGCTCCCTTGGACTGTCGATGATCCTGGTAGCCACTACACCAGCGGCATTACAGCCCCAGCCCATACTCATGGTGAGCGCCTGCTTGCCATGAGCACCTGATTTTTTGAATAACCCATCCAGGTTAAAAGCCACACGAGGAAGGTAGCCAAAGTCCTCCAGCAAGGTGAACAAGGGAAAAAAGATGGCCATAGGAGGGAGCATCACTGCGATCACCCAGGCCACGGCCATGTACACACCATCCAGAATAAAGCCATCCAGCCACCATACCACTCCCAATTGGGCAGAAAGACCCTTGAGGAATGGATAAACCATCTCCAGCAGCAGGGTATTGAGCATGCTCGATGGATAGTTGGCGCCTTGAATAGTTATCCAGAGTATCACAGACAGAATCAGCGCCATAATGGGAAACCCAAACGTACGGCTGGTCAACACCTTGTCAAGCATCCTGTCGAAGTGATAGGATTCCTTTTCGTTTTTCTTGATTTCCACCCTTTTGGTAATGGCAGCGGCATCTGAGTAGATTCCCTCTGTAAGTTTATCATGATAGTCTTCGCCCATCTTCCACCTGAGAGAGGAGGCAAAGGTCAATATTTCGTCCGTTTCGTTCTTTAACTTCTCCATTTTAGGTAGTGCTTACAAAATCACCATTTTTTAACGCGTTCAAGATCTGCTGGTCTCCATCTAGCAGTCGCATGGCTACCCACCGGCTATTGGGAAGATCCGGGTAGGTTTTGAGTATTTTTTTACTCAATTCATCCACCGCCTGGTCTACCTCTGCGGGTAAGCTTTTGATGCGATGGGGTTTACATGCGATTTGATTAGAGGCCACTTCATAAATGGTTTGTATCAATTCGGGAATGCCTTCATTGGATCGGGCACTGGTAGCTACCACGGGGATTCCCAAATCTTTCGCCAGCGTGCGCTCATCTATTTTGATTCCATGTCGGGTGGCTTCATCCATCAGGTTCAGGCACAGAACGGCTTTGTCTGTGATTTCCAGCACCTGAAGCACAAGGTTTAGGTTTCGTTCCAGTCTGGCAGCATCTGCTACGATTACAGTCACGTCCGGCCGGCCAAACAGGATAAAATTTCTAGCCACCTCTTCGTCTTCAGAGGTAGAGAGCAGGGAATAAGTACCCGGCAGATCAATAAGCTTGAATCTTTTGTCGCTATATAGAAAGCCACCTTCTGCGCGGGTTACGGTTTTTCCGGCCCAGTTTCCGGTGTGCTGTCTCAGGCCTGTGAGGGCATTAAAGACAGTGCTCTTGCCGGTGTTGGGATTTCCGGCCAGGGCCACCACGAAATCCGCACTATCTACGTTGATACCCAATTTTTTGAGCTGGGCTGCATTGTAAAATGCACATGTCTCACAGCCCTTGTCCACTGCGTCATTCATAGGTGTCATTTCGTTTTTTCTATTAAAATCAAATCCGCCTGATCATTTCTCAGAGCAATCAGGGTGTTGCGAATCAGGTATGCCTTAGGCTCTTTCATGGGGCCTTCCAGGCCCGTTTCTATCGACGTGCCTTTGATAAATCCCAGGTCGAGAAGTCTGCGACGATTGGCACCTCTACACTCCGAGGATATACCGATCACTTGTCCTTTTTCTCCCTGACGTAGAGAAGAAAGGCGAACCTTGCCAGATTCAAACACCTCTTCTTCGCTCAATTTTCTTACTCCTATGTTACTGGCTACTATCGAAGAAAGTTCATATTCCTGTCCCTCAGAAAAGAACCTGACCCTGTGATCATCTATCTCTGTTACCTTTAGTTGTTGACCCATATGGAGCTTCTTGTCGATGATCTGCTCATAGATGACTTCTGGTTCATCTTCGATGTGCACGATTTTTACCAGGGCGTTCTCGCGAATTCCGGATAGGGGGATGGCATTGGATTCAATGATCTCTCCGGTCTTCATCGGGATGGGATCGCCATGAGGATCAAAGCGTGGGCTCCCGAGCTCATGATACAGCTCTTCTGCTTCTTCTGAGGTCATCGTATGCTCCATTTGCTCTGCGCGATTGTGCCATTCAGATTTGTCGATACCCGTGCGCTCGGAGAGATACTTTTCCCATAACCTGTGCACGCGAATGATGTGAAGGGCATAATCCTTACCAGCCCGGGTAAGGGAGATGGTGTCCGCTTGGGCACGTATCAGGTTGAGGGCAGACATTTCTTCTATCAGACTTACCAGTTTCTTATCAGATAGTTTCAGAGCGCCTGCCATGGCATTAAGTGTTGCTTTTCTGCCACTGTATTCTACATGGTAGAGCTGCTTCAGCACATCCTCCATGGCCGTTTTCCGATCACGCTCAGAGTCGTGAAATACCCTGGTCCAGAGCTTGTATTTCCAACCCAGGTATATGAGGGCCCCACCTGCAAAGAATAGGGTTAAAGCTAAAATTGGATTTGGTGTCATCTCGTTAAATCAATTTTCATTTCACAGCCAACATGATGTTTTTAGCAATTTCTCCGGAGATGTATACCTCAGAGGATTGATCGATCTGAATGAGAACAGACTGGTCATATTCTACAATGTCTTTGATCTGAATAATGGACCCAAGACGCATTTTTATTTTATCCAAATGCCTGAGGAGAGAGGGATCTCCGTCCGGCACTTTCACCACGATCCCCTTACTTTCTATGCTCAGCTCTGTAAGCGGCAGTTGCGGATTCTCCTTGATCTCACCATGCTCATTGGGTATCGGATCACCATGAGGATCCATGGTGGGGTAGCCCAGAAATTTATCCAACCTACTGATGAGTATTGGTGACTTGATGTGCTCCAATTGCTCGGCCACCTCGTGTACTTCATCCCAGGTAAAGTTCAGTTTCTCCACCAGAAATACTTCCCAAAGGCGGTGCTTTCGGATCACCTGAAGCGCCATTTGTTTTCCCTTTTTAGAAATCTGAACGCCTTTATATTTTTGATAGTCTACCACATCTTTCTGCGAAAGTTTCCGAATCATATCGCTGACGGAGGCTGGTTTTGTGCTCAGTTCCTCGGCGATGGCATTGGTGGAAACTCCCAAATCTCCGCCATCGGATAGATGGTAGATCGCTTTGAGATAATTCTCTTCTGCAAGACTTAGTTTCATGAAATCAAAGGTAAAAATATTTTTAGACATATCTAAAAATATTTTTAACACCTATTTTATTTGAGTATTTAACTAATTATAAATCAAATTGTTATTGCTGTTTTATTCATTGAATATTTGAACTTGCTTCATTGGATACTTCAAGGCTTTGTTACTGAGTGAATGGCGTAAGGTTTTGTGCCTGGATCAAGCTTGGTAAGCAAAATATTCGCTTCGGGTTTTCAAGAATTGGCAAAATAAATTTCAAATTGTTTTTGGCATCTGACTTACCTGATTAATATTGCTTCCTTGGTTTTACTTTTAAAATAGCAGTGACGGATATATGGAGGAATTACGCGAAATCATAGAGTCGGCATGGGACGACAGATCTCTGATCACAAACAAAGAAGTGTCAGTGGCCATCAAGACTTTGATAGATGATCTGGACATGGGGAAGCGGCGGATAGCTGAGCCTTTGGAGAATGGAGAATGGCAGGTGAATGAATGGATGAAGAAGGCCGTGATTTTGTATTTTCCATTAATGAAGATGCAGTTGATAGAGGTGGGCCCATTTCAGTTTCACGATAAGATTAAGCTTAAGTCTGGCTATGACCAGCTTGGTGTCAGAGTGGTTCCGCATGCAATTGCCAGGTATGGTTCGTTCATCAATAAAAACACGGTGCTGATGCCGTCTTATGTGAACATAGGCGCCTATGTGGATGAAGGCAGCATGGTGGATACCTGGGCAACCGTGGGGAGCTGTGCGCAAATTGGTAAAAATGTACACCTTAGTGGTGGTGTTGGGATTGGCGGTGTTCTCGAACCCGTTCAGGCAGCGCCGGTCATCATCGAAGACAATGCGTTTATCGGTTCCAGGTGTATTGTGGTAGAGGGAGTTCGTATCGGTAAAGAAGCCGTTTTGGGAGCGAATGTGGTGCTGACTTCCAGTTCTAAGATTATAGATGTAACAGGGCCAGAGCCTGTAGAGCATCGTGGTTATGTACCAGAGAGATCAGTGGTTATTCCAGGTACCATACCTAAAACTTTTGCTGCGGGAGTGTATCAGGTGCCATGTGCTCTGATCATTGGAAAAAGGAAAGAAAGTACTGATAAAAAAACCTCACTCAATACTGCACTGAGAGAAAATAACGTGTCCGTGTAATCGTTTTTTCTGGCACATAAGTTGTTACGGTAATGTTCAGCGAACAGATTCACTCTATGCTTTCATTCATTCTAATTCTTTTCTCTTGTTATTTTCTGGAAGCACAGCCTACGGAAAATGAAGATCCTACGGCCAACTACAAATTCAGGACGGGCGAGCATCTTGATTTTAAGCTCAGCTATGGCTGGTTTACTGTGGGCAAAGCTTCTCTGGACATCGATGATAATTTTCATTCTTATAAGAATGAGGACTGTTACAAGGTGGAGATCAAAGGAGAGACCGCCGGCTTTCTGGGAGTTTTCACTCACGTAGATGATCGCTGGGGAGCCTATGTGAAGAAGAAGGATTTGCTTCCGATTCATGCGTATCGAAACATCGAAGAAGGGAAATACGTGCGTGAAGAGAGAACCTACTTTGATCACGCTCAGGGAAAGGTGGAAGTGATGCGCTATGACCCGAGGAAGGAAAAACGGAACCCGAAGCGCATGTATGATATCAAAGGGGATGTGTATGATCTGATGAGCTCATATCTTTTTCTCAGAAATGTGGAATTCGAGAAATATCGAAAAGGGGACACCATTCGGATCAAAACATTCTATGAGGATGAGCTCTACAATTTTGAACTGGTTTTCAATGGAAAAGAAGAGATAGACTCTAAGGTGGGGCTTTTACAGGCCTATAAGGTGAATTTCCTGGTGCCGCCGAGTGATATTTTCCCAAATGAACAGGGGATAGTGGCCTGGATTTCTGCCGATACCAATCATTTGCCCCTCAGAATTGAAGCCGAGATGTTTTTTGGCAAAGCATATTGTGACCTTACGGGTTATAGAAATATAAAATATGGGCCTGATTATCAATAGTCAGTTCTATATTTGCCAGCTAAACATGTGTTATGAGATTTTTGGTGTTCGTGCTTATCACTTTTTTTCTAACTGGCTGCGGTGGAGAAACCTCCAGTAGCGGTGATAGGCTATATGGGAAAGGGGAGTTTGAGCAGGCCATTGAAGAATACACCAAGGCATTAGAGACCAATCCTTCTGCCATCAATCACCTCTATAATAGAGGGCGTGCCTATGAAGAAATCGGTAAGCTGGATTTGGCTGAGCAGGATTTTCTTCAGGTACTTAGCCTGGACAATCAGAACCTCAATGCCAACCTGAGCTTATCAAAGCTGTACTATTCTAAAAAGGCCTATAACAAAGCTGTGATTTTTGCGGATAAGGCCTTGGAGCTCAATGAAAATTCTGCTCAGGGACATTTTTTGGTAGCTAGGGCAAAGCACCAGCTGGGGTATGTGGACAGCGCCATGGAGTCTTACACGCTGGCCATCAATATCAATGCAGAGTATGGAGAGGCTTATCTCTACAGAGGAGCACTCAAAATCCACAAGAAGCAGTCCAAGTCTGCTTGTGATGACATACGCAGAGCTGTTAACCTCGACGTTCCTGAGGCTAAAGCCATCCTTAAAAAGTACTGTAAATAAACTTAAGAGACCTTTGAAAAATTTGCGCTCTTTTTTCTCAGCGAGAGAAACGCCATTCTATTATTACGATCTCGAACTACTAGATGCCACCCTGATGGCCCTTTCTTCAGCCAATAGGTATGGATACCACGTACACTATGCATTAAAAGCTAACAATAACACACCCATTCTGGAGCGAATAAAAAAGGCCGGCCTGGGCGTGGATTGTGTAAGTGGCAACGAGGTTAAAATAGGCCTGGAGCATGGTTTTAAATCAAGCAATATTGTTTTGGCCGGAGTAGGCAAAACGGATAAGGAAATCGGTTATGCGATTGATCAGAATATCTTCTCCTTCAATGTAGAATCCATCCAGGAGCTAGAGGTGATCGATGAGATCGCCGGAAAGAAGGGAAAGAAAGCTAATGTATCCATTCGCATCAACCCGGCCATAGAGGCAGGTACCCACCACTATATTACCACCGGTGCCAAGGGAAATAAATTTGGGATTTCCGGAGAGCAATTGCTGGAATCATTGGATTTACTCAAATCCCTATCGAATGTTCATTTCATTGGGTTGCATTACCATATTGGTAGCCAGATTACCGATCTGAATCGGTTCAAGAATCTCTGCGAACGAGTTAATCACCTACAAAAGGAACTCCAAGCCGCGGGTTTTTCACTTCCGCATCTAAATGTTGGTGGGGGGCTCGGGATTGATTATGAGAATCCTCAGGAGCATCCAATACCGGATTTTGAGGCTTATTTCCGGGTGTTTCATGAGCACTTAAAGTTGCTCCCCGATCAGGAGGTGCATTTCGAGTTGGGGCGATCCATTGTAGGGCAGTGTGGTACGTTGGTTACCAGAGCACTTTACCTCAAGGAAAGCGATCATTCTAATTTCCTGATATTGGATGCGGGCATGACTGATCTGATGCGACCAGCACTTTACCAGGCCAGCCATAAAATCGTGAGTCTCTCTGAAGCTCAAAACACCAGACAATATGATGTGGTAGGACCCATTTGTGAATCGTCAGATGCTTTCGGGAAGTCCATCACACTGCCAGAAACCAAACGTGGAGATATCCTGATGATCTGTTCGGCAGGTGCCTATGGTGAAACCATGAAAAACAGCTACAACGCCCGTGACCTGGCGCCGGCTTATTATTCAGAGTAATTTAAGCAACCAAAAAACCGATGATCAGATACATTACTACGGACAACCCTCCAGTGAAGAGGGCGTAGGGTAGCTGCGTCTGTACGTGCTCTATGTGATCTGATCCAGAGGCCATGGAGGAGATGAGTGTGGTGTCTGAGATAGGTGAACAGTGGTCTCCAAATACACCACCACCCAGCACAGCTGCCACGGCCAGGTAGATGTTCAGGTCGATGGCTTGAGCCAGAGGTACAGCGATTGAAATCATGATCGCAAAAGTGCCCCAGGAGGTACCTGTGCTGAATGCAATAAAACAGCTTGTGAGGAATATAATAGCCGGAGCGAGCGAAGGTGAAAGCCAGGAGGAGGTGACCGAAGCCACATACACGCCTGTGCCAAGTTCTTTGCAGAGCGTGCCAATAGCAAATGCGAGTACCATGAGGATGGCCATAGAGAGCATTTCTTTCATTCCGGTCATGCTTTCTTCTATAAAGTTCCCAAGGCTAATTTTCTTTTGGAAGCCATAAAACACTCCGGCAAAAACTACTGCGGAGATCACAGCATACAATACGGCTGCAGAACCTGAGGCATTCGCTATGGCATCCCAGGTTTTAGTACCAAAAGAACCAGGCGTCTCACCTGACCAGCCGGTATAAATGAGAAACAGAGGCATGGAAATGATCATGATTCCAAGAGGAAGAAGCATGTTTCGCGCTTTTCCCTCCGGTAGCTCTTCCTGATTTGAAGGAGTATCAACAGTGTTCTGCTCAAACCTTTTCATTGGCCCATAGCTTTTATTGGTGGCTGCCAGGAAAAATACCAGCGCCAATGTAAATATCGGGTAGAAGTTGAAGGGGATGGAGTAAAGAAGCGTTTTGAATGGAGCCACTCCCTCATATACTGACAGTAAACCTATGATGTAGGCGCCCCAGGCATTCAGCGGAAACAGGATGCAGGAAGGGGCCGAACTGCTATCTGCCAGGTAGGCCAGTTTTTGTCTGGAAATATTAAACTTGTCGAAAAGGGATTGAAAGACCGTACCTACGGTGAGGATAGAAATATTGGATTCTATGAAAATAAAAAAACCGGTAAGTCCTGCAGCCACTTGCAGTTTTGATTTTGGGTTTTTGCTTTTCAAAATGGACTTCTGAATTCTTCCAACGAAACCGTTGATGCCACCTGAGTAGCGAATCAGCTGAATGAGGGCTCCAATCAGCAACGTGAACAGGACGGTGCGTGTGTTTCCTGCGCTTTCAAATACCTGTACCAAATGGTCTGCTGTAGATAGAATCCCCTCAAAAACGTTACCTCCTGAAATAATGACATAGCCTAGTAGTAGCCCGAAAACGAGGGATACAATGACTTGTTTGGTTCTGATGGCGAGAAAAATGGCAAGAATGGGAGGTAGCAGGGAGAGGAAACCAAAGTCTGTCATTTAGCTGATATCAAAGATTCGTCAGGAGTATTCGAGTTTGCCCGGTAAAGGTAAGTATCGAAGAGATTAGTGACAGCATCTTTGATGATTTCTTCCTGCTTGCTTTTTTTGGTGTACTTGTCCATGTCCACACTTGCCTGCCAGACCAGTTTTTTTGTTTTCACGTCTGTGATTTCTATTAGCAGTGCCGATTCCAGTACCGCTTTTACGGTGATATAGCTTTGCGAGGGAAAAGTGGAATACGGAGAGTATCCGTAGTTGTTTTGTTGGGTCTTGATGGCTTGGTTAGAAATGAGCTCATACCTCACAACCAGGTCGGGATTGGTATTGATGGGGCGGTAAGCCCGTCTGTTCATTTCCAGGTGAATGTTTTGTTCAATTTCAGAAAGAATCCTTCGGCCTTCTTCGGAGATGTCGGTTTGATTGGCCTTGAAATTAACCACCAAATAGCTGTCAAATGCATTGAAGTTAGACTTGGTGTTGACGAAATCAACAACTTTGGGATGACATGAGAAAAGAAAAGAAAAAAGCAGAAGGAATAGAGAAGATTTACCCAGAGAGGAAATGCGATTAGACATACGGATGGACAGAGTGACTTAGTTGGTAGCCACTTTTTGACTTCTCACAATGTTGAGCGAACCTAGAATTTTGTCAATCAGCCGATCTGACGAATCTGCAAACTCATAGAGGATATCAAACCTATCGCCATTTTCACTTGAGCCTATTAAGTGAGAATAGTCCTCCATGGTTCCTTTTTGATAAGCATCCAAATCGGGGTTATACCATATAAATTTCATGATAATCTCGTCAATCAAGTTTAATTATTCGGTGAATAAATTGTACTTCTTAGTCTGGCTCCTGTGGTTGAATACGTTTTAACGATAAAAGGTAACCATAAGTTTTAAATTTTTAAGCTTGATTACATGGATTTATCTGAGTGAAGTGCCCAAACTTCATCAATTAATATTGAATCCCTTACAATGTCACCATTTGTACTATCAATAATGATATTTGGAAGGTACCCGGCATGTTTCCATTTGCTGTTTTCAATATCAGATTTGAAGGTGATCGTTTCTCCGATCTGTCCGCTATTAGTAGGATAGATCATGTCGATCGTTTCGGAATATTTCCCATTTTCATATCGGTAGCTTCCCGAACCTGAGGCGTAGATCTCATCAGCATCCTTATCGAAATAGATCCAGGTGAAATGAGTAGGAGTAATCAGTTTAATGTATCCAATAAATTCAGGATATTCCATAAACTCCTTCTGACTGGCATCGAGGTATGAGGTCAACTCCCAGGTACCCATCACACTGGAGTTGGTATTAGGAGGGAGGCTGGTTTTCATCCACTTTTCTTCAATTTTATTGGAGTCTATTACCACGATCTCACCCGTTTCCATGTCCATGTCCATTTCCTTGGCATATCCTGTATGGTACCAGATGCCATCAGCAAGCTCAAAGTTGAATGGAATGGCCTGTCCAAGTTCTGAACTGCCCGGAGGGAAGAAGAATTCAATGTTTTCCACGTACTGCCCGGTATTAATGCTGTAGCTTCCTCCTCCCATGCCCAGTAGTTGCTCATTTTTAGTGTCGTATTTTATCCATGTAAAATGATCTGAGGTCAAATGTTTTTGATAAAGAATGCTGTCGCCATAGGTATTCCATTCATTGAGACCTTCCGAGTGAGGGATGTAAGCGACGAGATTCCAGGAGCCTTCAAACGAAACCTTTTCCTCATTGGTGGCTGGCTTTTCCGGGCTACAGGAAGCAATGACCAGAAGTAATAATATCAGGTGGGGGAAACGTTTGGGGTAGTGCATGGTTGATGTGTTTAGAGGTTTACATATAATTTAAAATATAATCAGGTAACTTCAAATTAATGGAACATATATATCAACGTAAATTGGATTTAAAAGTGATGTTCATTTAATCTGATGACAATTTTTTTTAACTTCATCACTTAACCCAAATCCGCCGATTTGCTCAAGTTTGCCTTTTTACTAGAATTATTTTTGATCACAGACCATTTCCCTCAGGAGTCTGCTGAGTTGCATATTACAGGGGTTTATCAGGGGAAGACTTTGTTTATCCAAAATCCCTACAATCGGGAATCTATGTCATTCTGTGTCACGGCTATCTATGTGAATGGAACCAGACTTGGTCTAAACTATAAAGTGAGTGCCCTTAAACTTGATTTCAATGGAATTGATAAGTTTTCCCCACTTTCCATCAAAGTTCAACATGCTCCAGGTTGTAAGCCCATCATACTGAACCCTGACGCCATTCATTTTCATAGCACATTTTCCTTCGGGGAAGTTGGGTTTGCAGATACAGCACTGGTTTGGAGGACAAGCGGCGAAAAGTCGGGAAGTGTATTCACGTTGGAAAAGTATCAATTCGGTATTTGGATAGAGGGGGATACCGTTCCAGCAAAAGGTGAGTTTGGGGGTGCTGAGTATAGTTATTCACCTTTGCTGGAAGAAGGGGCCAACAAGCTGAGAATAAAGTACATCACCCCGAAGGGAGATTATCTGCTTTCACGGGAAGTGGATTTTCATTTCTATCCTGAGCCGGTGACATTTAAGCCCTATAATGCCACTAATACACTGTACCTGTCCAGGGCTGCCTCTTACGAGGTTTTTGATGCCGGCGGAGATCTGGTATTATCCGGTCAGGGTACCACGGCAGATATCAGTAGTCTCCCGAGCGGAGATTATGTGATTTATTTTGACAGTAAAGATCCCGGGGTTTTCCGAAAGGACTAAAAAAGCGTCACACCGAAAAAAGTCTGCAGCAGGGTTAATAAGAACATGGTTCCCAAAACCAGCGGACATAAAATTGTTACTGCAAAATTAAGATACTTCTGGATAAACGATCCCATATAATTGGGGTAGCCCAAAGCGATTTCTTCGTTCAGGTTCTTTGTCTTCCAGGCATAAGCCGCAAAGATGGAGATGAGACATCCACCCAAAGGCAGGAAAGTATCGTTGGCCACATTCTGTGCAAAATCCATAAACGAAGTGGCATTCTCCGCACCTACATAGGTGATGAAGCTGGAGAAAAACCCTGAGTAGCCATTGGAAAGGAGTGACGGGATACCCAAAACGAAAATAATGGTGGCCATGATCCATACAGCACGGTTTCTCTTGATTTTTTTCTCGTCTACTATATATGCTACGGGTACTTCCAGAAGAGAAACGGTGGAGGTCAGGGCTGCAAAGGAGAGCAACAAAAAGAACAAGGAACCAATTACCACGCCGAGTAGAGGTCCCAGGCTTTCGAACGCACCCGGCAGCACAGTGAAAATCAGGCCTGCGCCCTGGCCGGCTCCTTCCATGGTGCCATCAGTGAGGTAGGCTACCATAGGAAACATCATTAGTCCAGCAATAAAAGCAATTCCAACATCCGCTAAAGTGATAAATGCCGCAGACGTCACAATGTTATCATTTTTACCTACATAACTGCCATAAGTGATCAGCGCACCCATTCCCAGAGAAAGCGAAAAGAAGGCCTGTCCCATGGCATTGCCCATGACACTCAGGGTAAGCTCCGAAAAGTCGGGCACCAGGTAGAACTTAATGCCTTCAAATGCATGATCTAGAGTTAGGGAATAAACGACCAAGCCTAGTATCATGGTAATCAATGTTGGCATTAATATTTTGGAGGCCCGCTCAATCCCTCCAGATACCCCTTTGGATACGATGAAGGCGGTAGCAAACATGAATACCATTGCATAGAGTCCCACCTTGAAGACATCCTTAATGAACGTGGAAAACTGACTTCCTATTTCAAAATGCCCGGTTAGGAGTTCAATGAAAAAACCAAAAGCCCAACCGGCAACTACATTGTAAAAAGAGAGAATCACCACCCCACTGATGATGCCCGGAAGGCCCAAAATACGCCACTTTTTAAAACCAAGTGCTTCGTAAGCTCCTGCGGGATTTAGCTGTGTTTTTCTTCCGATGGCAATCTCGGTTACCATCACAGGAAAGCAGAGGATAAAGCAAAAGAACAGGTAGACCAGCAAAAAGGCCGCACCACCACCTGCACCCACTTCAAAAGGGAAACTCCAAATATTACCCAACCCTACTGCCGATCCGGCTGCTGCTAAAATGAAACCCAATTTATTGGAGAATGATCCTCTGTTTGACATGCGCTTAAGAAAATTTAAACGTCAAATATAACAAAAGCGCCCAAAGCAATGGACGGGTTTGAAAAATCATTTGAAAGTGATTTTAGAGGTCTTCTTCGTCCAAAGGCACTTCGTACGGAAAGTTGAAGAGGTGGTGGTCTTTGATGGCATCGGATACTTTGTTAGGGACAAATTTTTCCCACCCCACTTCACCATTTTCGATCATTCTAAGCACATCATCAGAGATAATATGAAGATTCTCTGTTTTGGCGCCCTGTACATCTTCAATCTGATCATTGTCTTTGAGGTATTGGTAGAGATTTTTCAGGTGAACCTCAGGAGTAAAGTTTTCTGAAGTGACAATTTCCTTGGAGTTGGCATCAATGGCCGGGTACACGTAGAGTTTCACGTTACTACCAAATAGCCTTCCAAATGACTCGAGGATTCCTCCTTTGAGGTTTTCATAATAGGACTCATCGAAAATTCGCTGAAGGTTATAGTACCCCAGTACAATGCCAAGCTTCTTGTGTCTTGTGAATTTCGAAAGATAGGAAGCCAGCTTGTAGTGCTCCTGGTAGTTGGAGATCAGCACATTCTGACCAAGTGAGCAGAGCAGGTCTACACGGTCCAGAAAATCTGTTTCGTCTACTTCACCTTCCATGGTGAGGTCATTGAGCGTGAGCTCTACCAATGGCATGATGTTTTTGATCTCTACATCGCTCTCATTCCTAAAGGCCCGCATACCTGTGAGCATCATGTCCACATTCACATGCGTTACTGGTCTGAACCGTCCGCGGAGTACAAAAATGTTTTTCTTATAAAGCACTGCAGATGGCTGGAGTACCTTGCCTTTGGGATCAAACATGGCGGCGTGGGTCAGGCCATTCTTCACCAGTTTCAGGCTCATCAGCCTATTGTCTACATGATGAAAGTCCGGGCCCTCAATTTTGAACATATCCACTTCAACACGACTGTGATGAATATTGTCAATGAGGGAATTAAGAATGTCTTCCGGCTCAGCGTAGTTGTAGCAGGCGTGGATGAGGTTGACGCCCACCATCCCGAGTACCTGCTGTTGCCACAGGGGATCATTGTCTTTGAGGATCACATGGATGACACAGTCATTAGGATCAGAATTCGGGTGCTTCTGAAATCGCAACCCGATCCAGCCATGACCCTCATTGGTTCTTTTGTAGTTAATCGTTTCTACCGTATTGGCAAACGCAAAAAAGTGTGACCTTTTGGCTCGCTGGGTCAGGCGTTGGGAGAGGAGTGAGTACTCTCTGTTGAGCATTCGCATGAGTTTGTCCTCACAAACGTAGCGCTCACTCTTTCCATAGATGGCATCACTGAAGGTCATGTCATAGGCCGACATGGTTTTGGCGATGGTGCCAGATGCGGCTCCGGCTTTGAAGAAGTAATCGGCAACCTCCTGACCGCCACCTATTTCTGCTATGGTACCATATATACGATCATCCAGGTTAAGGGAGAGTGCTTTTTCTTTTGTCGTCAGTTTCTTGAAGGATTCCATGTCGATACTCGCCATTTTCAGTTAAAATTATGCGATCTGGTAATCAAAGTAAACTTTAAAGCCAGATAAATAAAAAAGCCGGCGAGACCGGCTTTTGTTTTAAAAATGTGCAACAGAATTTTATTTGTAAAGACTGTAAGGAAACTTGTTTTCTGATATCATTTTATCAGCGATTGCCCTTCTTAGGTCCCTTGTATTGACGGAATTGATTTTTGTGAATCTTTTCATACCCATCAGTAAAACTTTGAGTTCGTCACCTTCAGTAAAGCAGGCCACGGCTTCTTCGCCATGATTTCTGATTTTCTGAACAGCATCGTGCATATAGAGTTTGGCCATTTGCTGATACAGCTGACTGCCTTCATCACCATAGATACCCATGAGTTTTTCGGTTCTCAGCAGGGTAGACTCTGCAGCATAGATTTCAATCAACATATCGGCGATGTGCATGAGCACTTCCTGCTCGTCGTTGAGGGTAGGGCCAAAAGTTTCAGCTGCTTTTCCTGCCACCATAAGTGCAGCTTTTTTCAGTTTTTTAAGGACATCTTTTTCCTCAGCCAGTGGGGCACTCATGTCCGGTGTCTCAAATGAAGGCACGGAGGTGAGCTCTTTGCCTACAGCCATCGCGGGTCCCAGAAGGTCCAGCTCACCTTTCATGGCGCGCTTAAACATCATTCCTACCAGGAGCATGCGGTTGATCTCGTTGGTACCTTCATAGATTCTGGTGATTCTGGCGTCTCTATAGGCCCGGGCCATGGGTGCTTCTTCTGAGAAGCCCATACCGCCATAGATTTGCACCCCTTCATCCACGCAGAAGTCCAATACCTCAGATCCATGTATTTTGATAATGGCACATTCAATCGAGAATTGCTCTAAAGCCTTCAATTTGGCTTTACTTAGGTCCGTACCTTCGTTGATCAACGATTCTATGCGATCGTCAATGTTCTGACCTGCTCTGTAGGCAGCTGATTCTATGGCGTAAGTTTTGGTAGCCATGGTGGCTAGTTTTGCCTTAATAGCCCCAAAGCTGGAGATAGATACTCCAAACTGCTTGCGTTCATTGGCATAGTTGGTGGCCTGTGAGGCCACTGTTTTACAGCCATTGATCACTCCGGCACCCAACTTGATTCTACCGACATTCAGCACATTCACAGCGATCTTAAATCCGTTTTCACGTTCAGAAAGCATGTTTTCCACCGGCACAGTACAGTCATTAAAGAATACCTGTCTGGTAGAGGAACCTTTGATGCCCAGCTTACGCTCCTCATCGTTCATAGTGATACCGCCGAATTCCTTCTCCACAATAAAAGCGGTTAGATTCTTGTCATCATCGATTTTCGCGAAAACAATAAAGAGGTCTGCAAAACCCGCGTTGGAGATCCACATTTTCTGACCGTTAATGATATAGTGTTTTCCGTCATCTGAGAGTTTGGCTTTGGTTTTCCCCGAGTTGGCATCAGATCCGGCATCCGGTTCCGTCAGGCAGTAGCAGGCTTTCCATTCACCAGAGGCCAGTTTGGGGAGATACTTTTGCTTTTGCTCTTCTGTGCCATAGTATAGGATAGGTAACGTGCCTATACCAGTGTGCGCACCATAGGCTGTAGAAAAAGATCCCGATGCGGCAATGATGTCGGCCATCAACATACTGGTGTTAAAATTCATACCCAGCCCGCCATACTCTTCGGGCACAGCCACACCCAATAGTCCAAGCTCGCCGGCTTTTTCCATTAGAGCGGGCATGAGTCCCGGTTCCATGCTGTCTATTCGATCTACATTAGGGGTGATTTCCAGGTCTATAAAGTCCTGGGTGGCAGCAGCCATCATTTTTTGCTCTTCTGTGAAATGTTCCGGAATGAATATTTCGTCTGCAGATGTTTCTCTGATGATGAACTCGCCGCCTTTAATCGCTGATTTTTGTGCTACTGCTTCCATGGTCTTATGAGATGCTTTTATTGATAGAGTTAATATGTTATGCATGCATACTATCTCAAAGATATAAAAAATATGTTATGCATGCATAATAAATTTCAAAAGAATATTTAAGAACTGAGCTGTCTTGCCATGGCCCTTTTTTTGAGAATGGAGATCTCTAAAACAATCAAATGAATTTAACCCGAGCTTCCTACAATTCATCCATTCTTTTCTACAGTTCGGAAACATTTAATTTCTGAATCCACTCAAAGCCCTCACTTTCGGGATATCAAAAACGAAAGCGATGAGGCAATATCTAATCACAATCTACCTGGCTATTTTTTCTCAAACCATGGTTTTGGCACAGTCCACTGTCAGTGGGGTGGTCTCTGATCAGAAAGGAGAGACCCTGATCGGGGCGAATGTCTATCTCAAGGATACGTACGACGGTGGCACTACAGATGCAAACGGGCGTTTCAATTTTGACACTTATGAGACAGGAGCGCAGGTGTTGGTGGTTTCCTTTATGGGTTTTGAAAGTGTAGAGCTTCCATTTCTGCCGGATCAGGAAAATCATTTTGAGATCAAGCTGAAGGAGGCCTTCAACACCATAGATGCGGTCACCATTTCAGCTGGTTCCTTTGAGGCTAGTGATAAGAAAAAGGTAGTGGTGCTTCAGAGTCTGGATATTGCTACCACTGCCGGTGCTACAGCGGACATCACTGGCGCGCTGAATACGTTACCAGGTACTCAGACGGTGGGTGAGTCAGGGAGGCTGTTTGTGCGGGGAGGTACGGCCGATGAAACCAAAATCTACGTGGATGGAGTGGAAGCTTCCAATTATTATGGTGCTTCGGCTAATAATATCCCGACCCGAAGCAGGTTTTCTCCTTTCCTTTTCAAGGGGACCTTCTTTAGCACCGGGGGCTATTCTGCGGAATACGGGCAGGCACTTTCTTCTGCGCTTATCCTGAACACTCTGGAAGTAGATCCGGTGAGCAAAGTAGACCTTTCAATCATGTCTTTAGGACTGGAGGCGGGTGTTACCAAAGCGTGGGAGGAGCAGTCGCTGTTTGCCAAAGTAGGCTATATCAACCTCAACCCATATAACCACCTGATTGATCAGCGGGTAGACTGGAAGCAAGGTGTTGTGGATTGGAACACCAATGTGGCCTATAAAAAGAACCTCCCCAACGGAGGAAGGCTGAAAGCTCTGGCTATGGGTAATACTTCCAATATGTCACTAGAGCAAAAGACGATCCTGAATCCCAGCGGAGTGAACGCGATAGGAGTGAATAACAAAAATGGTTTTGTAAGTGCCAATCTGGAGCTGCCGGTTGGAGAGACGGATCATGTATACCTGGGGGCTTCTTCCTCATGGAATGAAGATCATCTCCTCTATAATCAAACTACCATCGAACGGCCCACATTTAATCAGCACCTGAAAGCCAAATATGTACATGAGTTTGCACCTAAAAGCATCCTCAATACTGGAGTAGAGCTTTACTATCAGCATTTTGAAGAAACCATTGCTGACAGCATCGCACTGAAATTTGATTACAATCAGACGCATACCGCCGCATTTGCGGAGTTGGATCAATACATCACACAAAACCTCGTGGTGCGGGTGGGCGGTCGTTTGACTTATTTGAGTCTTCTCAAAGAAGCGCGACTGGCTCCGAGGCTTTCCATGGCCTATAAGCTGAATGAATATGCTCAGGTGTCGTTGGCATCAGGCCTTTTCTATCAGGCCCCCGGATCAGAATATCTGAAACTCACCGATGAGCTGAATCAGCAGCAGGCTGCACATTACATTCTCAACTATCAACGGATCAAGGAAAACAAGGTGTTCAGGGTAGAAACCTATCTGAAGGACTATGATCAGCTGGTCCGCTTCCAAAGCCAATATGATCCCTCAACGTTCAGCAGTGATGGAGACGGGTATGCCTATGGCCTGGACGTGTTTTGGAGGGATCGAGGGGGAATTAAGAACATTGATTATTGGGTGTCATATTCATGGATGAAGAGTGAAAGAAAGTACCTCAATTATCCTGAGAAAACAGCGCCTGGGTTTACCTCAGCTCATAATTTTTCATTCGTCATCAAGCGGTTTTTCCCACAGCTGAAAAGCCAAATGGGAGCCACTTATTCCTTCACTTCAGGCAGACCTTATGAAAACCCCAACCTGGACGGCTTCAACGAAAGCCGTACAGATGGTTATCATGATCTCAGCTTCAATGTGGCTTATCTGCCCACGCCCAGAGTCGTGCTGTATGCATCTGCTACCAACTTGCTGGGGAGTGATCAGGTCTTTGGTTTCAACTATGCTTCTCAGCCTGGAGAAAATGGGACGTATGCCTCAGAAGCGATACGCCTTCCGGCTAAGCGATTCATCTTCATAGGCTGCTTCATTACTATCGGTGCATTTAACAATCAACTTGAAAACTTATAATATCATGAAAACTATCCTTCTATTATTGGCTCTGAGCTATATGTATCCTTCAGTGGGACAGAGCCCTGTGAATTTTACCGTATATGTCAAACAATTTGCCCATCAGGAAGGCAAGCTTAGAGTCGCGCTGTTTAACAGTGAGGGCAAGTATCTCAAAGAGGCCTGTAGAGAAATGGGAGCTGAAATAGATAACCTGGAGGTAGTAAGTGTAACCTTTGAAGGGCTTCCCAGTGGAGAATATGCCATTTCCATATACCACGATGAAAACGGGAATGGCCAGCTAGATGCCAATTTCATGGGGATCCCAACGGAAGACTATGCCTTTTCGAATAATGCACCCAGTCGCTTTGGTCCTGCCTCTTACAGCGATGCCAGAATAGAAGTTTCTACTAACAATAACACTCACACCATTAACTTAAACTAAGATGAAAACTGTATTAATGATCCTCATGTTGGTAGCCGGAAGTGCTGCCGCACAGTCTAAGTATGAAGCAGCCGTCCTTAAAGGAAAAGACCTCCTCAAAGCGGCGGATGATCAGGAAGCCTATATGGGCTGTGCCAATTATTTTGAGCGTATTGCTCAAAAGGAAAGTAAGGAATGGTTGCCGCTTTATTATCATTCACTTAGTCTCACGCTCTGGGGAACAAGAGAGACCAACCCTGGCACTAAGGAAAAAGTGCTGAATGATGCGCTCGCTTTAGTACAAAACGCAAAGAAGATTGAAAAGAACTCTGAGCTGGTGGCGCTGGAGGGTTTTGTGCAAATGATGCGTTTGACCGTGGACCCTGCCACCAGGGGGCAAACTCTTTCGCCTACCATTTATGCACTGTTTGGTGAGGCCATTGCTTTGGACCCTGAGAATCCACGTGCTGTTTTGCTCATGGGGCAAATGGAATTTGGAACTGCCCAGTTTTTTGGTAGTGGATTTGAAAAGGCATGTGGGTATATTCAAAGGGCTTACGATATATTTGAGCAAACACCAGATGAACTCACCACGCTACCCACCTGGGGTAAGGGGATGGCTGAGGCCAGTTTGGCTCACTGCAACCAATGAGAATAACCCGAAAAACACTTATCCGCGAATTAAAGGAGATCTTCATCATCGCGCTGGTGGGCGCGCTCTTTAATTTTCTCACATCAAGTTTCACGGTATTGAATGTGGCCGTTTCTGTCACCATCTGGGTTTCCCTGAGTAAAGGCAACGGATATATTGTTGATTATCTGAACACAAAAATCTCCTGGGTAGAAAAGCCAATCACCAGGATCACGGTGGGGATGGTGTGCATGATGGCCTACACCATTTTCACTTTTGGGGCAGTGATTGTGTTATTCAAGTGGTGGAATAGCAATTCAGAGCTCCTCGATTTGATCAGAAATATCAGGTTTCAGGACTTTATCATCGCCATCCTCATCACTTTGATTATTAGCATGTTTTTTCACGGACGTGCATTTTACATCAACTGGAAAGAAGCATTGTTTAAGGTGGAAAAATTAAAAAATGAGAGTTTGAAGTCTCAGTATGAGTCTTTGCGCAATCAGGTGAACCCACATTTTCTTTTTAACTCACTCAATGTACTCAGTGAACTTGTGTATGAGGATCAGGGAAAGGCAGTTGAGTTTATTCGCAAGATGTCAGATGTCTATCGGTATGTCTTAGAGCATAAGGACCAGGAGATGGTGCCTTTGGATGTGGAACTCGCCTTCCTGACTAGCTATGGCTTCCTTCAGAAGATCAGATTTGGGGATAATTTTGATCTAAGCATTGAGAAAAATGGAGAGGGGATGGTGCCCCCGCTGGCTTTGCAGATGCTTGTGGAAAATGCGATCAAACACAATGTGGTTTCGTCAGCGAAGCCTTTACGCGTAGATATTGTCATATCGGATGATACAGTGATGGTCAGAAACAATGTGCAGGAGAAGCTGACTAAGGACTCCACGGGGATCGGGCTGAGCAATCTGAAAGCGCGCTACCAATACCTATCTGATCAGGAGGTGGTGATTAGCAATGATCAAAAGACCTTTGAAGTGACCCTCCCTTTATTGAAAATGAAAGGGTGAAATGAGCAAATGGTTGTTTTTACAACATTGAACACATGAAATACATCATTTTAGAAGACGAGAAACTGGCAGCGGAGCGATTGAAAAAGTTGGTACTGGCCTCCAGACCTGATTATCAGTGTGTGCTGACTATGGACTCGGTTGAGTCAGCGGTGATATCATTGCCAGCGCTCAGGGTAGATCTGGTTTTCATGGATATCCAGCTTGCGGATGGCAATTCATTCGACATCTTCGATCAGATCAAACTGGATGTGCCCATTATCTTCACAACGGCCTATGATGAGTATGCGCTGAAGGCTTTCAAAGCAAACAGCGTGGATTACCTGCTCAAGCCCATCGATCCGGAGGAGTTAGAGAAGGCCATACAAAAATTCGAAAGGCATGCCAACAAAGGAAATGAACAAGTTGATGGCCTTTTGAAATCGTTGCAACCGAAAGGCAAGGAGCGGTTTGTGGTAAAAGTGGGAGAGCATTTGAAAACAGTGGAGACCGTGGATATTCAATTGATCTATAGTCAGGATAAGGCTACCTATCTGTTTACCAAAGAAGGACGCAAATTTTTGGTGGACTATACGCTGGATAAGGTGGAGGATCTTTTAGCCGCAGACCAGTTCTTTCGGATCAGCCGAAAATTTATAGTCAATCTGAGTTGTATCAAAGACATCATTGCTTTCACCAACTCACGTTTGGAGATTGTGATTGAGGGATTTGAGGAAGAGCAGGTGATTGTGGCCAGAGAGCGCGTGTCTGAGTTTAAGGCATGGCTGGATCGATAAAACCCCGCGCCTTTGGCAGAGCCAAAGGCGCGGGGTTGACCATCAAAATTTGGCTTTCAGTGCCAAAATGAAGTTCCGGCCCGGAGCTACCAGTCCCGAACTGTAGGGTCTGTATCGCTGGTCAGTCAGGTTTTCCATTCCCCCGGTCACGGTGAATGCATCATTGATCTGATACATGGCCTTCAGGTTGAGTGTATACCATGCAGGCGAATAAGGATCTCCGTTTTTATCCATGGCATAGAGGTAATCCTTGGCTTTTTCTTCTTCCGGAAGATCGGCAAAGCGCTTTTCTCCATTGTACACCGCATAGAGTTGAATATTCAAACCTCCGGAGGCATAAGTGAGTTTCGTCACTCCAAACCAGGGCGCTGCATGCCGGGAGGGGCTTTTGCTGCCGTCATCAAGTTCTTCTTCGCCCTTTTGATAATTGTATTGGGTAGAAAAACCAAAACCTGCCGGCAACTGGATCTCCAGGCCTGCCTGAATGCCATGCACATTGGCAACTGCGGCATTCTGGATAGCCTGTACCTGACTTAGTTCTCCATCATACATGATGCTATCTTCACCATTCAGTGTGAAATTCCGTCTTACCATGGCGTTTTCCAAAATGGTATAGTACCCGGTCAGGTCCAGTTTTACCGTTTCGTTAAACACTTTCGCAATCCCCAGCTCGGCATTGTAGGCATACTCAGCGGAAAGACCCGTATTGGGAATGACCACAGCACCCGGCTCAGAGTCGAAGACTTTCCCCAAGTCATCTACATTGGGTGATCTGAATCCGGTGGAGGCATTGGCACTCACCGACCAGGTTTGTCCTGGATGGTACAACATGCCAAGGCTTCCTGTAAAGGCTCCATCAGCGAGTGAAGCCTCGGATTCAGGAAATGGATAAAAGGGGAGGTTGTTGCTAAAATCAGCTTCCAGGGCATATAGATTGTATCGGCCTCCGGCCTGAAGCATCCACTGTCCTGAAAGATTGTACTGGTAGGTAAGATACGCAGCGTATGACGACCAGGTAGACTCTGGGTATCTGGCAGGGCCAGTCACAGATTCACCAGTAGTAATGTCTTCATCCGTTCCACGCGAATCCACGTCGTTGGTGATCAGCTCCAGTCCGTAATAGATGTTTGCTTTAGGGCCAGGAGCCTTTACGAAATCCAGGTTGACGGAAAATGCGTTGACTTTCTCAAACCGGGAAGCCCGGGTGTCTCCGTTAAAATCCCTGTCGATGCGACTCTCCTCAAAATGCTGCTGAGCTGCTCTTAATGTCATCTGATCATATAGAGGATTTACACGGCTGTTGGTCGCAGTAAAATTATTCATCATCCAGATTTGCGGTCCATAGTTCCATTCGGCACTTCGAGGTAACCCATTTTTATACCGAATGTGCCGATCGTAACGGGCATAATCTGAGGTAGCAGAGTAGTGAAACCCATATTGGAAATCCCACCGGACATTGGGTTTAAACCTGACCTTCTGCATCATGTTGATCTGCGTGTAACCCGAAGGAGTCTGAACCTTGGGGTCGGGGTTGGTGACTACCACGTCCCGACTGTCCTGGCGTTGCACATAAATAGGCCTCAGGTATTCTTCTGGCCCATAGCTGCCCATTCGCAGGTCGCCGAAGTTGTAGCTGGAAACACTGGTCACGGTGGCCCATTTTTCCCAACCGATGGATACATCGAAGTGACCTGTCTTTTCATTGTTGGCCGAGGCATACCTTGTCACTGCCTTTCCGGTGATCAGTGGCTTTTCGTCCAGTGAAAACTGGGGAGTAAGGGTTTGAAAGGCCATCACTCCGCCGATGGCATCACTGCCGTAAATGATGGATCCGGGACCGAAAAGCACCTCAGCACTCTCTGTAGCAAAGGGATCGAGAGAGATTACGTTTTGGAGATTTCCACTCCTGAAGATGGCGGTATTCATTCTGATACCATCTACCGTGTACAGAAGTCTGTTGGTAGAAAACCCACGAATCATTGGGCTGCCGCCTCCCTGCTGACTTTTCTGAATAAACACTTCTCCGGATCCCCCCAATAAATCCGCTGCAGTTTGTGGGTTTTGCAAAGCAATGTCCTTCGGGGTGATGGTGATGATTTTGGATGGCACCTCCTGACCCGTCTGGCTCCAGCGGGTGGCAGAGACCACCACCTGATCGAGTGAGACTTGTGAGGAGCTCATTTCCACCAGAAAACCAGCCAGTTCGAGCTCATCAAAGCTCATGCTGATGGTCTTATATCCCATCATTCTGAAGTCAATTCTGGAAGCTTTAATAAATGGATTGATTTTTACCTGACCTTGCGAGTTGGTGGTAAGCAAGGCATTGTGCTGGTTGCTCACCACGGTCACCAGTTCCAGGGGATGGCCGGTTTCCAGGTCTTGCACAGTCACTACCTGGGTATATCCCAGACAAGCCATGGTCAGCAGTGACCATAGCATGATTGATCTTTTCATTCGATTTTTTTTGTGATTGAAAAAATGATTTCACTCCACACGGGAGTGCTGGCTCATGCTGCCTGCATGAACGCTTACCGAGAAGATCAGGATTGTTGAGGAGGAGGAAGGGGTGGTTTCTGCTGACGGTAGATAGGGGTCATCTCAAGAGCCTGTCTTTGAAAGGCGGAAACGAAGGTGATGAATTTAAAAACAGGGATGGGGACACATATGAGCCCACTGGTGAAGGTTTCGACCCGTTCTCTGTTGGCTTCATGGTATGGATCTTTTCCGAATGCCTTGTTCACCAGCACTTGTAGTTGTCGGTTGAGTCGGGTCTCTTCATGATCCCACCAGCACCGGTAGTAGGTGGTATCCTCATTTTGGTACCTTTCTACCACGTCATACATTTCGCCCTTGTATTCAAATTCTTTGGAGTGTTCCCAGGAGAGCAACGAACTGTCTTTATGGGCGATTTTTAGGAGGATCAGGTCATTTTTATCGGTTTGGGCTATGAGCTGTCTTTTGATTTGTCTCTTTAACTGATATTTCTCCACACGGAGCCAGGTGTAAGTACCCATAAACGGTATGCTCAGGACACAGAGTAAAAGTATGGCTGGTATTTTTCCCAAGGAAGAGACTTTTTGCCAAATGTAAAGATTATCCCAGAGAGGAGTTACTGGATGGGAGGATAAAAAAGTGCGCGTCTGGTGCTCAAACGCGCACTGCCTGGTGTCTTTAGAAGCGTTTAATTATCAGCGTAGAACCTTCCCAAATAGCCTACAATGGCTTTCTTAAGTTCATAAGGGTCAATAGTGCCGTCTACCTGATAGATGATCTTACCGCCCGGAGCCACCAGTAGGGTGTAGGGCAATGCCCCTTGCCAGTTGGGGTCCACGGCTTCAATGAGGTCATACATATTGTCACCGGAGTAGATGTAGTTGGTATTTGAAGCTTCCTTTTTGGTCAGAAACTCAAGGGCTTTGTCCTTTTTGGACAATTTATCACCACTGATGGACACGAACTCAAAGTCTCTGCCGCGATACATCCTGTTGATGTCTACGAAATCCGGAAACTCCTGCACACAAGGTCCACACCAGGTGGCCCATATATTAATCAAACGGAGCTTGTCAGAGGTATTTTTTACCAGATCGGCCACCTCATCCACAGCAATGGGTTGGATCGTCACTTCTTCTTTTGACCAGCCCTCACGTTCTTTGGCCAGCCAATCGTTTTTCCAGGCCCATTTGATGGAGCACCCGAAAGTCTTGGTAGTAGGAGTAGAAGGTTGTTTGCCTGCCAATAACTCATCAAGTGTATTGATCAGATCTGTGGTTCTTGGAGAGATGTATGGGTTTTCCGTATCATCTATTCGTCCTGAGTAGACCAACTTTCTGTCCTGATCGAACACAAACACGTGTGGTGTGGCGGCCGGACCATACTTGAGGGAAGTCTGTTGTGAAGCTCCGTCGTAGAGATAGGTAAAGTTGTAGTTCATTTCTTTTACCCTCAGCTTCATATCCTCCAGATCGTCCGAAAGATCACTGTAGCCAAGCTCGGAAAGGCTCACTGCATTCGGATCATTGGGTGAAATGGCCACAAAGTCAACGCCTTTTTTACTGTACTTGTCTACGATACTAATGAGCTTCTTTTCATAAGCCTGGGCGGTAGGACAATGGTTGCAGGTGAACACTATGGCCAGGTATTTCTTTTTAAAGTCGGCAAGGGAATAAGTGTTGCCATCCGTGGCAGGGAGTGTGAAATCTGGTGCCGGACTCCCGATCGGCAATGGGTCTACTTTTTTGGAGTGATCCTGAGCTACAGCTTCAGCACCGATGACCGTGACCAAAAGGAGTAAGAGGTAAGTGATTTTCATGTTGTTGGAATTATGGTTTGAGATTTATTCGCATCAGGTAACTATGTGCTGTCATGTAAAGCACTGTCTTGTCGGCATTGAAACCGCAGTTGGCAGTGGCCTGGCCGGTCATGATGGTGCCCAGGTGCTTGCCTTCAGGGCTGATCACCAGCACACCACCGGGCCCTGTTGCAAATAGATTTCCGGAGTTGTCTACCTTCAGGCCATCTGGCAACCCTCTACGTTCAGATCCCACCAATGGAGTTACATCCAGAAGGATTTTTCCGGTTGTAATGTTGCCATCAATGTCCAGTTCATAGGCATAGTATTTCGCCGCTTTAGGATCTGAAACTGCCACATAGAGGGTCCTTTCATCCGGTGAAAGGGCAATGCCATTGGGTCTGGTGAGTGAATCGATGAGTAAGGAAACCTGACCATCCGTTCCCATCTTGTATACTCCGTTGTATTCCAACTCTTTTTCATCCCATTCATCCAGTCCATAGGGAGGATCAGTGAAGTAATAAACACCTTCTTTGCTAATGGCCACATCATTGGGGCTGTTGTAACGCTTTCCGTTGTACGTAGAGGTGATTGGTAGAAAAGCAGACTTTGGTGCATCCAGAGAAGTGGCCATTTTGGCCAGCTGACGATTACCGTGCTGGCAAAGTATCAGATTACCCTCATTATCTAATGCCAGTCCGTTGGCTCCTGGTTCGTGCTTATCCGTGCGGTCACCGTCATAACCCGATGGCTGGAGATAGATCGAAATACTATCTTGTTCTGTCCACTTGTAGACGGTGTTTTTGGGAACATCTGAAAAGATCAGGGCATTTTGATCTTTCAGCCAGAGCGGACCCTCGGACCAGGTAAATCCGCTGGCCAGCACTTCGATTTTGGCTTCTGCCGGGATCAACAGGTCCAGTTCGGGGAGGAGCCTTTCAATACTGCCGGTGGTTTCAAAAGTGGTTGGCACGGTTGATTCTGAGCTTTCAGACTTTGGTGGAGAGGTACAGGCCATGACCATGCAGCACACCGCGATGCACAAGGCCGAATATGTTTTCATCATAAGGACTAGTAAGTTTTGAGAAATGAAATTTAGGCAATTAATGCGGTCTCGTGCTTACAGGATGTTTCGGATAAGGGTATCACCTGTACAGTGCTGGTTTCTTTTGCCATTAGGGCAAGGGTTGCAGATCACCCACTACGGTTTGTGGTGGGGCTACAATGATGAGTGCTGTGCTTCTCCGAAACTGAAGCTTTTGAATATGTATAAGGAGGATACTGCCGTGGAGGCCCCTGCATGCCAACGCGACTATGCATTTAGGGGCCCCAGAGAGACTGATTACTTGGAAGATTGACCTGAAAGAGCGTCAGGTTGGTAAGGGCAACTGGTTTTAGGGGATTACTGCCCGTACTGCAAGACAGGCTCACCTTCTTCACATGCCACACCTGAAGGTTCCTGAGGAGTAGAGCAATCCGAATAGATGCCCCATTTGACATTGAAAGCTTCCTGAGCATCTCGGTGCTCGCTCACCAGAGAAAGAAACTTCACCGTATCAATGGTTTCTGAGTAGGCCAGGAATTTGACTGGCCCTCCGCAGGCTTTGGAGCCTACCGCGGTGAAGTCCCATTCTTCGGCACTGGTACAAGTCACGCTCTCCGCCATTGCGTGTATTTCTGACCATAATCGATCCAAATTAGCTTGATCACTTTCCTGAGAGGGCTGGTCATCAGTGCAACCCAGTGCAATGAATACTAAAAGATAAAGCAGGTTCTTCATAGACTTATTTTTAACTTTAAAGACGCTATTACTTTCCTTTTAGTTGGAACTATGTTAGTTACGATTATAACCTTATTGTTACTAATATCGTAATATTGATTAATAATCGTAACATAGCGAATGACAGGATCAAAGAAGAAAAATGGCCGACAGCTTCTGCTGGGAGCGGGTAGAACACTTTTCTGGAAATATGGCATCAGACGTATTTCAGTTGAGGAGGTCTGCAAAAGTGCCGGGGTGAGTAAAATGACCTTTTATCGGTCTTTTGAAAACAAAGAAGATCTGGCTTTTCAGGTGCTCAAGGGATTTATCACGGAGGGTATGGACTCATACCGAGCCGTCATGAAGCAGGACATACCCTTTCGGGAGAAGATCGCAAAGGTGATTGCCCTAAAGCACCAACAGTCTGTTGACATCAGTCAGGAATTCATTCAAGAGATTTACCAGTCTACAGACTCAGTTTTAAGTGCTTATATTGAAGAAAGCCGGAAAGAGATGCTAAGCGAAATCATGTATGATTTGTTTATGGCTCAACAAAATGGATGGATTCGCCGGGATACCAAGTTAGAATTCATCCTTTATATGCTCAATAGCCTCAACGACAAGATGATGGACGAAAGATTTCTTTCCATGTATGAGGACAAGCATGACGCCATAATGGATCTTACCAATTTCTTCTTTTACGGGATATTCCCCTCCGAGCAACCAGAATGAGACGCAAATTACTCTTTTGTTGGGTTTATCTATTAGCGCTGCAGGTAGCTCTGGCACAGCCCAGGCTTGAATTTGATGGGCAGGTTTCTGCTGTTGGGAGCTATTGTCCGGAGAATCAATTTCCACTTTTCTCAGGAGGACGATATATCCCCGAGCTGGGATATGGGGTTGGGTTAGATTCAGGGAAAGCCTTCGATTTGGAAGCTTCAGTGAATATAGCTGGTTCGGTATTCTTCCAGCCTTTCGACACTGGCAGCTGGAATGGCAGCATCAACCCTTACCGACTTTGGGCCAGGTATACCGGCAAGCAATTTGAGGTACGGGTAGGCTTACAGAAAATTGATTTCGGGGTTGCCACCATGCTTAGGCCACTTCAGTGGTTCAATCAGATCGATCCACGTGATCCTCTTCGGCTGACCAATGGAGTTTATGGGGTTTTGGGGAGGTATTATTTTCTCAATAATGCCAATATTTGGCTTTGGGGTTTGTATGGAAATGAAAAGGCACGTGGGTTGGATGCTTCCGAGACTTATGCCCAACACCCTGAGTTCGGGGGCAGGGTACAATATCCTGTTTCCCGAGGGGAGATTGCTCTTTCGTATCATCACCGGACAGCTGACGCCCGGCTGCTAATGGATGCACCACAATTTGCCCAGATTCCTGAAGACAGGTGGGGAGTTGATGGTAAATGGGACGTGAATGTTGGGTTGTGGTTTGAGGTGTCACACATTCGAAAACAGAAGGATTTGGGTGACCTTACCAACCAAACCTTCCTCAACCTCGGGGCTGATTACACCTTTGGAATTGGGAATGGGCTGAACATGGTGGTGGAGCACCTCATAGCGGGGTATGATTCGGGTCTGCTTGGGTTTGGTCACAGAGGGCATATCACTGCAGCTACGATGGCATATCCACTTGGCTTTTTTGATCAGTTGAGTGCCTTGTTTTTCTACAACTGGGCAGTCGGTGATCCTACCTTTTTTCTGAATTACGAACACCAATTCAAGGCCCTTGTTGGGTATATCATGCCCTTTTATAGTCCCAGGATACAAAAAGGCATACAAGAAAATGACCTGGTAAATTCCATATCAGGCCCTGGTCTAAGGCTGATGTTGGTTTACAATCATTAAACAATCACTAAAATGAGTGAAGAAAAGATCATATCGATTGAAAATGTCACCAAAAGATTCCCCGTGGGCGATGGTGAGTTTACGGCATTGAAAGACATTAACCTTGAGTTTCGAAAGGGAGAATTTGCGGGACTGGTAGGACCTAGTGGGTCTGGCAAAACCACCCTGCTCAACATTATCGGGTCATTGGATAGTCCGTCTGAAGGAAGAGCCATCGTAATGGGAAGGAATATTTCTGATCTCTCCCATAAGGAATCAGCCCTTTTGAGGAATTTGCACCTTGGTTTCATCTTTCAAGTGTACAATCTGCTGCCGGTCTATACGGTCTATGAAAATGTAGAATTCTCCCTTTTGCTCCAAAATAAAACATCAGCGGAACGGAAGAAGGCCGTCATGCAAGCCCTTGAATGGGTAGGTCTTCAGGATATGGCAGACAAGAAACCTTCGAAACTTTCGGGTGGCGAAGGTCAACGTGTGGCCATTGCCAGAGCAATGGTGAAAAAACCGGATATCGTTTTGGCCGATGAGCCTACAGCCAATCTGGATGCGAAAAATGCTCATGCCATCATTCAGACCATGAAGGATTTGAATAAAGCCCTCCAAACGACCTTTATTTTTTCTACCCACGATGAAAAAGTAATGTGCTATCTGGATCGAATGATTCATCTGGAAGATGGTAAAATCGATCAGGACGAACACATTTCTCACCAGATGTCAAAGCCATGAAACTAGCCTTCATATTAGCTTATAAAAACCTTGTTGGATCTGGTCTGCGTACCTGGCTCAATGTGAGCGTATTGTCCTTTGCCTTTGTCTTAATCATTTTTTACAATGGCATGATCGATGGGTGGAACGAGCAGGCGAGACGTGATGGTATTGCCTGGGAGTACGGTGGCGGACACCTACTCAATGGTGATTATGATCCCTATGACCCATTCACTTTGCAGGACGGTCATGATACTTTACAGACCAACGAAAATAAGGGTTTGATTCCCGTACTGATGCGGCAGGCTTCCATTTATCCCGAAGGACGCATGATGTCGGTGATCCTTAAGGGAATTGATCCGGGCCAAACCACCCTGAAACTGCCTACCCAGCTTCTTGCTGAGCGTAGCGCCGACCTCCCGGTAATTATTGGGAAACGGATGGCTGAGGCTACCAATCTGGAAGTGGGTGATGAAGTGCTCATCCGGTGGCGGGATAAGGATGGAACTTATGATGCTGGGAGGGCGACAGTGGTTGATGTTTTTGATACCAATGTGCCAGCAGTAGATAATGGCCAGATGTGGATTTCTATTCATCAGCTCTGGCAAATGACCGGATTGCAAAATCACGCAACACTTTACATCTCAGAGACAGCCAGAAACTCGATGGAGGTAGAAGGCTGGGAATTTAAGTCGCAGCGGGAGCTTCTGCAGGACCTGAGCGATATCATAGAAATGAAAAAAGTGAGTGGATCTATTATGTACTTGCTGCTGCTGGCCATTGCCCTACTGGCCATTTTCGATACTCAGGTGCTTTCCATTTTCAGAAGGCAAAGGGAGATAGGAACCTACATCGCTCTGGGAATGACTCGTCTGAGGGTGGTTTGGCTGTTCACCATTGAAGGGAGCATGTACAGCCTGCTGGCAACTGCTGTAGGTTGCATTTATGGCATTCCCTTATTCATTTATATGGCCACGGCTGGTATCGGCATGCCCACTGCTTCTCAAAACTCGGGAGTAATAGTGGCGGCAAGAATATTCCCTGTTTATGGAGCAGGACTGATTTTAGGTACAATGGCTCTGGTGGTGGTTTCTGCTACCATTGTCAGTTTTCTGCCCGCCAGGAAAATCTCGACAATGAACCCTGTAGATGCCTTAAAAGGTAAAATACAATGATAAAATTTCTCTTAAAAGGAATCCTTGGGGATAAAACACGAAGTGTTTTACCCGTCATGATTATCACCATCGGAGTGGCTTTGACCATTTTACTGAGTGGTTATATGCGCGGAGTGATGGGAGATATGATCGATCAAAATGCTCGATTTGAAACCGGGCATGTAAAAGTAATGTCTCGTGCCTACGCTGAAAATAAAGATCAGCTACCCAATGATCTGGCGCTATTGGGAGTAGGCGAGTTGAATGAATCTCTGGCGAAGCAATTTCCTGAGATGCAATGGGTGAACAGGATCAAATTTGGAGGATTGATTGATGTGCCTGATGACCTGGGAGGATCCAAAGGTCAGGGTCCTGCAGCTGGGATGGCCGTGGCGTTGTTTTCCACAGAGAGTGGTGAAGACGTGCGGATGAACATTTCCTCTTCGATAGTGAAGGGAAGTATGCCCAGCCACTCTGGTGAGACTTTGGTTGGGCACGACTTTGCTGAAAAGCTGCACATTCAGATTGGGGACGAAGTGACCTACATGGGCACTACTATGAATGGCAGCATGGCTTTCGAAAACTTTGTGGTGAGTGGCACGGTGAAGTTTGGCACCACTGCGCTGGACAGGGGAGCCATCATTGTAGATATTACCGACGCCCGACGAATGCTTGATATGGAAGATGGAGCAGGAGAGGTGCTGGGCTATTTCAAGAGTGGAGCTTACGATGACTCACGCGCCATTGCCATGAGCGAAACATTCAATGGTCAGTATGCTGATGATTCTGATGAATTTGCTCCGGAGATGTTTCCCTTGAGGGCACAAAATAACCTCTCGAGTTTCCTTGATTATGTGGACTCTTTTTCTACCCTGTTTGTGGTGATTTTCGTTTTTGCTATGTCCATTGTATTGTGGAATACGGGCCTACTGGGGGGATTGCGGCGATATCAGGAGTTTGGAATCCGACTGGCACTGGGTGAGGAAAAAGGCCATATCTATCGAACCTTGATCTATGAGGCAATTCTAATCGGGGCCATAGGATCAGTCTTCGGTACCATCGTGGGCCTTGGTGGGGTGTATTACCTGCAGGTGGTAGGGATTGATATCACAGGTATGCTGGATGATAGTACCATGATGATGCCCTCCGTACTTCGAGCATCGTTCACCTCCGACTTGCTCTATATTGGCTTTATTCCGGGGTTGGTGGCAATGGTTCTGGGAAATGCGCTTTCCGGAATTGGCATTTACAGAAGAGAAACAGCCACACTTTTCAAAGAACTAGAAGTTTGAAATGGTTTTTAAGACAAAATGAAGACATCACAATGAAGCTAGCGTTTGCAATACTTATTCTTTGCAGTGCATTTCTGCAGACAAATCCGGATGCCGGTAAAATCCTTGAGAAAGTGGATTACAACATGACTTCTGACACTCAGATTGTGGAGTCAGATATGGTCATTCACGGAAGGAGAAATAGTCGTACTGTGACCTCCAAAGGGTATTCAAAGGGAAATGATCAATCCTTTACGGAATATCTGGCGCCTGACAGGGAAAAGGGAACCAAAATGCTAAGAATGGACGATCGGTTATGGATTTACTCACCCGCTACAGACCGTACGATCCAGCTTTCCGGTCATATGCTGAAGCAATCGGTCATGGGTTCCGACCTGTCTTATGAGGACATGATGGATGACCGCAAACTGATAGAGATGTATGACGCCAAAGTGATTGACGAAGAGGAGGTGGAAGGCCGGAGCGCCTGGGTACTCGATCTGGTGGCCAAAGTGGATGATGCCACCTATGAGCAGCAGAAACTATGGATAGATCAGGAAAGGTTTGTGCCGCTGAAAGAAGAAATGTATGCTAAAAGTGGTCAGTTGCTGAAGCGCGTAACCCTCTCCAATGTAGAGAGGATTGGGGACCGATGGTTTCCTAAAAAAATGAATTATAAAGACGTGCTGAAGGATGGGGAGGGTACGGATTTTATCGTGAAGAGTATTCAGATTAATCCTGAAATTCCGGATTACATTTTCAGTAAGGCCTCATTGAAGAAATAGGAGTATCTCTATGGAGCTAAAAAGTTTCGTCCATATTTACCTTATGGAGTACCAACCCTGAGGGCGGAGCTACGTGCATGACCTTGTGCGTGTCGCCTGTCTCCATAGATAATGACTGGTCTAAGTCATCCATGCGCCATAATCCTCTTCCGGTTTCGAATAGAGCGCTCATCATCATCCGTACCTGATAGCGCATAAAACCGTGCGCTTTGACCGAAAACACAAAAGAATCCTGTGGAATAAAACTGCCAGTTACATACTCGTTGGGTATGATCTGAGCAGATAAGACTTCCCTTTGGAGTTCCGTTTCCGCGGAAGGTTTTTGGGTATACCTTCCGAAATAGTGACAGCCTTCAAATTTTCTCGCGGCTAATTTCATCTTGTCTATGTCCAACTCTTGCCTGACATGGTGTATGAGGGGCGAGGAAAAGGGGTGTGACTTCTCTCCGAAGCTAAAGTAATAGTGATACGTTTTGGTCCTGGCGCCCTGAATGATGTTGAACCCCTGATGTGTAGGAGCTACCGATCTGGCAGAAATATCCGCAGGGAGGTGTTTACTGAGTTGATGCAGAAGCTGCTCCGGGACGATGGCTTTATTCAGAAACAGCTCCAGTACATAATCTTCGGCGGATACTTTGGCATCCGTTCGTGAGCAGCCCAATGTTTTGAAGGGAGCACTCTTTAAAATGACTTTCAATGTATCATCTATCGCCCCGTGAATACTCGGGAGCGAGGGTTGTTTTTGCCAGCCATGGTAGTTATGGCCCAGAAATTGGATTCTGATCAAATAGAAATGAGTCCAGGAGGCCATTTTACCAGTCGATCGGTCGGTAGTCTTTCAGGAACTTCCCGCACCAGTGCTTGCCGGTATTGATTCCGTCAAACAGCGGGTCGAGTACCCGGGCGGCACCATCCACTATGTCTAATGGTGGCTGGAAGTCATGAACTTCCGTTTTGTGTCTGGCCAATTCTGCGGGATCTTCGTCGGTCACCCAGCCAGTATCCACAGCATTCATGTAGATGCCATCTTTGGCGAAATCCGAAGCTGAGGTGTGAGTCATCATGTTGAGCGCAGCTTTGGCCATATTGGTGTGCGGGTGCCGGTCTTCCTTATAGAACCGATGGAATTTACCCTCCATTGCTGATACGTTCACAATGTGCTTTTTGCCGGTGTTTTCTTTGCGCATCAATCGGGAAAGCCTGTTGCAAAGCACAAATGGAGCTACTGCGTTGACCAACTGCACTTCTACCATTTCCGGGGTTTCTATTTCGCCCAGTTTTAACCGCCAGCTGTTGGTTTTGCGTAGGTCTACCTGTTGCAGGTCTGCATCCAGCTTGCCTTCAGGGAATACTTCCTGGGTCTGAAGGGAGTTGTCGAAGCTATAGGGAATCTGCGAGAGTTTTGCCGAAGCACGCAGCCCTATACCAGGCTCCGGAGCATTCCAGGCCACCGGTAGGTTCTGGTTTTTAGTTTTTGAAGGGGCCAGTTCCTGCAGCTCAGAGAGGCAATAGAGGTGGTCAGAAAGGAGCCCTCTGGTGAGCAGAGGCAATTCATCCGAATTCATTTCCTCGTTGGCCATTAGGTGTTTGTAAAACCCTGCTGGTCTTCTTACGGTCTGTGCGGCATTATTGATCAGGATGTCCAGACGGTCATACTGATGCTCTATGAAGTTGCAGAAAATCTCCACGGAGGGAATGTGTCTCAGATCCAGCCCGTGGATTTTGAGGCGGTGACTCCAGGATTTGAAGTCTTTCTCTTTGGCAAATCTGAGGGCAGAGTCTACCGGGAATCTGGTGGTGGCCACTACCGTAGCCCCGGCTCTGAGCATCATGAGGGTAATGTGATACCCGATTTTCAGTCTGGAGCCCGTGATGATGGCTACCTGACCCGTGAGGTCGGCGGTCTGAAAACGCTTCGCATAGTTGAAATCTGCGCATTCCGGGCACATAGCATCATAGAAATGGTGGACTTTAGTGTACACTGCTTTGCACACGTAGCAGTTTCTGGGTGATTCCAATTCGGGAGCCACTTCGTGCTCTTTCCCCGTAAGGGAAATTAGTTTGGGCGCCTCAAAAACTACAGACTCCCGGGCACTGCGAATACCGGTGGTTTTACGGATGTGCTTATCCCGTTCCACCATTTTTCTCTTGGCGGCTTTTTTGGCATCTTTTCTTCGCTTGTCAAATTCTGCCCTGTCTGGTCGTGTAAGGGCACCAGCTGCTTTTAGTAGGGCAATGCGTTGTTCTTCGGGGAGTTCAAAAAGTTGGGTGGTATCTCCCAAAAGGCTCTCCAGCACAGTTATGCACTGATTGATCTGTTCCTGAGTGATGGGTGCAGCAGCGTCTGCTCGCATAAGTAATTGGATTGTTGAAGTTTATGGGCGCAAAGGTAGTGCTTGATCATAAATATGAAGCTATCTGTATCAGCATAGTTAGCGCTCAGATGGTGTTTAAGCCGTTGATTTTGTAGGGAGCTGAACCACCACCTGTGTGCCAGCTGTGGTGGAACTGATGTTGATCTGGCCACTATGCTCCTGAATGATCCGATGGGCCATAGACAGACCGAGACCTTTTCCCAGTCCTGGATCTTTGGTGGTGAAAAATGGATCAAAAACCTTGTCCAGATGGGTGGGAGCGATGCCTGTTCCATTATCGGAGATGTCCACTTCGATGAGGTTTTGTTCGGTCAGCAATTTCGTGGAAATGGTAATTAAGCCATTTTTGTCGAATGACTGGATGGCATTGCTGATGATGTTGAGAAAAACCTGATGTAGCTGACCTTCATTTCCTACAAAAAGAATGTCCTGGTGGTGATAGGTTTTGAGCACCTTACCCTTATACTTGATTTCATGATTGAGGATTTGCAGGCAGTTATTGATGATGGCGTGCAGGTTACATAGTCCCAATTTTTTTTGATTGGACCTATTGAAATGATCCAGGCTTTTTGTGATTTCGTGAATACGCCCGATCCCTTCTTTGATGGTTTGAAGACCTTCTTCCTGGACGGCACAGAGCTCATTATCATCCTCAAATGATTCCGGCTGCCTGATGGCACATTCCAGGTTATGCAGGCCACCCATGATGAAGTTTAGCGGGTTGTTGATTTCATGACCCACTCCGGCAGTAAGTGTACCAATAGAGGCCATTTTGGCTGTTTCCACCAGGTGCTCCTGAGTTCGCCTAAGCTCAGAAAGCGTCTTGCTAAGCATTTCTTTTTGAGTAGTGAGTTCCTGGTTGGCGTGCTTAAAGTCTTCGTTGGCGGCTTCCAGCTCCTGCGTTCGTGCTTTCACCAGTTCCTCGAGGCCTTTTTGGTAAGCTACTATTTTTCGTTCTGCGTTTTTCTGATCGGTGATATCTCTGATCACAGCCTGGATATAATTTTCTTCCTCCAGCGCTACCAGACTAAGGTTTATAGAGGCCTCAAAGACTTCTCCATTGAGTTTGCAATGCTGCCATTCGAAAGACTGTGATACGCCTTCGAAAGCCTTCTGAATAAATTTTGGTGCCTTTTCCTTTGAAAGCTGACCGTCGGGTTGCTCTACCGGACTGAAGTCAATCGGAGTTTTTCCGATTATATCCCGAGCTGTACAATCAAATAAGGTCAGTGCCTTTTGGTTGCAGTCCACAAAGACCCCCTCATCAAACAGCAGAATGGCGTCATTAGAGGTTTCGAAGAGCATTTTATATTTCTGCTCCTTGGTGATCAGTTCGGCACTGTGCTTGCGGATCACCGAAAAGTTGTGCAAGATGGCCTTTCGGTAAATCTGACTCCCAAACAAAAGGGTAAATGAGGCCAGAAAAATGACTGCTCCGTCCAACAGCCAAACTGCATTGTGTGAGGTGTAGTTGGTTTGATAAGTGATATCGGTGAAGACCCCCGAAACGAAAAGACTTCCGAAGATGACGTAAGTGATCAGCAGGAGGAGTGAGACCAGAATGGCCTTCTGATGTGAAAGCACAAAAGAGGTGAGGACTGGTAGTACCACAATGAGGGCTTTTGCTGAAGCGACAAAGCCAAGCTGATACAATCCCACGGTGATGACCACATAAATGGCAATGAGTAGGCCTGCGGCTTTGAGGTTGTGGCTGACCTTGTTGCGGAAGATCAGTAAAAGTACTAAAAGGATCACCACACTGGTATGAATGGTGAGCACCACCGTCATGTTTTTGTATACAGCCCTGATTACATTCAATATGAGAGAAATGATACCCAGAGAAGAAAAAATAATAAGGGCTAATTCTATAATCTTGTTTTGGATATCCTCCAGGTTATGTTCCTCCTCTAATTGAGTGAGCATGGGTGGTTGGGTTAGATTGGTCAGGAAAAAAGGACAATATAAGGTATGATCGTTTCAAATAGAAGCCATACGAAAGGGTCTTATAGATAGGCCATAATGGTATGAAAGAACCCTTCCTGAGCGACCTTAGTATATATTATGAATGAAAAAAGTGCTATTGTTGCAAAAGAAGCTTATTAATGTGCCGCCTTTCATCAAATAAGTCTATTAAAAGTACTGGATAGCGCGTATTATTACTGAGTCTGCTTTACAAAAATATTCTGAATGCCAGCTGTGGGTTTATAGGTTAAAATTGTAAAAATTTAGTGAAATGCACATATTCGATTTAATAGCCCTGATCATTTTCGTTTCAGGCTTATTCATCTTTTTGAATACGCTTTACCTGAAATTGCCCTCGTCCCTGGGACTGATGATTCTCACCCTTATCCTTTCAGTGGTAATACTGATGACTGAAATTTTGTTTCCGCAGTGGGAAATTGCGACAGAGATTAAGTCCTTTGATTTTCGGGATGTTCTCAATCAAATGGTCATTAGTGTGATTCTCTTTGCGGGAGGATTAAACATGGACATCAATAAGCTAGGAACCCAAAAACTTCCGATCATCATTCTGTCCATTGTTGGTGCCATCATATCCACTCTGGTGATAGGGACCATACTCTACTATGTCCTCAATGGGCTGAATATAGAGATTAGCTACATGTACAGCCTCGTTTTTGGAGCGGTGATTTCTTCTACAGACCCCATTTCATCCTCTAACACCACCAAAAGGTTTTCATTGCCAAAAATACTTGAGATCAAGCTGGAAGGTGAGTCACTGTTCAATGGGGCGTTCTCTGTGGTATTGGCATTTGTGCTCTACCACGTGGCTATCGTCACCGGGGATCAGGACATCACGTTCGTCACATTTGCCCAAATCTTACTATTGGAGATTCTGGGAGGAATCACCATCGGGGTGTTGATGGGCTTTATTGGTTTCAGGCTCTTAAAATTCATCGATAATGACGATGTGCATATTGAGGTTTTGATCACCATTGCGCTGGTTCTTGTGGGATCCTTTATCTCAGGTTTCTTTAGCATCTATTCTAAAATGGTTTCGTTGATTATGGGTCTATTGATTGGTTATCTCAGCAGAGGAGGCGCCAATCCGGTGAAAAAAGGTGAGGAAATTGTGGGGTCTTATGTCTACAAATTCTGGAACCTGATGGAAGAGACCATGGCAGTGATGCTCTTTGTATTGATGGGGCTGGAAATGCTGGTTTTGGACTGGCGTATGGAGTTCTTTGCGGCTGGTTTTATCGCTGTGAATGTGGTGTTGTTCGGCCGGTGGGTGAGCATTTTCATTCCGGTGAAACTGATGTCTGGCAGATTCGATTTTGATAAAAACACCATTCCAGTAATGACCTGGGGTGCATTCAGAGGTGGTTTACCTATCGCCCTCATATTGGCTCTGCATAACTTTCCGGGAAAGGAACTACTGATCACCATGACTTATGTGGTGGTGGTGTGCTCCATTTTGTTTCAGGGGTTCACTTTACCAATTATGATGAAAGAACGCTTCGTCAATCGGGCCGTATAGCGCTTTGAAATAAACATTAAAAACAGGCCGCTCAAATGCTTTTGAGCGGCCTGTTTTATTTATGGGTCAGGTGTTTTGAACTTAATGCCCGTGTCCGTGACCGTCTTCCTCACTGTTTTTACCTTTAGCCAGTAGGGTGAAGGCTCCCTGTGTCACCAGATCTATGGCACTGAGGTCCAGCGTAGGGTCAGCCAATGAGACTTCTGAAAAACCATCTTCACTGATTCCTTTATTCACCTCGATCATCTCATAGGCATAATGCGGCTGACCATTTTCCATTTTCTTTTCCAGGAAGGTGAAGACAAAATGCCTGCCCCCAAAGCGCACTATGGCCTCATCAGGAGCAGCCCATACCGCGTGGCTCCCCGTTTCTATTCGGGCCGATACATACATGCCCGGCAGTAAATCAGCGGATTCTTCCTTCAAGTGACCATGTACCGTCACTGTGCGATCTTCTCTGACTCCACTGCCAACGAGAAAGACTTGTGCCTCACGCCAGGTATTGAGATTATTGGCTAGCGAGAAGCGGATGCGCTGACCCTTTGCCACCAGGGGAATGTCATCCTCAAAGACGGAGAGTTCTACATGGAGGTCTTCGGAGTTGGTGATGTTCATAATGGCATCCTGAGGGCCTACATATTTGCCCACATTGGTGAAAACCTCCCGAACCGAGCCATTCTCCGGCGAGTAGATACTCACACTGGATGAGATCTCACCTGCCTGCACCTTTCGGAGATCAAACCCAATGAGCTTCAGACGGGCTTCCATAGACTTGATCCTGGCTTCATTGGATAGGTAAGCACTTTTGGCTTGCTGGAAACTCTTTCCTGAGGCCACTTTTTCATCATATAGTGATGATTGTCGCTCGAAATCTGCCTTTAAGTACTCACGATTCGCCAGCCCTTCCAGGTACTCCTGCTGAAACTGGATAAACTGGGGATTTTCTACCGATACCAGAAACTGACCTTTTTTCACCCGGGTACCGGGCAACATTTCTGTATACTTCACAAAACCACCATAGGGTAAATTGATGGAGACGTTGCTTTGTGGCGGAACGTCGATGATGCCACTTACCCGTAACTCTGACCCGATGGTTCGCTGCTCTATTTTACCGAGCTGGATATCTGCCAGGTCATACTGTGCCTGAGTCAGTTCTACTTTATTCCCTTCAGCATGTTCTTCATCCTCCGTTTCATTCACAGGTGAAGAGCAGGAGATCAATAGGGGTGTCAGGAGTGCCCATGCGATATAAATAAGGTGATTGAATGTTATGTTTTTCATGATTTCGTTTTTAAAGAATACCGGAGATGTAACTGATCCGAATGAGTGTCTGGTTGTATTGGTTGAGAATGTCCAGATAATTGAATTTGATAGAAAGGGCACGGTCCAGGCCTTGTACATACTCCACATAGCTGATTTCTCCACTCGCAAACCCTTTTTGGGACTGCTCCAGAATGAGTTCTGCCTGAGGAAGTGCATTTTCCTGATAATACGACAAGCTGGACAAGGATTTTTGATACTGCTGAATGAGAGCACTTAGCTGCCCGTTAAGCTCATTGGTCATTGCTTCCAGTTGGAGGTTAGTTTGCTGCTTTTTCAGCTCTGCTGCCTTGACCTCTGAGACCTGTGCACTCGCTCCGAAAAGCGGGATGGCAAGGCCCACCTGAAATCCCGTAAACCGATCTCCTGAGGAGTATACCACAGGGTCTCCGGCACGGGTCTGGCCTGGTCCGTTGAGCGATTGATTGAAATACCCCAGTCTGATGTCGGGGAGTAGTTGGGCCTTTTCCAGAGATTTTTGCCTGTCGGCCACTTCAATTTGCTGTTGGTACCACGCCAGGGTGGGGTTATCAGAAATGCTTGGTTCTTCAGACAAATGGAAATCTTGCTGTAAAAGCATGGGCTCCATCGCTATACCGATGTTGTCGGTGGTGTTGAGCAGGGTTTTTAGCTGTGTCCTGAGTATTTCAATGTCCGCTCTGGTTTGCTGAATTCTTACTGCGATTTCGGCTACCTGAGAGGCTGCAGTAGCCTTTTCCAGTAGGTTGCTTTCACCCGTTTCATACCTGAGAGTGGCCGATTCTGCAAAGCGTTGGAAGATACTGTCCTGGCTCAGAAGCAATTGAAGCCTGCTTTCTTGCCACCACCATTCATACCATGTGACCTTCACCTGTTGCTTCAGTTCATTGGCCGAGGCTAAATAACGTCTCTCCTGACTCTCAATTTGTGCGCCAGATAATTTCCTCTGGTTGGCATACACAGTAGGGAAAGCCAGGCTTTGGCTGATGTTGAATTGGTTATCATCAGTATAGGCACTGTTATACTGACCATGTGTAAGAGAAAGCTCCGTTTTCGGGATGCTCCAGCTTGCACCTTTGAGCACGCGTTGTTGCTCGGTTTGCAGGTCTATGGCCCTGAGACCCGGGTTATTTTCCAAGGCCAGGGCCATAGCCTCATCAGCCGAGAGGTACCGTACTCCTGACTCCTGTGCGTAGGAAGGTGTAGCATATAAACAAGCGGTTCCCAGCAGCACAAGGAGGAGTGCTCCTGGTCTGAGTTTGATGTTTTTCTCAAAATAGTAGTACAGTACAGGTAGTACCACGAGCGTAAGCAGGGTGGCCGTAATGAGCCCGCCAATGACCACTGTGGCCAGTGGTTTCTGTACTTCTGCACCGGCAGAGACAGACAGGGCCATGGGCAGGAAGCCCATAGAGGCAACCGCGGCTGTTAAAATTACTGGTCGCAGACGCACGCGTGTTCCCTGATAAATTCGCTCGAAAACATCAGCGACACCATTAGATTTCAGCCGGTTAAACTCTGATATGAGTACGATTCCATTGAGTACTGCCACTCCAAACAAAGCAATGAATCCAACTCCCGCGGAGATACTAAAGGGCATGCCCCTCATCCAGAGGGCTAAAATGCCACCGATGGCCGAAAGCGGAATGGCGGTAAAGATCAGAATGCCCTGTTTTATAGACCCGAAGGTGAAATACAGTAGAACGAAAATAAGCAGAAGTGCCAGGGGCACTGCAACGGCCAGCCTCTGGCGTGCCTCCACCAAATTTTCAAATTGGCCACCATAGGATATGGCATACCCTGGTGCCAGAACTACTGAGGCTTCTATTCTTCTCTGGATCTCTGTGACAATGCTCTCCACATCCCTGTTTCTGACGTTGAATGCCACGATGATCCTCCTCCTGGTGTCATCACGTTGAATCTGGTAAGGCCCATCTTTGATGGAAACATCCGCCACCTGATAGAGCGGAACCTGATGACCGTCCGGTCTTACCACGTAGAGGTTGCGTACATCATCCAGGTTGCTTCTGTTGTTTTTGCTGAGTCTTACTACCAGATCGAATCGTTTCTCACCTTCGTAAACAAGGCCAGCGGAAGAGCCGGCAAAGGCGGCCTGAATGGTTTGATTAACCTCCCTCACATTGAGACCAAACTTGGCCAGCTGATCCCTTTTATAGTCGATCACTATTTGAGGGATTCCAGTGACCTCCTCTATATATAAATCGACAGCCCCATCTACCTCAGAAACAATTTTGCCGATCTGCCCTGCGTAACCTGATAGGCTCTCCAGGTCTTCACCATAGATTTTAATCGCCACATCCTGACGCACTCCTGTCATGAGTTCATTAAATCGCATTTGGATGGGCTGCTGAAAACCAAAGGTCACACCGGGGATGACTGAAAGGGCCTCCGACATTTGATTGGCTAAGTCTTCGCGGTTGGAAGAGGATACCCATTCGCTTCGGTCTTTGAGGATGATCATGAGGTCTGCTGCCTCGGGAGGCATGGGATCCGTGGGGATCTCACCTGAGCCAATTTTTGATACCACCTGTTCAATTTCGGGAAACTGGGCCAGGAGTATTTTTTCAGCTTGCGTGGTGGCTTTGATGGTGTTTTGGAGCGAACTGCCGGAAATCACCCTGGTTTCTACGGCAAAATCACCCTCCTCCAGCGTGGGGATAAACTCGCCACCCATGGTGGAGAATACCCACAAGGAGCATGCGAAAAAGGCTGCTGATAGGGTCAGTATCAGAACTCTTTTATGCATGACCCATCGGATGGTTGGGGAATATACTTTATGAAAAAAGGTCATGATTTTATCCGAAATATTGGCTTTGTATTCGGTTTTCTTACTTAAAAACATGGCGGAGGCCATTGGTACATAGGTAAGCGAGAGAATGAATGCACCTAATATTGCAAAACTCACCGTCTGAGCCATTGGGCCAAACATTTTGCCCTCGGTTCCTACCAGCGCCAGAATGGGCAGGTATACAATCAATATGATTATTTCGCCAAAAGCTGCCGAATTCCGAATCTTACTGGCGGACTGATAGACCTCCTCATCCATCTCAGACTGAGTGAGTTTCCTTCCCAGTCTAAGCAAGCCCAGATGGTGCATGGTGGCTTCCACAATGATCACCGCACCATCCACGATCAGGCCGAAATCAATGGCCCCGAGACTCATCAGGTTGCCCGAAACACCGAATAGATTCATCATGGAAAAAGCAAATAACAAAGCCAGGGGAATCACTGAAGCCACAATGAGACCCGCTCGTAAGTTGCCCAGGAGCAGCAATAAGACAAAGATCACAATGAGAGCTCCTTCTGTCAGGTTTTTGGTAACAGTGCCAATGGCATTATCAACCAGTTTAGTTCGGTCGAGAAAGGGCTCTATGATTACTCCCTCGGGCAAGGTCTTTTGAATTTCTTCAATTCGGGATTTCACATTGTAAATGACGTCAGCGGAGTTCTCACCTTTCAACATCATCACAATGGCACTCACCACCTCACCGTTTCCATTTTTGGTGGTGGCCCCATACCGAATGGCACTCCCAAGCTGCACCTTCCCGATGTTCTTGATCAGGACTGGTATGCCATCCTGATTGTTCTTAATTACGATATTACCTATATCCTCCAGACTACTGATGAGTCCCTCACTGCGAATAAACAGCGCAGAGAGCCCCTTTTCTATGTAGGCACCGCCGGTGTTTTCGTTATTGGCCTCCAGGGCACGAAATACCTCACCTATGGATACATTCATAGCCTTGAGATGATCTGGATCTACGGCGATTTCATATTGTTTGAGGTACCCACCAAAGCTACTGACGTCCGCTACTCCGGGTGTGCCGAGCAACTGCCTACGCACAATCCAGTCCTGAATGCTCCTCAGTTCACGGGCATCATAGCGGTCTTCATAGCCAGGTTGGGTGCCTATCACGTATTGATAGATTTCTCCGAGACCCGTGGTGATGGGTGCCATGCCGGGCTTGCCCACACCAGGTGGAATCTGAGCTTCTACGGCAGCCATCCGCTCGTTGACCTGCTGCCGGGCCCAGTAAACATCGACTTTTTCTTTAAAGACGATGGTGACCACTGATAAGCCAAACCGAGAGAAAGAACGAATTTCCTCAATCTCCGGAATGGTGGCCATCGTGATTTCCACCGGGAAGGTAATGAGTCGCTCCACTTCCTCGGCGGACAATGAAGGCGAGGTGGTAATCACCTGCACCTGATTGTTGGTGATATCGGGGACTGCATCAATAGGCAGTTGCCGAAGAGAATATCCACCCCAAACGACAAGCCCTAAAGTGAACAGGCCGATGATCAGTTTATTTTGAACTGAAAATCGAATGATTTGATCAAGCATAAGTAATGATGATTAGCTTAAATTCTGTAAATAAATGATGTCTAAATCCCAGTGGGATTCAGGAAGAGGTTTGAGGATAGGGTATACAACAGCCCTTCGGTCAGCATGGACCGATGAAACCTCTTAAATATGACTTATTGGGTGTTTAACCTTTGGGTGGTTGAAAGGGGGAGTCGGGATAGGCTGTGGAAGTAGGAGCCAGGTAAATACAAAAATTGGAAACGGTGCTGAATGAAGGCGATTTCAACTGTTGGGTCAGTACCGGAGTAACAAACACAAAGATGTGCCCACAATGGTGGTTGCCATGAAAGGGTAGGTTATCATGATTATCATCCTCATGATGTCCATGCTCATCGCCCGTACCTTCAAAGTAATCTTCTGCCAGAAACTCAAGAAAGGAGTCGTTATCGAAGGCCCGATGCTCGTAAAAATGTCTGATGAGATTAGGAAGCTTAGGAAGTTCACAGCACAAATCCGAAATAGGACCCAAGGCCTGGATGACCAGCAAGAGTGCAATAAGGACGGATTGATGAGACTTCATAGGTGCACAAATATAGAAAGTTTGGGTTGTTGGCAGGGTAATAAGAGCGTCTTTCGTTCAACGATTAATTATGGGGCGAGTTTTTCAAGGAATTCCACCATGTCGTCATGAATGCTGAGGCGTTTGCGCAGGCGATATCGGGCTGTTTCTATTCCCCGGATGGAAATATTCATAATGGGTGCTATTTCTTTGTTGGTCAGGTTCATTTTTACCAATGCACAGAGTCGGAGCTCCTTGCTGGTCAGGTCAGGGTACCGTTCCTTGAGCTCGCTGAAAAACTCGTGGTGGGCGCGTTCGAAATTGGCTTCAAATACTTTGATGTAGTCATCATCGTTGAGCCGTATCTTTATTTTACGAATGAGTGATTTTAGATCCTGTCGCGTTTTTTCGTTTCTTGTGTTATTCTCAAGGTCTGTGAGTTCTTCGCGGAGTTCTATCATGAGCTCCTGCTTGCGTGAGAGTAGAGTGGCGTAGTTCGCCAGTTCTTTGCTTTTCAGCAGCAAATCTTCCTCCAGAGAAGTTTTTGTGGATTCAAATTGGTTTTTTTCCTGAGCCAGTTGCATCCTGTCCAGTTCTAATCGGAGTATTTTATTCTGCTTCTCCGCTTCGAGAATGGTTCTTTGCCTTTGTTCTTCCAAGAGCCTTAAAATAACTTTGACACAGAGGAAAATCAGCGCCAGTCCAAGGATGAAATAGCTCACAAAAGCCAGTGTGGTCTGATGCCATGGCGGCCTCACGATGAGCGTGTGTTGAGCGGTCAGAAATGATTCACCTAGTTTACTCTTTGCTCTCACAGAAAACTCATAGGTGCCGGGATCCAGAGAATTATATTCTTTCCAGGGTTTATCTTCCCAATCTGACCAGACCTGGTCGGCACCTGAAAGTTGGTAACTATACCTTACATCATTTAACATATCCATCTGGGGTACTGTATATTCAAATCGGAGGTTTTGAGTCTGTGATGCCAAAATCTCGAGAGGGTTGTCCAGTGGTAGCAGAATGCGGGAGTTGCCATTTTGATAACTAAGCTGACTGATCCTTACGGAATGAGGGACAGGAGAACCTGTTCTTGAGGATAGATCAAAGGCGAACAGCCCTTTTTTCGTACCGATCAGCACGCCATTGTCCAGGAGGGTGATCGATTCCATGTGCTTATTAAATGTCCCGCGTGTCTGTAAAAAAGCTTCACTTTGAAGGACAGGGTTATCTTCATGGTTGAAATACCCGACCTCATCATTGTGAATGTACCAGGTACGGTCCTTGGTTTCCATGATTTTTCTGGTTTCGATGTTAGGGTCCAAAATATCATTGAGCAATGAATGGGGTTGAAAAACGTCTAACGAATCATTGAAGGAGTAAAGACCTTTGCTGGTTGTAAAGACTGGTTCGCCTTTCCATGAGAACACATTGACCTTGTAGGGGGAAGGGAGTCCGGCTTCTTCAAAATGCTCCACGCTGACCACACTTTGGTAGTCAGGATTTATTTTTATTCGGAATACACCTTTGAAGCCATGACATACCCAGAAGACACCTGGTTCACTCTGAAGGATGTCTCTGCTGGACTCTGAAAAACCCGAAATCACATTATCGATCTGAAAATCGCCCGTCGAATTGATGCTCATTAGGTAGGGAGCATAGTAAGTGCAGACCAGATAGTGTCCCGGTTTTTCCTGTATGGGGATCACCTTCCAGACCCCATCGGATGCCGGAATTTGTTTAATGTCTTTACCCTTTATTACAAACAAGCCCTTTTCATGACCACAAAGGAGCTGATTTTCAATGGACGTAAGTGACCATGCTTGTCCATCGAGACCTGCTATAGGCTCAAACTGCATGTGTTTGAAGGGGCCACCTGTAAGTCCCTGGACCGATGCCCACACGCCCTGATTGGTAGCTATGTACCAGATGCCCTGAAAGAGCTGAACATCAAATACGGAAGCTTTATTAAAAACAGTGGATACAGGTGAGGAGAGGTTGATGCAATCAATCCCGTTTTCTAAAAGAACCCAAAGATTGCCGTTTTTACTTTCATAGAGGTTGTTTACTGACTCATCTTGCAGACCTATGATGGGCTTGTTAAGGGGAATTGTTTTGCCATTGGCCGTCAGCATGATCAGTTGATCAGCTAATGTGCCGATGTAGTAATCTCCGTCCTTTGTCCTTACTGCCCCTGTTACCTGATTGGTGGATGTTTTATTAAATAGGTTTCTTACAAGTAAGAAGTGTTTACTCTCGAGGTGGTAGCTATATATCTGACCATCTCTGGTGAAGATACTTAACGTTTCTGCTGAGTTGCCTGCGGTAATGGATACAATGGGATTCCACTGATACAGTGGTTTGGGGATTAGCAGGTCAAAGTTCATTGTATGCAGATCGAACTCTTTGATACCATCTTCCCAGTTGGCCATGTAAAGACGATCATCCACGACAGCAGATGAGTAAAAGCCACTAGTAGGTATAGTGAGTGCTTTTTGGCCCTTAATGGCAATCAGTTTGGACATGCTTCTGAAAATGATGTGTCCTTGTACCTCGTGAATGTCATAAACAAAGTCCAGGTTCAGGTGATCCACCTTAGCCATATCAACCATAGAGCTGTATTGGTACTGACCAAACTTATCCCGTTCTACGGTGCCAAATTCATTAAATCCACCCAGGTAGACCTTGTGGTCAGATCCGTAGTAGAGTGATTTGACAAGAGACTTATTGGGTAGTTCCAGCCGCGCCCAGGTTTCTCCATCAAAAATGAGTAAACCGTCCTGATTGCCAAAGTATTTCACCCCAGAAGAATCCTCGCACATGGCCATCATCATTGGGTCACTTTGGAAGTCGTCCAGTCCAAAGTGGATGATCTCCGGAGCCCCTCGCACTGAGGGATTCTTAGCGAATGGTTGCTCCTGAAATCCATGAGCAATACCTGTGTGTAGTGTGAAAATTGCGATCCAAATTCTTGGTTGGATTCGGTTCATAATCATATTCTGTCGTGTGCCACTTCCAAATTACTTCATTATGAAATATTCTCCAGATGCAATCATCCTAAACAGGGGTGAATTTTGTGCTTAGCCACTCCATTTGAGGCATTGCACCTGATCAGATTGGTTACATGGTCTTTGGTGATCATTGTTTTTTTGGAATAAGAACCAGCTGATAGTCAGTGGTTTAATTCTATGTGATGTAATCATGTTTATCAATGGTGATAGTCGGGTGTATTTAAAGCGTAGTTGCGAATAATGTAAAAAACGAGGTGAATTATATATTTGGATTGAGTCTTTCGCAATTGAAATCGATTTCTATTAAGGATTCATTAATTATTATCTCAACCTAATTAATCATTCATCAACTAAACAATCACTATGTTAAAACTTAGACAATTATTAATGATTGCCCTCATGACCCTGATAGGGTGGACGGCCAATGCACAAAACTGGCAGCTGGTCTGGGCAGATGAGTTCACCAATGGTATTGGCCCCGATTGGGTCTTTGAAACAGGTACGGGCTCAGGTGGCTGGGGCAACAACGAGCTCCAGTATTATCGCCAGCAAAACGCCACTGTGCAAAACGGCGAACTGGTGATCACAGCCAAGAATGAGAGCTTTGGCGGTATGAACTATACCTCTGCCCGTATGAAGACCCAGGGTAAGAAATCCTGGAAGTATGGCAAAATAGAGGCGCGGATGCAATTGCCTGCCTTTCAGGGGTCGTGGCCTGCCTTTTGGATGCTTGGCGACAACATCACCTCGGTGGGATGGCCTTCCTGTGGTGAAATTGACATCATGGAACAAACCAATACCAGTGACCATGTGCTTGGCACCATTCACTGGAACAATAATGGGTACGTCTATTATGGAGGCAACACAGCAGCCAGTGTGACTGGTTATCATGTTTACTCTATTGAGTGGGATGCCAATGCCATCAAATGGTTTGTAGACGGTAACCTCTATCATACGGCCAATATTCAGAATGGGATCAATGGAACCAGCGAGTTTCATGAGAAGTTTTTCATCATACTCAATCTGGCCGTGGGAGGAAATTTGCCAGGCAATAATGTCAATAATGGAGCACTTCCGGCTTCTGTGAAAGTAGACTATGTACGTGTGTATCAATCTACCGGAGGGGGCACTGGAGCTCCGGTCGGTCAAACGATCTGGCTGCGAGGTTCCAACGGGCTGTATGCGTCCTCGGAAAATGGAGCTGTACCCATGAACTGCAACCGAAATTCAGTGCAAGGCTGGGAACAATTCACTGTGGTCAGTGCCGGAGGCAGTAAAATCGCTTTACGAGGAAGTAATGGAAAGTACGTCTCCTCCATGAATGGTCAATCGGGCATGATGTGCGACAGGACTACGGTACAAGGCTGGGAAGCCTTCGACTGGGTAAGCAACGCCAACGGAACGATTTCCTTAAGGGGAAATAATGGGTTGTATGTGTCGTCGGAGAACGGTCAGTCACCTATGATCTGTGATCGCACCACCATTCAGGGCTGGGAGCAATTTACCTGGGGAACCGGCGCAGGAGCCCGACAGGCACCTGAGCTGGATTCGGAGCTCTCGGAGCCAGTTGCTTTAACGGTATTCCCCAATCCGGTGACGAATCATGAGTTCAAAGTGCGATGGGATCATCAGGTAAGCCCTGAAGTGCAATTGTCATTGATGGATGTATCAGGAAAAACTGTCTATACGGCTGTAGCTAAAGATGGGCTGGAAAATGTGGTATTGCCATCGCATCTGAGAAAGGGTGTGTATATACTGGGTATCACATCAGAAAAAGGCACTGAAACCAGAAACCTAATTATCAAGTAAGTACTAGCTATCATTCCAACCAAAAAACCCCGTGGCACTAGCTACGGGGTTTAATGCTTTCGAGTCAACCCACGAATGGGTTAACTTACCAGTTGTGTAGTCTCCTAATCTGAGATCATGGTTTTCAACGAGATGAGTTCCGTATGGAGCTTGTCTACTTTCTGCTCCAGGGTTTCTATGTCTTCCAGTTTTCCTTCCTGTCTCTTTCTCAACATTTCCCTTTGAAGTTGATTTAGCTCTGACTGTAGCGCCAGAAGGTTTCTTTGTGATGTCAATTGCATAACGGCGGTGTTATTTTGGTGGCTATTTAAATTTAAGACAAATCTGTGGCTGTTACCCCCAAAAGAACGGTTAAAACTTATCCACAATTGTGTGGGTGATTCAGAAGTTGTTGAGTCAGGGAGAGTTGTAAATATTTGAGTTTGTTTGGTCAGCCATCATTGATTACTTTCCATTGTTCTTCCCATTTATCCGATTGATGAAATATGTAATGCTGAGAGTGTTTTGGTTACCCATCATGTTGGGCGTAGTGTCCTGTCAGCAGGTGACCACCAAGGAACTTGCCGGCTTGTGGGAGTTGGAACATCTCGAAGTGGACGCGGTGCCCAGGTCTGCCAATCCCACCTTTCTGGAGATCAACGCCAACAGTAGCTTTGCAGTGTCCAGAGTGTCCGGTGATCAGGTGGGAATGTATCATTTTGATTCACCTTTGATCAGATTTCGAAGCGAAGACCGTTCGTGGTTCAACACCCAATGGAAAATAAAATACTTCAAAGAGTTTATTATTTTAAGAGGGGTGGAGGAAGGCTACAGAGGCACTCAGTTGCGGTTGAAAGAATTGAAACAATTCCTGATTTTGCGGAATTTGAGGAGCGAGTGGTTGGAAGGTGGCATATGTATAAAATCAGGAAGAACGGAGAAGTGGAGAAGGTTTCTGCCTCATTTACACTGGAAAGGAATGGAAATTACAGGATGGAGGATCAAAATGGACTCTTGGAAAAGGGAAGGGTCATCATCAATACCAGGCATCGGAAACTCATTTTTGAGCATGATCAGACCCAGTGGGCGATGTGGTTTTACGGAGATGAGCTCCGCCTGACCAATGAGCAAATGGGGCTACAGTACAGCCTCCGAAGGATGCCTTGACCTCAAAAACCAAGTCTGGAAGCCCAAAAGAGAATCATCTGGCACGAGATTTGTAAAGTCAAGTGCTGTGCGCTGAATAATCTCATTATCCTAAAGGCACTCACGGTTTTTCTGTGAGCATTTTTTGTCCCATATCTGGTTATACATTTTTTTACCTGTGACGGGAATAGGGCTGAGGAGCTGAAGCGCACAAGGTCAAATACTCAAAACAAATGTTTTCAAAATTTTCTACTTTTCTAACTCTTGTCCTGGGGATAGGGGTTTTAGGATGTGTTGATGAAAATGAGCTCGAACCAGGTCTCGAGCCAGTTTCAAAAACATCGATTGATTTCGTCGATAAAGATCTCTTTATTGAAAGTGCTGGCGATTCTCTACCATTGGGAATTTCGCTGGATCAGATGCCCACCACCGATGGGCAAGTAAGTATTCAGCTTGGTGGTACCGCCAGATATGGTCTGGATTATACCACAAACCCATCTGCAGAGGATGGAGTGATTGAGCTTCCTATTCTTAAGGGTAAGCAGTTTTACGAAATAGCCGTTTATCGCTCATCTACGCTGGATACGACTGATAGGCAGGTAAGTCTTACCCTGCTCAACCCTTCGGAAGCGTTCCAATTGGGCACCGAGAAAGTGTCCAACATGCACTTGGTTAAATCATTATCAGAGGAGCCAAACAACTCTGAAGGTGCTGAAGTCAACTTTGCAGATTCATTCGTCCACCTGGTGGAGGGTGAGGACTATCTGATAGAGCTAACCATTGAAGGTAGTGTGGAGCATACCGTTCCCCTTACCATCAGCATCGTGACGGATGGACGTGTCTATGGCACCCATTTCACCACTTCTCCCGCTTCCGTTTTGGGTGAAATTGATTTGGAGGTGAACCCGGGAATGGAATCTGTTTTCTTTTCTTTTAATTCCATCAATGACCGACTGTCACTTGGCACTTTCGAGATTTTGTTCCAAATAAACGACCTCAATGATGACCTGACGGTAGGTAACAACCCAACCCTGACTGTGAAGATAGAGGAGGATGATGTAGTGTCTAATGAGCTTCATTCAATAGCTGAACTACGCGCTAAGTTCGAGGAGCATGGTGATCAGTTTTGGTTGGGAGATGACTACTTTATCAAAGGTGTGATCACCTCTGGTTCGAATGTTCAGGATGATAAAATCGCCTACATCCAGGATAGCACAGGGGGGATCTTTCTGAGATTTAGTTCAGAGAGGATGGTTACCCTTGGAGACCATGTACAGCTCAACCTTAAGGGGGCTACAGGGGCATTGATCAATGGACAGAAGGGCATGATGGACGTGAATGATCTTGTCGGAATTAAAATCGCTGAGAAAGTGTATGTGCAACCAGAGATCATCACTTTTGAGGGGTTACACAGTGGCCTTTATCAGGGTAAAAAGGTCAGAATAGACAATGTATTCTTCCCTCAGGCCAATGGCGTGCGTACTTTTGAGGGAAACTGGGCCATATCTAATGACCACAGTGGAGCCACCGTGACTACCTATTCTGGGGCAGAGTTCAGCGGGGTAGTGTTGCCCAATGGTACTCTGTCAATTATTGGGATTGTAGGGGACTGGGGACGCATCTTGCCTCAGACCTATGCTCAGGACATCAGAAGATAAGAGCAGTATACAATAGCAAAAACCACAGGCCAGGAGCCTGTGGTTTTTTTGTTTTATATGTTTACTTTTTAATAATCCTGGTGGTATAGGACCCTGTGGAGGTTTTGATACTCAGTAGGTAATGCCCTGCTTTCAACTGAGATACATCCAGAGGTGATGTCTCCTTATATTCAGCCCATTGGATCATTTGCTTTCCGGAGAGGTCATGGATTACAGCGGCCTGTATGATTTCGTTTCCAGGTACTTTGAGGCTGAGCAGATCCTGGACAGGATTGGGATAAACGATCAGTTTTTCTGTCGATACTGCGGTTTTTATATCCACTTCTGTGGCTGTTCTGGACCCTCCGGCACTGGTGATTTTGAGCCAGTTGATGTTCCAGCCGCCAGCCAGTGCTTTGATGGCAATTTGCTGCTGACCAGCGGTAAGACTCACGGTGTGTGAAACTGATTCCCAGTTTTGCCAGCCACCTGTATTTGGAACAGACCTGGTACCATACACAGGGCTTCCACCTGCTTTTTCTAACTGTATCATGCCGTTGCTGTTTGGGCTGGATACCCGATATTCTACGGTATAAGGACCATTGGAGGGGATGTTCACATCCCAAACCATCCAATCATTGGCATCTATCCACCCGACATTAAGTCCTCCTTCGGCGCATGCTTCGGTCTGGGTGCCGGACTGCACAGCCGTATTTTCGGCTTCTATGGTCGTGGACCATCCCGAAGAAACCTGAGCGACCACTACAGAGCTGATGTCATCATTGAAACCCTCATTGACCAGACAGTTATCACTAGAGGTTTTTACCAATACATTCCCACCAAAGTTGTCATGCTGATACATGGTGATCTGGTAGCCGCTTTGTAGCTGCAGAGAGGAGATGTCATCATTGGCGACTCCAAGGGCCTGGAGCTGTCCCAGGGTATAGCTGCCCACATTGAGGGAAGCTGAGTAGCCACCATAATCGCAATGCTGATAGAGCGTGGCTACACCGCCACCTCCACTGGTGGTTCCATAGAAGCCCCCGACAGTAATCTTGATATTGGTAGGGCTGGGAGTATGAATGGTTGCAGACTGATCGAATACGTCATCATAGGCGAACGCATAGGTTTGCCCATCCACGCTAATGTCTGTTTGGTGCCAGAATTTGGCATACCAGTTATATGGCCAGGTTTGATAGTAAGAGGAAATATTGCCAAAATCCTGCAGTACCCCGGATCCGACATTCAGGTCTATGGCATGCCGGGTGATGGCTGCTACAAACTGAGCCTGTACTACCAGATCCCACTGGGCTCCGGAGGCCATTACACCACTGCCTTCCATGGCCTCAATCGTAGTGGGTTTACCAGGAATGGTGGCTACCTGGCCATCCCCATCTCTTGTGAAAACAAATTGGTTTCCCTGGACACTACCTCTCCATACACCTGCTTGTCCCGAATTGAATACCAGCTGCTGACTGGAATACTTAGACCAGATGGCATCAATGTATGATTGAAAAAAGTTGGTGGGGAAGGTGCTTGTCTTAGTGGGAAAGTGGATGGTTCCTTCGGAAGCATTCAGAAGGCTCTGAAACTCAGAAGGAGCAGTGCTCTGCCATTGGGAGATGATCTGTGCATGTGTTTTCTTTTCGCCTACTTTTTTGTAAAAGCCATTGCCCCATACTTCCAGTCCCATCGGATACTGATAGGAATCTACACGTGAGGTATTGCACCAGAGTCCATAGTCATTGAAGGTTAACTCAACCAACTCAAATTTAATGCCCTGATTGGGGTCGGTGGGATTTGCCAGGTTAGGTGCAGCGTATCCGCTGGGGTTTCCTGAGTGACCAAAGAAGTAAAGAAAAAGCTGGCTTTCGAAGGAAATCATAATCCTACAACCGGCTATTTTTGGGATGTTGATGGTGTGGTTGGGGATTTCACTCAGTCGACGAAAGCAGTTGGCATATTTACCGTCGCCTCCGGGTCCCTGGTTCCCACCGTTCACAGGTCCCTGCACGGTGTTGTCGGATTGACTCATGGGATGCACCTGGCCAGTGGCGGGGTCCACCCAGACGTGACCATCTGTGATTCCTACGATGGCCACAAATACCTGATTGTCCGGATATTCTGAATTATTTTCCACAAGATAGGGAAGGGTTTGTGCCCAGGTAGTGAGGCTCCATAGGAGCATCACGGTCGTTGCGACAAAGAATTTGAGAATCCAATGTGACGGGTAAATTTTGGTTTTCATGATTGTAAAGGTTTATGGTTAAGAATGGGCCGGAACTTTCCGGCCCTTGGTTGGATATAGCTGATTACTTTTTGATGAATCTCATTTTGGTATTGCTCAATGACTCCACTAAAAAGTAGGAGCCTGTATTCAACGAGCTCACATCTATGGTAGAGGAGAGGCCATCTTCACTGCTCAAAATACCCCCCAGGACAGTTTTGCCACTTAGGTCATAAATCTGATAGTTGCCCAAACCCTTGAGTCCTTTGATATTCAATAGATTGGATGCAGGATTTGGGAAAATGCTCAACGAGATTTCTGGGGTGGGTTCGGGTACTGAAGGTTCCGAAACCACTCTGCTGCCGCCAGCGCTGGTTATTTTAAACCAGTTGATGTTCCATCCGCCGGTGAGTGCTTTGATGGCGATCTGTTGCTGGCCACCGCTTAAGCTGATGGTGTGCGCTACGGTGGTCCAGTTTTGCCAGCCACCAGTATTCTGAACAGATTTTGTACCATACACAGGGCTTCCACCTGCTTTTTCTAACTGGATCATTCCATTGCTATTTGGGCTGGATACCCGATACTCCACGGTATAAGCACCATTGCTCGGTGGGTTAATATCCCAGACCATCCAATCGTTGGTGTCTATCCAGCCTACATTTTGTCCTCCTTCTGAACAAGCTTCTGTCTGTGTGCCGGATTGCACGGTCCAGTTCTCTGCTTCTATGGTGGCAGACCAGCCTGAGGAAGCTTGTGCTACGATGACTGAGCTAATGTTATCATTGAAACCCTCATTGACCAGGCAGTTGTCATTGGAAGTTTTTACCAGAGAATTTCCGGTGAAGTTATTGTGCTGATACATCGTCAGCTGATAGCCGGACTGAATCTGGATGGATGAGATGTCATCATTGGACACTCCGAGCGCCTGAAGTTGTCCTAAGGTATAACTGCCAGGGTTCAGCGAAGCTGAGTAGCCACCATAATCGCAGTGTTGGAAGAGGGTGGCTACGCCATTGGAGCTGCCACCTCCACTTTGGTATACCCGTACATAGTCTACATACATTTTGGCAGGAAGGGCTCCATTGTCCACATTAAACCCAGGCCAGTTACCGCCGATGGCCATATTGAGGAGGATGAAGAAGTTGTTGTGAAACTCTGAGGTGCCGTTCACTCCACCAGCAATGCTGGCTTCATGGTATAAATTACCATCCAGAAACCACTTGATGGCGTTGGCATCCCATTCCACAGCGTAAGTATGGAAGGCAGTTACATTCGTGCCGGTGCTTCCACTATAGTTGGCATAACTGTTATTGTGGTCCTGCCAGTGGATGGTGCCATGGGTGGCGGCTTCTGTGTTGACGTGCTCCATTACATCGATTTCGCCACAAGATGGCCAACCAACTGAGGTGATGTTGTCGCCAAGCATCCAGAAGGCCGGCCATACCCCCAGGAAAGAAGGCATAGCGATACGAGCTTCAATTTTCCCGTACTTCCAGGACTTTCGTCCCTGTGTTTTCATTCTGGCGGAGGTATAGTTCATACCACCGAAACTCTCATTTTTCGCAGTGATGACAAGTTGCCCGTTTTCAACAGTGGCATTTTGCTGACGGTAATACTGAAGCTCGTTGTTGCCCCAGCCGCCAGACCCGGTACCGGTCTCAAAGACCCAGTCCGGCCCGATGCCATTGGTAAACTCATCTGCCCACACCAGGTTCCAGTTTTGAGCCTGAGTGAATATGGAGGAACACAGCCCCAGGGCAAGTAATAGGGTGTTTTTGATTGATTGGTTGTGTAATAGGGTTTTCATGGTGATAGGTTTATTGTTTGATAAATCGTAGGACCTTTTTTGATTTGCTGTGGCTGATGAAGTAGATCCCGGCCTTCAATTGCCGTACATCAATTTTCTTATGATCCTCCTGGGGGCTGTTGTGACCGTTTGAAACGGTCTTTCCATTCAAATCATAAATGGTATAGCGCCCCATATCTGCAGAGCCCTGCACTTCCAAGTAGTCAGATGTAGGGTTGGGGAAAATCCTTAGGTCAGGATGATTAATGTGTGACTTTTGGCTTTCCAGGGCAATGCGAGATCCACTTGAGCTGGTCAGTTTGAGCCAGTTGATGTTCCATCCGCCTGTGAGTGCTTTAATGGCGATCTGTTGCTGTCCTGCTGTGAGGTTGATGGAGTGAGATATGGTAGTCCAGTTTTGCCAGCCACCGGTATTGGGGACAGACCTTGAGCCATATACGGGACTTCCACCAGCCTTTTCGAGTTGGATCATACCGCTACTGTTGGGGCTGGCCACGCGGTATTCCACGGTGTAAGTACCACTGCTCGGTGGGTTAATGTCCCAAACCATCCAATCGTTAGTATCTATCCAACCGACATTTTGTCCACCCTCAGCGCAGGCCTCGGTCTGTGTGCCGGATTGTACCGTCCAGTTCTCTGCCTCTATGGTTGCTGACCAGCCCGAGGAAGCTTGCGCTACGATGACTGAGCTGATGTCGTCATTGAATTCCTCATTGACCAGGCAGTTGTCGTTGGAGGTTTTTACCAATACATTTCCGGTGAAGTTATCATGCTGATACATAGTGATCTGATACCCATTTTGTACCTGTAAGGAGGAGATGTCATCATTAGCTACACCGAGGGCCTGGAGTTGCCCCAGAGTGTAACTGCCAGTGTTGAGGGAGGCTGAGTAACCACCATAATCGCAGTGCTGGAAGAGTGTGACCACCCCTGATCCTCCGGTGGTTCCCATTTCATCCTTGATGGCTTTGAGCAGAGCGTATTGTCCTTGTACATCGTGATCCAGAGTCCAAATCATGATGCCGCCGCCCTGGGATTTGGCCAGGGCTGTCTTTGCTTTTATGGTATTGATGCCATTGTAATAATCTCCATTAAAATAATCGGAATAAGGATCAGCTCCTTCGGCGATGAGGGTGTTGTATCCCTTCCAGCTTGGTCTGGCATAAAAGGGGACTCCAATGACTGCCTTTGCCGCAGGCAGGCCACGGCCCTTGTAGTAATTGAGGGCACTTTCAGCATAGCTATATGGGGAGTGCCCGGCACCCGCATCTCCATCATATGCCATGATGTTGAGGAAGTCCACGTAACCGAATACCTGGCTGGAGATGCCATCAGCAGCCCAGGCGGATCCATTTACCGCTGCTGTGAGTAATTTCCCCTGGTTGTGAAGGGCAGTAGAGAGCTGTCCCATGAGTAGGGTGAAATTGTTATCGGGTGCACCATTGACGGGCTCTGGGAATTCCCAGTCAATGTCAGCTCCATCCAGGTTGTACTGGTTGATCACACTAAGCACATTGTTTACGAAATTATTTCTGGAGGATGCTGAGGCCGCCAGGGTATTAAATCGGCCGTCATTGCCACCACCATCACCCAGATCCCAGCCACCTATGGCGATGAGGACTTTCACACCTTTGGCATGTCCCTGACTTACGAGGCTTTGAAGCTTGGCTGGATTTTCAATGGCCTGAAGACCGCCCGAGGCTGTGGGTAGGGCAAAGGCATAGTTAATGTGAGTGAGTCTATCGTAATCAATGTCATTGGCACTTCCGAGCCATGACGGAGTATAGCCCACTATTTTCTGTGCGTGGACTGTGGCCATGGACATGAAGACAAAAAGAAAGAGTAGGAATGTTATATGTTTCCATATAATGGATTGTGGTGAGGGAGGTTGGTGTCCCCACTTGATTGAGTTGGTTTTCATAGGTTTGAATTTGGTTGGTATAATGCCTTAGATAGGCGTTGCGATTTCGCACAGGTCAAGTGTCAACCTATGTGGCAGTCGCCTATCTGTCTTCTATTAAGGTGAGTGGTTAAATCCCGCTATGTTCTAATGTGATCTAAAGGTTGTGTCCCGTAGATCGGGACCGTAACAGGTTTCTGCGAAAAGGGAAATTTCTTCAGCAGCAGGAGTATTGATACTTTGCTCCAGATAGGAGAAGGTAGTAGGTGTTTCATCATTGTTGGATACTTTTTGGTTAAGGGTACTGCAGTTTAGCAGTACTTTGAATTGATCCCAAAATACCCACCACTCAAAAACCTCACACAAATACCCGATACTACGCAAAAATTACGTACCCCTATGGTGTTAAGGTTGTAAGTATTTGGTAATCAATTATTTGTGATTTAACTGACCCACGTGACTCGGGCAGTTGGAAAGGGTAATCCGATACTTGGTTTGGTCAGAATTTGATGATGAATTCACTGAGGTTGGTTTCGCTGCTGAGGTTGAGATGCTTCCTCAGGCGATATCGGCAGCCCTCAATGCTACGGATTGTTATATTCATCATCGAAGCTATTTCCTTTGAAGAAAGGTTTAGTCGGAGGTAGGCTGCCAACTGGAGGTCTTTAGGAGTGATGTCAGGAAACTGGCATTTGAGACGCTCCAGGAAATCCTCGTGTACTTTGTCAAAGTGAATTTTGAATTGGCGCCAATCCTGGTCCGTATCTATGTCCTGGTTGATGTGTTTGATCACCCGCTGAATCAACTCCTTATTGGAGTCCTTTGCTTTTTTGAGCAGGCTTTCCAGGTCCTCACGCACTTTGATGAGCACTCCGTTTTTTTGAGTAATCATCATGATAGAAGCGGCCATTTCAGCATTGAGCACGTCCATTTTTGACCTGGAAATGGCAATTTCAGCCTCGAGTTTTTCATTTTTAAGGGTGATCAATTCCTGCTCTGTGAGAAGTTTCTCAGCATTGTATTCTTCACGATTTCTTTGAAGCACATCCATTTGTGCCAGCCGTTCTTTGTTTTGAGCGTTTTCAATCCTCTTTCGGTAGAGTTTCATCAAACCGACTCCTATCAGCAAAAAAGTGATGACGTAGGCTACTTTGGCCATGGTGGTCAGGTACCAGGGAGGTAATACTTTGAACGAATAGTGAGCCTCTTTGCTTTCAAACCCATAGACATTGGTGGCTTTGACTCTGAAGATGTACTCTCCAGCCGGAAGGTTGGTATAGGTTTTCGATAGTTCATGCTCACCGGTAAACCAGCTCTTGTCAAAACCTTCCAGATAGTAGCTATAGGAAGTCTGATCGGGCGATTCAAAATAGTCACTGGCATAATAAAACCGGATAGCATTTTGATCGTACCGGAGTAGCGGAGGATCCACATGATCAGAAATAGGTTTTTGCTGATCGATGGGTAGTTGTCCGTAAAGGAGGGAGTCATTGGTTACGCAGCGCACTTCAGTGATGGAAGCCAGGTAGGGCTTGGCATAATTCCGATTTACCGTACGATCAAAAAGAACGATACCATTCTTGGTTCCAAAAAGGACGGCATTTTGGCTGAGTGAGTTGATGTTTTCAAATCCCGGATTGAAACGGCCTTGCAGATGCTGCAGGGGAGCCTTGGTGACTTCATATTTTTCATTGTCGTAAAAGTCAATGATTCCCATTTCGTCATGCATGTCCTGACCTTTGATGTACCATACCTTGCCGTCATCCTCCTTCAATAGGCGGATATGCTGGGTATTGCCCAATATGCGCGTATATAGCGGATCTGCCACCATCGAGTCCAGGGCGTAATCATACTGATAGGTACCGCGTTCGGTACCAAACAAAACCTGATTTTTGACTTTGAAAAGATTGACAAAGAGACTTGTAGGAAACCCATGCTCCTTTTTGTAAAGCTTCATCTCAGCGAAGCGCTTCATTGCTTGATCCAGCCGGAGCCTGTAAATGCCTTTGTATCCGTGGGCCATCCAGATGTTGTTTTTGTCATCCAGCTCTATGATTCGGCTGGTTTCTTCAAATCCCTCAATTTTCCGCAGGTATCTGAAATCACCATCGGAGAGCTCAAATAGGTGAATGCCATCATAGGCACCCTGGAGATAGTATTTTGGATTGCCTTCCCGAATGGGTATAAGGTTCCAAACACCTGTGCCTTCGAAAATTCTGATGGCAGAGCTGCCCTCAATTCGGTAGAGCCCTTCATGTTGACATACGTATATCTGACCGTCGATGAGATGGAGGTTCCATACCTGACCAGACAGCCCCGTGATCTGCTTGAAGTGCAGGGTTGGTGTGAGGGGGTTTTCCTGGTCGTTCCATTCGGTATAGAATACCCCTGAATTGGTGCCCACATACAGTTTGTCATTGTGAATGAGCGTGGAGGAAACAGTTCCTTCTAATTCGTAATTGTCTGCAATCTTATATAGAGGAATGGCGGTTTGCACATAATCAATGCCCGTTTCTGTCGCCACCCACAGGTTACCGATATGATCAGAACCGATGGCAAGAATGGTGTTGCTTTGCAGGCCGTTGCTTTTGTTGAGCCATTGGATAGGCCTGAAGGCATCATCTAGTATCAGCAGTCCGGCACCCACGGTGCCCACTGCCAGATAATCATTACGTAGTTTGTACAGACATTGTATTTTGTGCCCTTGCATGAAAGCGCTACTGATGTGTTTTTCAGGCACTATTTTACCATTCTCAAAGGTGAGAATGCCGTGGTGCTGGGTCACGAGTTGCAGGCCGCCATGATGATTGTCAAAGATTCTGAGGACGGTGCCCTGTACATCTGCACCGCTGATGACCTTGCGGAGTCCGGTCGGTTTTACTACATAAATGTTAAATGAGCGATCTTGCACCAGAATAGAATCGCCAATCTTGGAAAACCCGTCAATCATTGGAGTTTTTATCACATTGATGGTGTCATCCTTGTAGATATAGACGGCACCTCTGGCATGAAAGTGAATGCCGGAGGATGTCTCCAGAATGGCCCAGATGTCGCTAAACTCTCTTGAGTCTTCAGGAACCTTGGAGAGCAGGGAAATGTAACGTTTCTGACCGGCATTGTTGATTTTGAGGTAGCCAAACTCGTTTTGTGCTCCTATATAGATGGTGCTGTCCCTTCCTTTGTAAATAGACCAGACTACGGTCTTGTTGGTGGGTTGTGTAATCAGACTCCAGTCTCTGCCATTGTATTCCAGCAGGCCGTAGTTATTGCCGAAGAGCATCCTTCCCTGATCATCCTGAAGGATGCTCCAGTTTTGGGCACCGGCCTGGTATTCATCATAAGTGAAATTGCGGATGTTGGGTACACCCTTATTTCCTATCTGGCCGTAGGCGATCTGGCCACAGATGAGCCCCCATAAAAGCATACATAATCGTTGGTTCACCACTTATAGGCTGCTGGTCAAAAAAGTGTTGTCTAATGCGCATATTACAAAATTTTATCTTAATTCCTGAAGGAAAACCCTGCGGTGGCACTACTTCAAATTTACTTCATATGTCACCCCATTTCATTTTTTAAGGCTTTTCCCTTCCCGACCAGTTGACCGGGTGAATCCATTCATCTGTCATATCATGTCGTTTGGAGACAGTTGGTTACTGGTGGTCGAAGTTTCACCAACTCCTACTATTTTGGAAGTGCCTTTTGATAATAAATGGGTAATTTATCAGCCAAACCATCCAGGCAGTATGAATATTTCTTTGATTAATGCTGAGTTGCAGCCATTAGCCAGGGTTTTTGATCTCTTATCCAATCATCAACCAGATCAGTCTTTTATTATTTATGGAATAAAAAAAGAGGATCTTAAATCACTTAATTCTTTCATTGATTCGCTTCAGTTTTTGAAAGCAAAATCTCTAGGGGAGCGGCAATTGATAGCACCCGGAGAGGTTTTTCTGGTTCAACAAAAAACAGCATTTTACATGGACGGCCAGTACATCGGAGCAAGGGAGCATACCGAATCGTCACATGAAAAGCATCGGGTAGATTTGACCTCACAGGAAGACGCGGCACGACATAAGTATCTGCTGGAGGTCAGCAGAGAACTGATCTGTACCCACGATCCGGGGGGTACTTATAAGTTTGTGTCCCCATCAGTGCACAAACTTCTTGGCTATGAGCCTGAGGAGTTGATAGGGAAGGATCCCTACACCTATTTTCATCCTGATGATATAGCGCATGTGGTGAAAACCTCCCATGACCTGGCGTTGAAGGGCCTTCAGCCTCACCGGGTTCAGTATCGCTTTCTGCACAAAAATGGCACCTATATTTGGCTGGACACTTATACAGAGGTGATCAAAAATGACATGGGAGGAATCAGCTCATTGATCACTGTATCTAGGGACATCAACGACTTGAAAGAAGCCGAGATCAGACTAAGAGAGAGTGATCAACGGTTTAGGGCTATCGCAAACAATATTCCAGGGGTCGTTTACCTGTGCCGAAATGATGAGACCTACAGCATGCTATACCTCAACCTGGAAGTGATGAACCTGACCGGGTATACACCTGATGAATTTATTCAAAATCAGATCAGCTTTGTGGACCTTTATCACCCCGATGATAAGGAAACGATTTTTGCGAAAGTAGATTCGGCATTGGAACACAAGGAGCCTTTCCACATTACCTACAGGTTGAAAAACAAACATTCCGAAGATTGGGTCTGGGTGGATGAGTACGGGCAGGGAATCTATGAAGGCGATGAGCTGCGGCTGATTGAGGGTGTTTTGCTCGACATTACCGAGCGAAAGCTGGTAGAGTATCAGCTGGAGCGCTATACGGAAAATCTGGAGCACGTGGTGGCCGAAAGAACCCGGGAGCTGAAGGTGAAGAATGAGGCGCTTGTAAAAGGGAATAGTGAGTTGGAACAAGCCCTGAAAGAATTGAAATCAACACAGTCTCAGCTGATTCAGGCTGAGAAAATGGCCTCATTGGGGATACTGGCGGCTGGCATTGGTCATGAGATCAACAACCCACTGAATTTTATCAAAAATGGATGCTCTGGTCTGGTACAGGAGTTGAAGGAGCTCCCGGAATATGATGAAGAACTGCTCAAGCCATTTCTGGAAATCATCGATGATGGGGTGAACAGAGCAAGTGAAATAGTGAAGAGCCTCACACATTTCAGCAGACAGGTGAAAAGCATGGAGGAACGTTGTGTGATCCATGACATCATTGATCACTGTGTGGTAATGCTCCAGTCGAACCTCAAGCATAAAGTGCAAATAGTGAAGGACTATGCATCAGAGGAACTGGTTGTCATTGGCAACGAGGGCAAATTGCATCAGGCTTTTTTGAATATTCTGGCAAATGCTGAGCAGTCCATTCAGGAGCAGGGGCACATAGTGATTCGAACAGCCAGGCAAGAACATGGGATCGTTGTGACTTTTGAGGATGATGGAGAGGGGATTGCTGAGGAGAACCTTTCCAGAATAGGGGATCCGTTTTTTACGACTAAAGCCCCTGGGGCCGGAACAGGCCTGGGGCTCTTCATTACCTATACCCTCATCAAGGAGTTGAATGGAGAGGTTCAAGTGGAGTCTGAGCTAAAAAAAGGGTCAAAATTCACGATCACGTTTTCAAATCCTTAGATTTACATAAGGATGGTTGATCATAAAAACATAACGGTCTTATATGTAGATGATGAAAAAGATAACCTCTTTGTCTTCAAGGCTAACTTTAATCGGAAATTTGAAGTGATTACTTCTATTTCTGCCATGGAGGCTTTGGATGAACTGGAGGAGCATCACAATCAGATCATCGTGGTGATCAGTGATATGAGAATGCCGGTAATGAATGGTCTGGAGTTTATCAAAATTGCCAAAGCCAGGTATAGTAAAATCTTTTATTGCATCCTCACAGGGTATGGCTATGATGATGACATTCAGCAGGCCCTATCCGATAACCTGATTTTGAAATGCTTCACCAAGCCCTTTGATGCCCGCGAAATAGAAGATACCATTCTCCTGGCTGCCGCCAGTCGTTTGCAGGGCTGACTCAAAAAAAATGATCACTTTGTTAATGAGTCTTTTCGTCCCAAATATCCACTTTCCTGTCGAATAGTTGTCTTATAAATCACCGAACAGATATTAGCTTACTCAACCAGATAGAACCAGTCATTTGATTCCGAAACCCTATAAAATTTTACTAGTCATATTCTGGCTTGGCACACACCTAGGCCTTGCCCAGACAGGACCTGGAGGTGTGGGTAATACCACAACCAACAGACTTTGGCTCAAAGCCGACGGGAATGTATATAGTGATGCGGGCGTCACTGTGGCTACTGATGGAGTGGCTGTAAGACAATGGAATGATCACTCCGGTAATAATAACAATGCCTCGCAGGCTACCTTAGGAAACAGGCCCGTTTATGCAACGAATGTCATCAATGGACAGCCGGCACTCAGATTTACCGGTAACACTTACATCGATCCGGGAGCATTAGGGATAGCTGGTACAGGAGGCTTTTCTTATGTGATTGTATTTAAGGATACCAGTTATACTGCAGGAGGAATGTCTGACGGAGCAGGTGATTACTTGATTGACCGGACACCAGCTACCAATGAGCTTGCAGGCTTGAAAATTACCAATACCAATAAATATGGTTTTCAGAAAAGGACGAACGCCGGGGGTGGACTAGGTGGGCCGGTAAGCGCCACTGCTGTGAATACTACCAATTTTCATGTGATAGACTATCAACGTCAAAGAGGGACTTCCTATCAATTGTATCTCGACGGATCCCTCGACGCTTCTGTAGCGGATGCAGATGGCGACCTCACTCCGCCTGTACCACGTATAGGTAGGCATTTCAATACTGCCAATAATGGTGTAAAAGGGTACATCTCTGAGCTGATCATCTACAATACTCACTTGAATACTGCTCAGCTCAATATCATCAACACTTATCTCGCGGCTAAATACAGCTTGACCATAGCGAATGATAAATATGCATATGACAGCAATCATGGCCATGAAGTAGCCGGGATTGGACGTGAGAACGCCAGCAACACACACACAGCGGCCATGTCTGGGGGAATACTGCGAATATCGGGAGCCAGCGCTTTGGGTGATCTTGATTATCTTCTTTTTGGGCATGACAATACTGATGTGACCTCCACATGGACCTCCACAGAGACTCCTTCGGATAAGTCAGGAATTCAGAGACTCTCCCGGGAATGGCGCCTGGATGAGACAGGGGATGTGGGAACAGTGGACGTAACAGTGGATGTCGCTACACTGCCATCTTTACCTGTTGATCACACCCTATATGCACTGATGGTAGACTCAGATGGAGACTTCAGTAGTGGAGCGAGTGTATATGAGCTTACCTTTTCATCTGGTACGGAGTACACCGTAAATGCTTTAGCCATTAGTGATGGTGATCATGTGGCGATAGCTGCTATAGAACCTCTGGTTCAGCATACACTCAGTACATCCAGTGATTTTGAGCCAAACGATGCGGTGGTAGAAGTGGAGCTGAATTTTATTACTGCAACTGATAGGACAGTGGATTATGATACTTCGGATGGTTCAGCCGCAGCAGGGAGCGACTATACTTCTGTGACCGGAGGTACTGCTACGATACTATCAGGGACTTCATCGGGTAGCTATACCATCAGCATCACCAATGACGTCACGGTAGAGGATAGTGAGGATTTTGACATCACATTGAGCAATCCTTCATCAGGAATCACCTTGGGGAGTATTGTTTCGCACACCTATACCATTTTTGATGATGATAACTCCAGAAAAATTTATTTGGATGCCTCATCGTCCAGTGGTGCTGAAAGTGTGACAGGAGTATCTGTATCCATCTCCATCAACAACATCGATGGCGTGAATCCTACTTCCGTGGATTATAGTGTGACGGGAGGAACTGCCACTGGCGGGGGGACGGACTTCACACTAGCAGCCGGCACGGTTACTATCGCAGCAGGAGGCTCATCCGGATCGTTCAATATTACAATCAATGATGATGCGCTGTATGAAAATAATGAGACCATCATTATTACCCTATCCAACCCTGTTAATTGCAACCTGGATGGGGTAGCTCCTTTGGGAGGTACGGGGTTCATTGTGTATACCTACACCATCAATGATAACGACTCTTCTCCGGTCATTCAGTTTACGACAGCTACTTCAAGCGGATCGGAAGCTGTCAGCTCCGTTAATTTTCAGATAGATCTGGATGCAATATCTGGTCTAAATTCGACGGTGAGTTATGCCGTGTCTGGTACAGCCACGGGCTCGGGCACTGATTATACGTTGAGTAGTGGCACGTTTACCATACCTGCAGGGAGTGCTTCCGGCAACCTCACCGCTACTGTGGTGGATGATGCTGTTCTTGAGCTGCGGGAAACCATCGTGATCACCATCTCTTCACCTGTGAATGCATCTCTGGGTACAAATACCGTTCACACTTATACTATTTTGGATGATGAGTTTTTCGGATACACTGGTCCGGGAGGTGTGGGAGATGCCAGCACCAACAAGCTTTGGCTGAAGGCGGATACGGGTGTATTCGCTGATGCCGGGAGCACCATGGCTACAGATGGCAACGGAGTGCAACAATGGCAAGACCTATCGGGTAATGCCAATCACGCAAATCAGGCAGCACCCGCTAATCAGCCCATCTATCGCACCAATATTGTCAACACACAGCCCGCTATGAACTTTACGGGGGACACCTATATAGATGCAGGGTCGCCAGGTATTGCCGGAGATGGAGGGTTTACTTATTTCGTTGTAGTAGAAGCCACTTCCTATGCGTCGGGCTCCACATCAGATGGCTCTGGCGACTACATCATTGATAGAACGGTAGATACTAATGAGCTTGCTAGTCTGAAAGTAGCTAACACCAACAAATATGGTTTTCAGAAAAGGGATAATTCCGGTGGAGGGTTGGGTGGCCCAGTGACCACCACAAACATTAATACATCTGCCTTTCAGATGGTAGATTATATGAGAAACCGTGGAAGTAATTATCAGATTTACCTCAATAGTACCCTGGAAAGCACCCTGAGTGACAGTGATGGAGACCTCACCCCGGCAGCTACCAGAATCGGACGACATCAGTCCATAGCCTCAGCTGGGCTGAAAGGATATATTTCCGAGTTGGCCATTTACAATTTCGGTTTGAATACCGCGCAGAGGATCATTGTAGATAATTATCTGTCAGCTAAGTATGGAATTACCATTTCGAACGACCGATACGCCTATGATACTCCGGGAACTTATGAGCACTATGTGGCTGGTATTGGGAGGGAAACGATATCCAGTTTTCATCAGGATGCTCAGGGCCCTGCCATTGTCAGAATCTATTCTCCCTCGAGCCTCGATGATGGCGATTACCTCTTGTGGGGGCACGATAACGCTGATCCCATGTATGGCCCGCGGTTCATTGCCTGGACAGATCCGCCTGCCGGGATCGACAATGCCATGCACAGAACCTGGCGGGTGGATGAGACGGGAGAGGTAGGTACTGTTTCTGTAAGTTTTGATCTGACGGGCTATGAGGTAGAAAGCGGTAGCCACCTCAGACTGCTCGTTGATAGTGATGATGGAGATTTTGAGAATGCCACACTCTATCCGGTTTCGTCTTATACAGATTCGATTGCCACTTTTGAGAATATCGATTTTAGTGCTGGCCAATGGTTCACCATTGGAAGTACCGATGAAAAAACAATATTACCTATTGAGCTGCTGAGTTTTGAGGGACAATTTATCACCAACAGAGTGGACCTTAAGTGGGTGACTGTTTCCGAACATGACAATGATTACTTCACGATGGAGCGAAAAGGAAGGAATGCTGAGTGGGTGATACTGGATAGTATACAAGGTGCCGGTGACAGTGACCAGTTGCTTACTTATGTCTGGTCTGATTGGCAGCCGATAGATTTTGCGTATTACAGACTGAAGCAGACAGATTATGATGGGAAGTTTACCTACTCACAGAGTATTGTAGTGATGGCTGAGTACCTGGGGCTGCCTGCTTTTAAGGTTTATCCTGTCCCTGCAGTAAACACCCTTACTCTTTCTGGCAACATCAATGGTATGGATGGCTTTTCAGTGTTTGATCCGGCCGGACGCGATGTTACGTACTTAATAGAAATGCTGAATCATGAGCCAGCGCGGATAGAACTGGATGTTAGTACGTTGCCAAACGGAATCTATTTTATTCGTTCCTCTGGGGCTGTACGTAGGTTTATTAAAGAGTAGTCAATACTCAACAAACTGCCTCAGCCGCATGAGTTCATTGTGGATTCTATCCACTTTGGTTTCTAATTGCTCTATGTCTTCAAATCTTCTTTCCTGCCGCTTTTTTAACATTTCCATTTGCAGGCATCTTAGTTCAAGCTGAAGTCGGGAGGTACTTGTTTGGTAAGAAATCTGTAGCATATGACTATTTGGTTTAAGTTCTATTTGTTCGCTAAAGGCGATGGAGCAGGTGAAGCAATAAGCGGTCCATACTCCTGGTGCCGTTGCAATACCCTTATAAAATTGATGAATCAAGGATTATTGAATGCTGGCTTCTCGGTGAGTGGTTGTTGATACACGTCAAGTGACCATTGGCTGCCGGTGAGGTGTGATGATTTCAGATGAAGTGAGTATGCTTTGAGCATATCAGGTGTTGCATTTGTCTATTTGAGAGAAGTACGCCATCCGGAAATGGCAAAATTGTCATGCGTATTTTACATTCACAGTTAAACTTTTGAAGCATGAAATATTCACTGGCGTTCTTATCACTTATTCTAATTGCAAGTGCTTACGCACAGGATACCCCTGTCTTATCCATATCAGGAGTAGAGGTACAGCACAATCAGATTGAGAAGGTCAGTGGATCGTCCAGACTGAATCACACCATAGATCTCAAGGATTTTGAGGTGTCAGATGTGCTCAGTACGCCCAATCCCTCACCAGAGGCGGTTGCACTTTACAGGTATATACAGGATATGTTTGGCAAAAAGACTTTGTCTGGTCAGATGTGGGCTCCCTGGGGGATCAACGAGATTGATTACGTGCAGAATGCTACGGGCCTGAAGCCGGCGATCGCCGGCTTTGATTACATCAATGAGCCGTCCAATGCCCTTGAAAACCAAAGAGCTATAAATTATTGGAATGATGGTGGTATCTCTACCATGATGTGGCACTGGGGAGCACCGGGAGTAGGAGAAGGGTATGAGAACAGTAAAGCAACGATAGATATTGATCAATGCTTCATAGAGGGCACTCCTGAATATGAGGATTTTTGGGGAGACCTCAAGCGAATAGGGGACTGGCTGCAAAAGTTGGAAGATGCCAATGTGCCAGTGCTCTGGCGACCACTGCATGAGCTCAACGGTAACTGGTTTTGGTGGAGCAAAGGAGGTTCGTCACAGTTTAAGCGGATATGGATTACCATGTATGACTATCTGGTACACGAGCGGGAGCTTAACAACCTGATATGGGTGCTCTGCTATACCGGTGATCCCAATGGCGCCTGGTTTCCTGGGGACGAGTATGTAGATATCGCTGGGGCTGATACCTATGATAATACCACCGACGCACACCTCACCATGTTCAACGATGTGCTGGAATCGGTAGGTGGCAACAACTACCCCGTCACTTTTCATGAAACGGGCAATCCACCCGACCCGGAAGATTGTATCCGCACGGGGGCCATGTGGTCGTGGTGGATGATCTGGCATACCGACTGGCTTACAGGAGTAGATGAGAACTACCTACGTAATACCTATCAGAGTCACCTGGTCATTACGCTGGATGAGCTTCCGGATATCAAAAATGACTATGGCTGGGATGCAGAATGCGCTCCTTCCAAAATTACAGCCTCTATACGACCAGGCGAATTAGCCGATTGGTATGAAACCAATAAAATCGGGGTGGATGATGGAAGTGGCAGCATCACTTTCAGGGTAGATACGGATGACGCGGGTACCTGGAAATGGAGTGGGTATGGCACTGCCGGCGCGGCTGATGGATCAGATACGGAGCGGACAGTACCCCTGAATGGATTGGGTACCGCCACCGCCACCTTTACCAATGAATGTGGAGCCATTACCACTCAAACTTTTCATGTGGTGGACGATGTGGTGATAAGGGGTGTTTTGGCAGCAAGACCAGAGACCGGCACAGTGTCGGTGTTTCCGTCTCCCACCTCAGATATCCTGAAGATCAGATTTAGAAATCCAGACAGTATTTCCGGCGCACGCACCAGTGTTTACAACCAGGAGGGACGCCTCATGCTGGAGCAAAAGTCCAAAGGGGAAGGAACAACCCTTAACATTTCATCACTCCCTAAGGGAATATACCTGGTGGTAGTGGAGCAGCAGGAGAGCCGCTCGGTGGTTAAGATTATCAAGGAATAGAAATCCCCGGTATGCTGGTTGACAAAATGGGCAAGTCCATCCAAAAAATAGCCGGTCTGTCATAGATGTCATGGTGAAGCCGCTTTCTATTCAGGGATAATTTGATTAAATAGGGCCGTCAACTCGTAAAAGAGTGCTAACCTATGGTCAACCACACTTATCTCACAAATGCCTGAACCTGTACAGGAAAGACGCCTGAGTCTGCTACAAGCCACTGCCATCAATATGATCGATATGGTGGGCATTGGCCCTTTCATCACCCTTCCGATGGTCATCAGTTTGATGAACGGCCCATATTTTCTGTACGCCTGGATGGCGGGAGCGGCTTTGTCTTTCATAGACGCCATGGTGTGGAGTGAGCTTGGGGCAGCGTATCCCAGGGCCGGGGGCTCTTACAATTTTCTAAAAGAGACTTTCGGTAAGAGTAAATCTGGAGGATTGATGAGCTTTCTGTTTGTCTGGCAGACCATGATACAAGCACCTTTGGTCATCGCTTCAGCGGCCATTGGTTTTGCTTCCTACTTTTCTTACCTGCTGCCGCTCGGCCCTGTTGGGTCCAAAGTAGTGAGTGGGGGCCTGGTCATTTGCATTGTGATCATGCTCTTTCGCAGGATTGAAGTCATAGGCCGGATCAGCGTAGTGCTGTGGGTAGCCGTGTTGGGCACCATTCTATGGATCATCGGTGGTGGCGTGGCTCATGGCAATTTCCTTCAGCCTTTGATAGACATCAATAAAGACCTCAACTTCAATTACGCCTTTGTAGCTTCTATCGGTTTTGCTTCTGTCAAGAGTGTGTACAGCTACCTGGGCTATTACAATGTGTGTCATTTGGGTGGGGAGATTGTCAATCCCACCAAGAACATCCCAAGGAGTATGTTCCTTTCTATTGGTGGCATTTTTGCGCTCTACATGTTGATGAATGTGAGTGTGGTGAGTGTGATTCCGTGGCAAATCGCCAAAGAGAGTGAGTTTGTTATCAGCTTATTTATGGAGCAGCTCATGGGACCCATGGCGGGTAAAATAGTGACGGTGCTCATTCTGCTGGTGGCGTTTTCTTCTGTATTCTCTGCCACGCTCGGGTACAGCCGCATCCCATATGCAGCGGCCGTGGATGGTGCCTTTTTCAAACCCTTTGCCAAGTTGCACCCGAAGGGCAACTTCCCATACGTGTCGGTACTGTTTTTAGGGGGTATCGCTTTCGTATTTAGCCTCATCTTTAAGCTGAGCGAGGTGATCAGCGCCATATTGGCCATGCGTATTCTTGTGCAGTTCATTGGTCAGGCTGTGGGTCTGCTGATGCTGAGACAAAAGCGCAAAGACTTTCCTTATAAAATGCCCTTTTATCCATGGCCGGTGTATATCGCCATTGCTATGTGGTGTGTGATACTGGCTTCTACAGGGTATCAAATGGTGCTTGGTGGACTGCTTTTTGCGCTGCTGGGGGTAGCTGCTTACTACATCAAACAAAGAATCAGTATGGCTGGAGATAGTTCAAAATGAGCTTTTGAGGGGTTTGAGGAGAGATTTTGTTAGAAACTTAAAAAATCTAAACCATTTGCTTTTATGTCCGTTTATTCTTACTGTTGCAGTGTGTTAGTTGCATAGTACACTAGCTTAACGCAAAAGCATGATACAGATTGATCAACTTTCATTTGGTTACAGTAAGCAAAAACCGCTTTTTGAGCAAGTGAACCTTGTTTTGCCTCCGGGCAATATTTATGGGCTTCTTGGAAAAAACGGAGCGGGCAAATCCACCCTGATCAAAATGATTGCCGGGCTACTGTATCCAACTCAGGGGCAGATTGAGGTAGCGGGTTTTCAACCCAAAGACCGGTATCCTGAGTTTTTGCGGGAGATCTATCTGGTGGCAGAGGAGTTTTACCTGCCTTCCATTCGCATCGATCGGTTTGTGAAGATGTATAGTCCCTTTTACCCCAGATTTGATCAGGAGCGGTTTGAGGGATATCTTTCCGAATTTCAGCTCACACAAGACCAGAAACTTTCAGCATTGTCTTACGGGCAAAAGAAGAAATTTCTCCTGTCGTTTGGTTTGGCCACAGATTGTAAACTCTTGATTTTGGATGAGCCTACCAATGGTCTGGACATCCCGTCGAAGAGTCAGTTTAGAAAGGTGGTAGCCAATGCGATTCATGAGGAGCGCAGCTTTATGATCTCTACACATCAGGTTCGTGATATGGAGAATCTGATTGATCCGATCATTATTCTGGATGAAGGCCAGGTGGTTTTCTTTCAGGATTATGCCAGTGTGTCGGACAAGCTCACGTTTACCAGACAAGCCAATCCACCTGAGGAGAAAGGACTGATCTATTCAGAATCCAATTTTGGTGGGCATATTGTGGTAAAGGAGCGCGGATCAGAGGAGGAAACTCATTTGAGTCTGGAACTTCTGTTCAATGCCGTAGTGAGTAGCAAAGAGAAAATCCGTGACATATTCCAGAACTGAGCCATGAACACAAAGAACTTTTTTGACTTTTCAAGATTTTGGTCGTTGCTCAAACTGGAACTGTTCAGGAGTAGGAAAGGTGTATTCATGACCTTTCTGATCGCTTTTGGCTTGTTGTTTTTTGTGGGCATGTTACTGGCTATTGTCACAGAGCCAGATATGAAAGTCTTCGATCACTCAGAAGGTTATGCTTACACGCTCATTTTGGGTGGATTCATTTTGAGTAGCCTTGCCTATAGTGATCTTGGTAGTACACTGAGGAGATATACCTATCTCAACCTTCCGGTCTCTACGCTTGAGCGGTTTTTGTCCATGTGGTTTTTGACTTCCATTGTATGGATAGTACTGTTTACACTCACTTACACCGCCTATACCTGGGTGGCCAATTACCTGGGACAGCTATTATTCAGTAGGGTTACGTTTTATGCTTTTGATCCTCTGAGCGCATTTACGATCACCACCATGAAATGCTATTTTGTGCTGCAGGGAATCTTTCTGGTAGGAGCTGCGCATTTTAGGGGGTATGTTTTCCCAAAAACAGTAAGTGTGTTCATTGTGCTGGCAGTGATCTGCGGCACGGTTGTTTACTTCATGTTGCGGGAGCCTTTCCTATCAGAGCACGAATGCTCCGGTGTGGATTGTGAGCTGATAGATGTCATAGCGGAGCAGCCTATATGGGCCATTATCAAATGGCTTTTTTGGTGGATCCTGGCACCGTTGAGCTGGGTCATTACTTATCTGGGTTTAAAGGGGCAGGAGGCGTAGCATGGACTTTAAAGACAATCAGGCAATCTATCTGCAAATAGCAGACCTTTTTTGCGAGAATATCTTACTGGGGAAGTGGAATGCCGGAGACCGGATCCCTTCCGTGCGTGAGATGGCGGTAAACACTGAAGTGAACCCAAATACAGTCATGAGAACATTCAATTATTTGCAGGAAAAAGGAATCATTTTTAACAAACGGGGGATAGGATACTTTGTCTGTGAAGATGGTTTTGAAAAGACAAAAGCACTCAGAAAATCTGATTTTGTAAGCCAGGAGTTACCAGGGCTTTTTAAAACCATGGAACTTCTCAATCTGAATATGGAGGACATTCACGAGTATTATCAGCAATTTAAATCCAGTACCTGAAAACCGAAACCATGAAAACAAGTAAGAAAATACTGCTGATCGTTGCCGGAATCTTCGGAGGGTTACTGATAGTGAGCCTTATTAGTTTCCGTAAGGAGACTATGGCGGTGGTCAGTGATATTCAGGCAAGAAGTCCTTTCGCTCCAGTGGCAGTTGAGGGTTTTGATCAGGTGGATTTTTCAGGCAAATGGAACGCGAAAATCAGGTTTGGCCTGGAGCAGCGGGTACTCCTTCAAACCGGACATGCGGAGGGCTTGAATCCTGTGTTGGAAAATGTAGACGGCACTCTTTACCTGAAAACGGCTAACAATGGGGAGTCCTCAGATACTATTCATGTCAAGATCACGGTTCCCAGATTGCGTACCATCAGGGCATCGGGTGGCGCCATGATAAATTATGCGGATTTTGACTCAGATACGCTGAGGGTTGTACTCGAAGGGGGTAGCACCTTTTCGGGTTACGAAAATGTATTCGATTATACCTCTTTTGAGGTGTCTGGGGACAGCCAGATCAAACTGTCAAAATGATTCAACAGTAAACCATATAACAAAGGAAAAAGTAAACTAACCATTTAAACACCACCATGCCACTGGGCTTGCTTCACAGTAGGATACATCACTATTGATCAGGGGAGGTTTGCCCGGTGCGTTCTAAACAATTAACGATGATGAAAAAAAATCGACTCAGCGCGATACTGGGATTACTATGTCTTGTCAGTAGCGCAATCGGCTCAGCTCAGCCACAGCACACCATTAGTGGTTATATCAAAGATGCCAGCAATGGCGAGGCGCTGATAGGGGCAACCGCATACGTGAGTGAAATCGCTAACGGAGCTGTTTCCAATGCCTACGGATTCTACGCCCTAACATTACCTAAAGGAACCTATCATGTCAGTTTCAGGTACATGGGCTATACGGATATACACAAAGAGATAGAACTGACCGGGGATCTCCGACTGAACCTGGAGCTTTATGCAGGAGAGGCACAGCTGGAGGCGGTGGTGGTGACTGGTGAGGCTTTAGATGAGAATGTACAAAGCATTGAAATGAGTACTGCGGTGATGGATATTAAATCCATAGAAAAGATGCCTGCATTTGCGGGAGAAGTGGATATCATCAAAAGTATTCAGTTGCTTCCCGGAGTATCCACGGTCGGCGAGGGTGCATCTGGATTCAATGTAAGGGGAGGAAGTGTGGGCCAAAACCTGGTGCTGCTGGATGAAGCTCCAGTGTATCAGTCATCGCACATGTTTGGCTTTTTCTCGGTATTCAATCCAGATGCGGTCAAGGATGTGAAGCTGTACAAAGGAGGTATTCCCGCCAAATATGGAGGTCGCCTTTCATCCATACTGGATATCCGCATGAAAGAAGGTAACAACAAGACCTATGATGTGACTGGCGGTATTGGCACTGTTTTCAGTCGCCTCGCGGTGGAAGGGCCGCTTAAGAAGGACAAGTCTTCTTTCATCATCGCTGCCCGGCGTTCGTATGCAGATGTGGTGGCCAGAACTTTCACTGATGCTCTGGAGGACGATACCGGATTGTATTTTTATGACCTCACTGCGAAGACCAACTTCAATATCAATGAGAAAAACAGGGTTTACGTGTCAGGGTATTTTGGCAGAGATGTATTTCGGTTGGATGAATTTCAGGGGTTTGACTGGGGAAATCGAACAGCCACAGTCCGGTGGAATCACCTGTATGGGAGCAAACTCTTCTCAAACATCACGGCGTTTTATAGCAACTACGACTATGGTTTTCAGCTGGGAGAAAGTGAGCTGGATAAGTATGACTGGAAGTCCGAGATCAGCACCTATAATTTCAAACCGGAATTTACCTGGTTTATCAATGCGGGCAATGAGCTCACGTTCGGAGGGGAAGCCATTCTCTACCAGTTTGAGCCAGCCAATGCCATCACCGTGAGTGATGGAGTGACTGCAGACATCAGCCTGGACCACCGCAAAGCCCTGGAGACCTCCCTTTATTTGGGAAACGACCAGCAGCTCACGGATCGTCTGACACTCCAATACGGGTTGCGTTTCAGCAGATTTGACTATATGGGCGGTACCGCTTATCAATATGGCGATACCCTCCCGGGGATGGAAAGGCCCCTGATTTCTGTGGAAGAAAAGGGCGATTGGGAAAGCATCAAAACTTTTGGTAACCTCGAGCCCCGGGCTTCATTCAGGTACCAGCTTTCTAAAGTGACCTCCGTCAAGGGTAGCTATAACAGGATGAATCAGTACATACACCTGATCTCGAATACCACGGCAGCTACCCCCATAGATATCTGGCAGCCCTCCAGCAATAATACCCGCCCACAGCAGGGTGATCAGGTGGCACTTGGGTATTTCAGAAATTTTCAGTCCAATGCCTATGAAACCTCCGCAGAGGTCTATTACAAGTGGAGTCACAACCAGGTAGACTACATTGATGGAGCCGATCTTTTCATCAATGAGTTTCTGGAATCGCAGTTACTTTCTGGCAGGGGCAGGGCTTACGGACTGGAGCTATATGCCAAAAAGAATACCGGAAAGCTGACGGGCTGGGTGAGCTATACGCTTGGTAAATCAGAACTGAAAGTGGATGGCATCAACTATGGCTATCGCAAAGACCGGGTGGGAAGCTGGTATCCGACCAAGTTTGATCAGCGACATAACCTCAAAGTGGCGGCTTTTTATGACTTGAGTAAGAAAGTATCATTCTCCTCAAATTTCAGTTTCATTTCGGGCACACCAACGACCTTTCCTACAGACAGGATCATGATTCAGGAGTATGTGATTCCGTACATCGATGGCAACAAGCGTAACAACTTCCGTATTCCGGCCTACCACCGACTGGACCTGGCCATAACCATCAATAATGTGTGGAGAGGTAAGAAGGGCCGTTCTGGTGAGGATAATCTGGTGGTTTCCGTGTACAATGTCTATGCGCGCAAGAACCCATTCAGCATTTACTTTTCTCAGGGCCGTGAACGCCAATCAGCGGAGCAGCCCATAGCTACTTCCGCCAACCAGCTCTCCATGCTCGGTACGTTGATTCCTGCCATTTCTTACAATTTCAAATTTTGATCAAATGACTACTAAAAAAACAGGGTGCGTCGGTTCACACAAAACCATATACTCATTATGAAAAATATATTCCTTACTCTCGCCACGGTTTTCGCTTTTGCCTGCGAAACCGAAATCACTCCGAAGCTCAATGCTCCGGCCGAAATCATTGTAGTGGATGCCTGGGTCAATCAAAAAATGGAACCTCAGAAAATAAGAATTACCAGGTCTCAGCCCTATTTTGACCAGTCCATTCCTAAGAAGATCCCGGATGCTCATGTGGTGATAGAAGATCTTAATTCGGGTGAAATCTATGAATTTCAGGAGGAAGCTGAGTCATACTTTTGGTACCCCACTGACCAACCGTTCGGAAAGGTAGGACATCAGTACAAGCTCACGGTGACCGTAGATGATCAGGAGTTTGAGGCCTTTTCACTGATGGGCAGGGTGCCGCCAATAGACTCCATTATTTTCCACTACAACCCCAAGGATATGATCGTGAAAAAGGAGTATTATACTGCGGAGTTTGTGGCTTCAGATCCTGCAGGAGCGGGGGATGCCTACTGGATCAAGGCATGGAAAAATGGGGCCTTTCTGGGCAATCCCGGTGAACTCAATATGGCTTATGATGCTGGCTTTTCGGCTGGTCAACCTGTAGATGGCCAGGAGTTTATCATTCCCATTCGCAAGGATTTTATGAACCCATACGATCCCCATCCTGAGAAAGCCAATGAGCTCCTGCCACCATACGAGGTGGGAGATTCTCTCTACGTGGAGATTCACTCGCTGGATCACCTGGCCTTTGATTTTCTCTATGGGCTCTATTTTCAGATAGCGAGACCCGGTGGCTTTGCTGAGTTGTTTTCAATGCCTCTGGCGAATACCTCCACCAATATCTATCCGGTGGGTGATGAAGATACTCCGGTTACCGGCTTCTTCAACACTTCAGCCGTCAGCAGCAGGGGCTTAAAGCTCTCAGAAGAACTGGCGAAAGCATCAATGAAAGCGCACTAAATCAATAAATAGTAAATCAAATTTTAAAACATACGTCTATGAAAAAGTTAATGAATCTTTCCATTCCAATTATCCTTTTGGTGATTCTCAGCTCCTGCGGAGCGAGCAATGCCTTCATTCTCAATCAAAATCAAAATGCGACTCAGGTGCATCTGGCCAGTGGTAATTACCGCGTAGTGGACAAGGTGCGAGGTAGTGCCGACGTGTCGTATGTGCTGGTTTTTGGAGGAATGAAAAAGAAACAACTCTTTGCCAATGCCTACGCAGACTTGATGAACAATGCAGACCTGACTACAGGGTCCCGTGCACTGGTGAACATGGTCTCAGAAGAACATATTGGGGGCGTGCCTCCATTCTTTTACAAACGCACGGTCACCGTGAGCGCCAACATCATTGAGTTTGACAAAACCAGCTCAGGAAGATAGAAAGCGCTAAGCCCGGAGGCGTACATCATTCGGGCGTGAAATTTTCAAATGATTGACTCACACTAAAACATATCACATCATGAGCACTATGAATCATAAAATACAGAAAAATCATGGAACACCCAGCTGCCTATACGGCCTTGGTTTCGTGGGGGCAGCAGTCTACTTCATCACACAGGCTACCAGCTTTTGGGCGGGGGTATTGGGCGTGTTAAAAGCCCTGGTTTGGCCGGCCTTTCTCGTTTTTGAGGGGTTTAAACACCTGGGACTATGAGTATGATTACCCAACCCACGTTGGTGCGTGATCATTCATCAAAGTTACTCAGTGGGTCGGCAAAAGTGTGGTTTTTATTCGCGGTTGCCGGCCAGCTCATATTTGTTTTTCATATTCTCCATTTCTATGGGGGAGCCACCATCAAGGGGGATTTAGCAGCCTGGAATGAGATTCTTTATCACGGGATTATTACGGGTGATACCATGGGCAACGTGGCCCTGGGTATTCACCTCCTGCTGGCGGCGATCATCACTTTGGGAGGCCCTATACAGTTGACACCATGGGTGCAAACGCATATGCGCAGATTTCATCGCTGGAATGGCCGGGCGTATGTGGTCACTGCCATTGTCATCAGTCTATCGGGGCTGTACATGATTTTTGGTAGAGGAGCCGTGGGTGGTCCGGTTATGGGAGCCGGAAATACCCTGAATGCCCTGATGATTATGGTTTGTGCTGTAATGACCATGTATTTTGCGATGATGGGCAAACTGGATGTACACAGACACTGGGCGCTCAGGCTTTATCTGGTGGTCAGTGGCGTGTGGTTCTTCAGGGTGGGGTTTGGCCTTTGGATACTTATCCATCAGGGTGCGCCAGGGCATACCGATACTTTTGATGGGCCATTTGATATTTTTCTGGCTTTTGGTCATACCCTCATTCCTGTGGCGCTGCTACAGTTATACTTTTGGGTGAAAGAAAAGGGCGGACCGCCCAGCCGGAAGACCATGACGCTTGGTCTGGTGGTGCTAACGGCCCTGATGGCCGGAGGCATTTTTATGGCGACTGTGATCTTTTGGCTTCCCAATAGCTAAAGAGCTTTTCAAAACTCTAAAGAGACAATATGAACGTCCTTATTCTCAAATCGAACATATGCTCCAGGAAGAAAGTAAGACGGGTGGCAAAGGCGTTGGATTCCCATCCGGTCATCGAAAGGTGGACGGTAGATAGAGAGGACTGTGACCATGTCCTCAGAATAGAATGTCACAGCGCCCTGTCTGATTCGGACATTGATGCGCTCATCAGGCCCTACGGCCTTTATTGTGAAGATTTACCAGAATAGAATAATCAAAGTAAAGTATGAAGCTTTATGTGATGATGAGGGAAGAAAAGCATATGTTTCAACGCGTGATCGTGATCACCATTTGACGAGACCTCTTATGTTTACTACTTCGATGAAACGTTGTTGTCTTTCGGTATTACTTTGTTTGTTGGCTGCCAGGGTTTTGGGAAATTCCATATCTGGCCAGGTACTGGATGCCGAGACGCACTTGCCGCTCCCATTTGCCAGCATATCGGTGATGGACAGTCAGCTGGGTACCATATCCAACTCAGAAGGGTATTTCGTTCTGAGTAGCGAATCTATTTTGGGTACAGACACGCTTCTATTTAGCTACATGGGGTATGAGACTTTCAAGAGAGCCGTTCAGGATTTCGAGAAGAGTCCCTTGGTTTACCTTCGACCGGTTGAGATCAACCTCGATGCAGTCACCGTTTACTCCAGGCAGTTGACCGGTCGGGAAATCATCGGGCAGGTCCGGGAGAATTATCCAAAGAATCATCCTGAGCGGTCAGAGATGCGGCGCATGTTTTATCACAAATTTGAGCGGACGCCCTTCCCCGAAGACAACCAGATTCATGTGAAGCACTCAGACTTTGTGGGGATGGATAAAGCGACTATCGAAGGGTTATTGAAAATGCTTCCTGATGAATTCACCGAGTATCAGGATGCCGTCCTCTCATTCTATAACGATGAAGACAAGCACAAGCTGGTACCTGTGGAGGCTATTTCTTTGGAGGAGGACGCCATGCAGGACCTTGAGGCCATCCTTGAGAAAAAGCTGGGTGCTTTTTTTGAGGACATTGAAAAGAGCAAAGGCAATCAGGAGATCTATTACAAGTTCCGTACTGGTGTTTTTGCCATGAAAGCCGATACCAACCCCGATGAGGACACAGGAGCTTTGGAACCTCACGCAGACTCCTTGCACTACCGCGTACCTACCACTCAGCTCGATGGTGAGGTGTCCTTCCTGCTCAAAGACTATGGTAGTCTCAAGAGTGATAATTGGGAGTTTATCACCAAACCAAACCGCTACGATTACAGGATGAAAGAGGTGACGGTTTTCAATGGGGAATTGGTCTATCAGGTAGCGTTTACTCCTCGGGAAAGAGGCTTGTTTGAAGGAACCTTGTACGTCTCTACGGAATCCTTTGCCATCCTCCAGTTGGATTTTGCTTATGCGCCAGGGAAGACGAGTGAAAACATTCATTTGTTGGGGTTTGGCCACTCGATGAATTCAAAGCAGGGACGAGTCATTTTCGAAAAAGGAAAGGAAGGGTATTTTGTGAAATACATCCATGCAAAGCAGCATGAGACGGCTTCTATAGCGCGTGATTTTACTATCATGAAAAAGCAAAAACGCTTTTTGATAGACAAAGAATTGAATGAAATCAAATTGGAGGCCTCTCTGACTTTTGAGATACATAGCGATTGGGAGCTGCTGATCCTGGATAGGAAACCCCTTGAAGCGAACGAATTTGAGATTGTGAAGCAACCTGCGGTGGTTCGTTTCAGAAAGGAATATTCCAACGCACCTGACTTGTGGGATAATCGTACCGTAATCGCACCAAGTGCCGAACTGACGAAGTATACGAGGAAGGAGTGAGGCTCATTGGGTCCACAGGTTACATGTTTTTCAGGGTTCGATATTTAGAAAACCCCAAGTGAACAGCCTTTTTTGAGCCAAAGAGGTAGTTATAAAATCACAGAAATTTTATAAATTCCTTACCAACTGGAATGGCTCATTTTGACCCAGTTCGGATTGAACGTTTTCTCTACAATCAAAATCAATTCAATGGCTTCATTCACTCTAAAAATTAATGGCAGTAGTCAATCTGTCGAAGTAGACCCTGATACCCCGGTGCTTTGGGTGCTGCGGGATCACCTGCGGCTGGTAGGCACCAAATACGGGTGCGGCATGGCCCAGTGCGGCGCGTGTACGGTATTAATGGACGGATATGCCGTAAGATCATGCTCTCTGCCTGTGAGTGCAGTTGGGGATAAGGCCGTGACCACCATAGAAGGGTTGTCAGAAAAAGGCGATCACCCCCTCCAACTAGCCTGGGAAGAAAAGGATGTGCCGCAGTGTGGCTACTGTCAGGCGGGTCAGATCATGAATGCGGCCGCCCTGCTGAGTCAAAATCCAAATCCTACAGATGAGGAAATCGGTGCAGCCATGAATGGCAACATCTGCCGATGTGGCACCTACACCCGAATCAAAGCGGCCATCAAAACGGCCGCACAAACGAACTGATCGCTAAAGACATTACCATGACACTGATTACAACACAATTCAATAGAAGATCCTTTCTGAAAGTATCAGCCGCCGCAGGTGGGGGCATGGTGCTGGGATTTAGCTGGTTATCCGGATGCATGCCCAAGAGTGAAACTGCCCTGGCCATTCCTGAGGAGTGGTTTGACATCAATGGCTTTATCAAAATTGGCGATACGGGATTGGTGACCATTTTCTCACCCAATCCTGAAATCGGTCAAAACGTAAAAACTTCCATGCCCATGATTGTGGCTGAAGAGCTGGATGTGGACTGGAAAAACGTGGTGGTGGAGCAGGCCAAACTCAACACCGATCTTTATCAGGGCCAGATCGCTGGAGGCAGCCAGTCCATCAGACGAGGCTGGGAACCCTTACGCATGGCAGGAGCCACCGCCAGGAGGATGTTGATGGAGGCTGCTGCCAATGAATGGAAAGTGGATGTGAACGAACTCACCGCAGAAAAAGGGGTGATCACCCACAAGAGCAGTGGCAAGTCCACGACCTATGGAGCTGTAGCCGGAGCCGCAGTTTCTATTCCCGTACCCGAAGAAGTGACCCTCAAAAATACGGCAGATTTCAAACTGGTGGGTAGCAGGGTACGCAATGTAGACGCTAAGAAAATCATAACAGGTCAGCCGCTTTTCGGCTTGGACTATCACCGTGAAGGCATGCTCATTGCCATGATTGTGCATCCGCCGGCTTTTGGTATGAAACTGAAATCTTTAGATGACAAGGCCGCCCGGGCCATGCCGGGGATCAGGGATGTGTTCACCATCAATACTGCCCCTCAGGAGCGGCAATGGTCGGATACCAATGCTTTTCCGGAGCTGATTGCCGTGGTGGGCACCAGCACCTGGGAGGTGATGAAAGCCAAGAAAGCGATTGTGGCTGAGTGGGAGCAGGAGACCCCGCTTGAAAACACCGAAGATCATCAAGATCAGCTCGCACGAGCACTGGAGAACACCACTGAAGCGGATGTCCGGCGCATCGACGGTCAGCCAGATCGGGCCTTTGCAAAGGCAGCTAAGGTGATCGAAAGAACTTTTACAGCCCCTTTCCTGGCACATAATACCATGGAGCCGATGAACTTCTTCGCGGATGTGACAGAAAACACCGCGGAGCTCGTAGGGCCCATACAGACCCCCGAATACATGGAAAAATCCATTTCCAGTTTGCTGGGGATGCCAGTAGAGAACATAGACGTGAAAATGACCCGCATGGGTGGTGGTTTTGGTCGCCGGCTCTATGGGCATTTTGGACTGGAGGCTGCCGTCATTTCCCAAAAAATCAAATCACCGGTGAAGCTGGTCTACACCCGGGAAGATGACATTTCACAGGGCACGTACCGTCCGGCCTACCGAATGACGTTCAAAGCCGGGCTAAATGCGAATAATGAGCTGATCGCCTACGAAGTAAAAGGAGTGGGCATTGACAGCAACCCCATTTTTGCCAATCGCTTCCCTGCCGGGACGGTGGAGAATTACCGGGCAGTGGGTACTGCAGTGTCTTCCAATATTTCCACCGGAGCATGGCGGGCACCCAACTCCAATTTCACAGCGGGCGCGGAGCAGGCCTTTCTGGATGAGGTGGCGGAGGCTGCCGGTCAGGACCCGATAGACTTCCGACTGAAGCTATTCGAACGGGCCATCAATGTACCTATTGGAGAAAAGAATGACTATGAACCTGCACGCTATGCAGGGGTGTTGAAGCTGGTCAAAGAAAAGGCCAACTGGGGAGCGGAGATGCCTGGCGTATCGAGAGGTGTGGCGGCCTATTTTTGTCACAACTCCTATGTGGCTCAGGTCATTGACCTGATCAAAGTAGAGGATCAGATCAAGATCAAAAAGGTATGGTGTGCGGTTGACTGTGGGATCGTGGTAAACCTGGAAGGAGCCCTCAATCAGATCGAAGGAGGAATCATCGACGGAATCGGCCATGCGATGTATAGCGAGTTGAGCTTCGTCAATGGGGCACCGGAGCAGAGCAATTTTCACAACTATCGCCTGATCCGACATACAGAAGCACCGCTGGAAATCGAGACCTTCTTTGTGCAGAATGACATTAGCCCCACAGGTCTGGGTGAGCCTTCATTACCTCCGGCCATCGGTGCACTGGCCAATGCCATGTATCGTGCGACCAGGCAGCGTTATTACCATCAGCCTTTCAGCACGGCAGCTCAACAGGAACGAACTGTAGAAATGATTTGATATGAAAGAGGTTAAACACATCATCGAGGCCTACGAAAAGATTGATTTTTCTGCTCGGAAAGTGGTTTTGGCCACCGTAGTGCGGGTGGCAGGATCTTCCTATCGCAATCCGGGTGCGAGAATGCTCATCATGGACAATGGCCAATGGGTGGGAAGTATCAGTGGTGGCTGCCTGGAAGGTGACGCCATGCGCAAGGCCCGGCAGGTGATGCGGAGCCAGCAGCCTATGCTGGTGACTTATGATACCATGGATGATGACCACAATGAATTGCGAATAGGGCTGGGCTGCAATGGCGTGGTGGATGTGCTGCTGGAGCCAGTAGCAGCCCCGGGTGAGTCGCATTCGCTGGATCACCTTCGGGGGTTACTGACCCTCAGCAGCCTGGGTGTAGCTGCGCTGGTTTATCATTCTGATGATCATCATATTATCCCCGGTGAAAGACTGTTGCTCTTGAATGACGAGGGCCTGAACGCTGACTATTGCTCAGCCGCTCTCACAGACATCATAGGAGAGGATCTGCCAACGATTCTTACCTCCAGAAAATCAGCCACCAGGTCTTATCCGGTGGACGGAGGCACGCTGGAGGTGCTCTTCGAGGTGGTAGAGCCATCCATCGAGGTGCTTATATTTGGTGCTGGTGCAGATGCCCAGCCAGTGGTCAATTTAGCCAAGAGTCTCGGCTGGAGGGTGACCATCAGTGACGAATGCATTGCCCACCTGGCACCGGTACATTTTCCCATGGCCGACCAGCTGGTTTCCTGTCAGCGTGGCTTTGTGAATCGGGAGATTACGGTGAGTCCATACACGGCCATTGTGCTGATGTCGCACAACTATGACTATGACCTGGAAGTACTCAAGCAGATCGTCAAGTCTGAAGCGCCTTACATTGGGATACTGGGCCCAAAAAAGCGTGCGGATAAACTCTTTGCAGCCCTGGAGGCTGCCAACATCAACCTCACTGAGCAAGACCTCCAAAGAATTCACAGCCCGATAGGACTCGACATTGGTGCCGAAACGGCCGATGAAATTGCCCTCTCTATATTATCTGAGGTCCTGGCCAAGTTTGCCGGACGGTCTGGTGGATTTCTTAAGTATCATAAAGGACCGATCCACAAACGACAGGGCGTAGACGATCAGGTCTTCAAGCAGGTGTATCTCCACTCAGAGGATGACCAACAGCAAATTGGATAAGCCGATCGTTGGTGGGTTATTGCTGGCCGCAGGGGCTTCCTCCCGCTTAGGACAGTCAAAGCAGCTGGTGGAGTTTGACCACCAGCCCCTGCTCAGACGTACCCTGAAAACCCTTCTCCATTCGCATCTGAACCATACCATGACGGTCTTGGGCGCACGGGCTCATGAGCACTTGGCGGTCATCGAGCACATGGCTACCGATACTTGCATCAATGAAGACTGGGAAAAGGGGATGGGCTACTCCCTGAAGTTTGGAATGCTCCGGCTCCTGGAAGCGCAGCCTGCGCTGGATGGGGTATTGATAGCGGTCTGTGATCAGCCATTTTTGACCACAGCCCATATCGACGGACTGTTGGATCAGTTTGCACACAGCAGGCATTCCATCGTGGCCTCTGAATACAAGGGCATACAGGGTGTACCGGCCATTTTTCCTCAGGCACACTTTGGGGAGCTGATGTCCATCGGCGATGAGGCCGGGGCCAGAAAGGTCATGGCGGCACATGCCGACCAGGTGATCCTACAGCACCTGGAAAAAGGAGAAGTAGACCTGGATACCCCGGAGGATCTCAAGCACCTTCGCCAGAAGGATTAAAGCCAAACCCAGCCTCTTCCTGGCTTGCGAAGGGTAAGCGAAGCAGACAACCCGACGCTGAACCCTCTGGGAAGGGTATGTACACCAACGATCGAGCGGGTATGAATGCCCTTATCACCCAGCACATTGACGAACAGGTCCGAGGCGCCATTGACGATGAGGGGCGCTTCATCCCAGCTTTCGGTACTTTGATAGTAGGCATCGATGTGATTGAGCCCTTCTATTTGATTCACAGTGGTGTATTGATTGATTTGCGCCAGCACATTGAGTGCACACAGCTGCATGGCCTGATACCCGTCTTCGGTGTCCAGGTCCTGTCCCAATCTGCCCTGATACAGGTACTCACCGCTCCGTATCGGAAACTGAATGGCCACATAGGCAATGCTGCCTCTGATGTGAAATGAGGTATAATTTCCCCCCGGAACGGAGGAGCTCGGTAACTCCAGCCCCAGTTGTTCCAGCTTGTTTTTAATCATGGTTGGTTTATTTTTTAATGTTGATCGAATACCAAACTCTGACCATCTTCGGGGATAAATAGTTGCCCCGAGCCGACATTTTTTTTCAATGCCGCCCTGAGCTCTGCTCTGGTGACCGTTTCGTGATCCAGCGCCCCCACATGGGTGACGACCACCTGGCTTTCGGGTGCATGGTGGCAGAGATCGGAAACCTGAGCAGCATCCATGATGAGCACCTCACTATCCCCGGTGAATGCCGGTCCGAACACATTGTGCGCCTGGAAGAACTTATTGGCACCCGCATGACAGACAATGACCTCTGGCTGGTACCAATCAATATTTTCCTTCACACCTTCATACCAGATGGTATCCCCGCACCAGTAGATGGTTTTTTCATTTTTGTGGCTCAACACAAACCCCGAAACCTCACCCATCAGGGGGAGAATGCTGCCGGTACCATGCTGGCCCTGGGTTTTTGAAAGCCTGATTCCCCCTATGTCCACCTGATCCTCTATCGGATGCACGGCCTGAAAATCTGCTGCCCGGATGGTCTCTGAGTCTTCCGGTTGGCAGTAGATGGGCAGGTCTTTGGGAATGATCGCCTGAGCCGCTTCATCAAAGTGATCGGGATGCAGGTGGGAGATGAGGACATAGTCCACCCCCTTCAGGATCTCCTCAGTACTCATGGGCAGTGGTACGGTGGGGTTTTTGGCCTTTCCTGCAAAAGAGGGCTGTGTGCCTGCTTCGGCAAAATAAGGATCGATGAGAAAAGTGCTGCCCGCGTAATTGATTTTCAGGGTAGCATTTCGGATAAGTTGTAGTTCCATAGACTTTTTTTTGAAATCAAAGCTAGGAGCAGCGGCAGGCAGCGAGCCTATTCAAAATTGCTAATTTGCCTCAGCGGTGCGCAAGAGCGGGTAGAGGGAATTGGGCTCCTGCAGGCCCACCTTGTAGGCAATATGCTCCAGGGTCATCTGGCCGGTTTTCAGGTATTCCTGAGCCTTGAGTATCCTGATATGGCGAATGAGCTGATGCGGGGTGAGTCCATACGCCTGCTTGAATACCCGAATGAAATGAAACTTGGACATGAAGACTTCCGCGCAGATGCGGTCCAGCGTGAGGTCGGGATCGTTATACGCACTAAAGATCAGGTCCCGTCCCATGGCCACTCTTTTCGCCAGCTCTTTTTGGGTGGCCCTTTTCTGTGAAGGGATGCGTTTGGTCACCTGTTGGTTTTGTGCGGAAAGTCTTTGAAGCAGCGTGCCGATGCCTGTGAGAAAATCTTCGGAATTCAGAGAATGGTATTGATCCAATAGCCCCTTCATGGCAGGATCCATATAATACAGATGGTGTGGCCACTCCGCAGGCGCTTCACTTTCGGCAGGATGGTTCAGTAGTCGGTCGGGGCTGGTGCCCATGGCATGCATGAGCTGACGGTAGGTGCTGAGGCTCAGGTGAAGGTTTTGCACTTCTACGGCTTCATTCGCTTCGATGCGGTATTCGAACGCCTCATAGGGATTGATGAGGCAGAGCGTCTGCTGGCAGATGCGCAGATGCTTCCCGCCAACCCTGAAGGTGGCTTCTCCCGGTGATTTCAGTGCGAACAGGGCAAATGAGCTTTCAGGGACTGATTTTTCGTAGGTGCGGTAGCGCGATTGCACCAGCACATCGGGCCATGTCAGGTGCTGGCCATCTGGCGAGGGCTGGTTTCGCAACCTGGAGATGGTCGACTGGTCCGGAAATTGGCTGGCGAACATCATGGGGTCATGGGGTTACCACTTCGTGATCCTTCCATTGCTCCAGTACCTCTGCAGTGGTGGCGATGTGGGCAAACTCCCCGTTCAAACTGGCGATGGCCGTGTCGTGTATCAGCTGGGCACTAAAGAGCTGTCCGTCTTTCCCGTGCTTGCAAAAAGTAGCCGTGGCATCGTCTACCAGCGTGGTGTCAAACCCCAGGTTTCCGGCCATTCGGGTGGTGGTGGATACACAGTGGTCTGTGGTGAGTCCCGCAATGACCAGTTTCGTGATGTGGGCACTTTCCAGTCGTTGCTGGAGGTCGGTGCCAATGAAGGCGCTGTTGACATTCTTTTCGATCACCGGCTCTCCCTCCAGAGGGGCCACCAGGGGATGGATGGCATTGCCCGGATGCGAAGGATGCAGGGGTGATCCGGGTGTGGTGGAGCAGTGTTTAATGTGAAAAACAGGGAGCCGGCGGGCTCTCCATAGCTGCAGGAGCTCGGAAGCGCGCTGCTCAGCTTCGGGGTTGTTTCGTTCTCCGCCCCAGTAGGCCAGGTCGTCAAAGGCCGACTGTATGTCGATGAGGAGCAGGGCCGGTCCGGGTGTGTTGGTGGGTGTGTTCATTTGAAAGCAGTTGGTCAATGCCGATGAAACGGGCAACAAAAAGGCTGGGTTTCAGAAATGGGTGAATGAAAATGGATGTAACTCCTTATTTACTCTCTGCCAGCTACGGAACTGAGGATTATCAAATCATTGCACTCCTTTGAATAATCTAATACTAAATTGATATATTCGCTTATATTTCAATAAAGGATAGACCCCAATTATTAGGGTTTATACCGAATCAAAATATAATGGCAAGAGGTAGCTACATTTATGAAAACATGTCTATCCGATCCAAATAGAGTTATCTCGGAACCCCATCCACAAAAATATCCTTCACCGCTTCTGTTGGAAACTGGTAGCCAAGCTCTTTCTCATCCTCAATTTTATACCCTGTCACATCATAAAAATCTTCTTGCGACTCCATGATTGGCCGCAGAGCCTTCATTGCCGTGACTTTTCCTTCAGGCAAGAACCTGTAGCCACTTTGCTTAGTGCCATCCTGATACCAAATAGTGATTTTATAAGCCTTGGTAAAGCTTGGATTTTCCATAAGTCAATCACCCTTCTTATGCTTGTGTGGCTTCAGTGTAGGAGTGTTACCCGGAGTATCCTTATTGTCTCTTTGACGCTTATCAGGTTCTCCAGTTGATTTGGCAGTTCTTTTTGGACCGGGTTTAATTGCTTGAATAGTCATCATTTATATAAGGTTTAATACTTAATAAAAATAGACAATATAAAGATCAAAAACACTCGATTTAGTCGAACTTCAGAAAATAAACCTATTTAACGGTCAATGAGCCTTATTTTCAATGCCATTCCCTTTTCTCTGATATAACTATTCCAAGATAAAAAAGCACTCAACCGTTTAGTTAGATAATATTTCGATCAACGCCTCTTATTCATCCATAAAACCTATTGCAGCTCACAACGGAAAAACCTAATTTGAGACTACTATGTAAACACAAAACTTCACCGCCTTATGAAGAACATCATCTACACTTTATTCTTTTTCGGTGCTTTGGCATCAGCTGCTCAAAACTCAGCATACGTCAGTGCTAATTCCCTCAACCTACGAGAACAAGCCAATACTAGCTCCAAAGTAGTATACAAACTGGCTCAATATGATAATCTGGCAGTTTTGGACACTATAACCACTAACTGGCTCAAAGTCTCCTATGGTCAGCAGACGGGATATGTGTATCAGCAATATGTAAAAAAAGGGAAGGCAAAAGTATACACCACTACTGGAGGACGGATCGGAGCAGTTTGTAAGGATGGTACAAGAAGCTCTGCTACAGGTCGTGGTGCATGCTCTCACCATGGAGGAGTATCCAGATGGATATACTCAGAAATTAAGAAAGTGGAAATAATTGATGAATAGTGAGCCTAACTATATTAATGGCATCTTAAGTGACTAAAATCACTATTATGAGGTACTCAAAACCTGTTCATTTTTTTCATCGCTTCTATTGCATCGTTACAAGAAGTATTTTTAATTAGTCGAGCTTTTTCTGGAACGTGGCCTACACCTGTATGCGGTGAAAGGGCAGAAGATGTGACCAGCAGGAACATTGAGCATGTGAGTATCTCCGGAAGAGACGGAAAGCTGATCTTAATGACTCACCACCATCTTCTGAAAAAAGATGGCCGTCTTTTTTGGGTTCGTTGATGGGAGTGGGTTCTGGAGGAAGGGTGGGGTGTTTTATAGGGCTTGTTGAATCCGTATTGTTTTTAGGAAAACAATGTTCTTAACGTTATCTTGAAATATAATTATCCTAGAAAAGCATCACCTAATATTTAGTGAATGAAATTAAATATAGAAGAGATCAAAAAGAGAGATCCTCTAACCAAAAACGAACGCTTACGCTCCAATTTTGTCCAACGATTAGTACAAAATAGCAAAGAAGTAAACCAACTTTCTGCATCAGATTTAGCCCCTCCCCCAAAACAGATTGTTCAGTTCTGGGACGATTTGGAACATTTACCTAAGGATGTTGAAGAGTGTATGGAATCATGGAGGAAACTTGAACAGTCTGGATTCGACCTTCAAGTTTTCAATGAAGAATCTGCTAAAGAATTTATTAAGACGCACCTGGGTTCGAGGTTTGAGAAGGCTTTTGTTAAATGCTATCACCCTTCTATGAAATCAGACTACTTTCGTTATAGCTACATTTTTGTAAAAGGCGGTTTTTACATTGACGCTGATGATGTTTATCATGGAAATGAAATTGATCATCTCTTTAAAGATGGAAGGTTGAAACTTCAGCCATTTTGTTATGATATAGAAACATCTAAAATGGTTCCTGCATCAGTTTTTACCAATTTGGGTGCAAACAAATGGAGTTGGATTTTCTACTTTAACACTACACCTCTGATCGCAGCTAAGAATCACCCGATTGTAGAGAGAACATTGCTAAACGCTACATTGGCAATTGAAGCAAAAGATGAGTTGCCCGAGGTTCAGGCTACCACTGGACCCGGAATTCTTACTACATCAATATTTGAAATGCTCGCTAATGAAAGCTATCCTGAAAAATTATTTCTCTCTTTAAATGATTGGGAAGAAATATCTACAAGTAAATGGCAACTCAGTTATCGCAATGATAGTAGGAACTGGAGACTTTCGAATCAACAAACCTACCAAGCCACGCAGCATAACGAGTCGTAATGAATTTATCACAGCCACATTCATTAATAATTAGTTGGTCTTTTAGGTTTTGGCTATTGCTTCGTTTCTTTTGGCCTAGACAGAAATGTCAAGCATTTGGGACTCAAGACATGACTGGAATTCCAAGAATCGATAAAATATCTGTCATTAATCTAAATCGCGAAACTGAGAGATGGTCAAAGATGAAGAAAGAGCTAAGACGGGTATTAGACTCATCAGGGGCAGAAATGCTGAATCTTACTGAACGTCATATCGCATTTGACGCTAAGGAACTCATTCATGAGCCCAGTAAAGACAAAGAAATTGATCCTTTTTATACGCTTGGTGATCAGCTTTTTGTGGAGCCTCAGCCTTTGACTTTGCCATCAAATATCGAACTGGATAATCCAATTCGAATGAGTCGAGCTGAGTATGCAGTTGCCCGCTCTCATATTGATGTCTGGAGAAATTTTGCTGCTAGTGATAAAGGGTTTATTCTAATACTTGAAGATGATGTTTGGTTCCATTCATCTTTTTCAAATGATTTTGATAATGTGTGGGAAGAAATTGTATCGGACAAAGAATTAAAGAGCAAATTTGATCTCCTTTATTTATCATATCAAGAAGTAAAACATGGAGCTCCTAAAACAATTCTATCAAGGAATTTATTTAGACCTGTACGTGGGCTTTGGAATTTATCTGGATATGTCCTATCCCAAAAGGGAGTGCAGAAACTTCTGCAATTACTTCCATGTCAAGGCCCTATAGATTTATGGATAAATCATCAATTTGAAAAACTGGACGTTCTTGCATCTAAGCTTCCATTAATTAGTCAACGGCGAGATACTAAATCTACGAACTCATACTCCATACTTCCTAGCCTTACTAGAATAGGAGCAATTAATAGTGAGGGTGCGTCTTTATTCCAAATCCGACCAAACGAGTATCCAGTCTTTGCCTTTGGTCCTGAAGGAACGGGACATTCATCACTAGCCATGGCTTTATCTATGTTAGGATACAGGTGTTGCAGTGACTTAAAAGATTTACCAGTTTATGAAATGAACCGACTTCTAGGAGGACGAGGGGATAAGGTGTTCAATGCTTATGTTAACATAGGGTCTTTGGACTCAAAAATCAGTAAACTTCGAATGTTGTACCCTATGGCGAAGTATATTCTAACTTCTGAATGTGACATTAAGGCTGATCTCAAGGGTGCTGACTTAATAACTTTGCGCTCAGAAGACTTAAATAAGTGGAAAGCTATTTGTGAACATCTAAGGTGTGCACCACCTGCGTGTTCCTATCCTCAAATAAGAGATATTGGCCAAAGGCCAATTCTTGATGAAATCATTGAGTCAAATCAACAACTCAAAAGCCCAAAGCATGATAATTCTCCTTGGATTGTTGATTCTCGCAATAATTGGAAAGGTATTAAAGCCGACAGCTCAATCGCAAGTCATAGGAATGGGGAGGTACTCCATGAAATTAATGATAACTTAGAATTTCTTAACTCGAATTTTTGGGCTCTGAGAAATGACACTTTCACAGATAACTTAGCATTGTTTCGTCAGTCAAATGTCAAATTCAAGGCAGGAATTGGGGCTGTTATTTCTATAAAAAGAGAATCCACGGGAGTTCGAGATTACACTGCAGGATCCATAAGTAGTCAAATTCAATATTTATATGGAAGTTTTGAAGCGACTCTTCAAGCATCGAATGTTCCTGGAGTTGTAACCGGTATATTCCTTCACAGGAACTCACCTCGACAAGAAATAGATATTGAGATAACAGGAAATCGTCCGAATTGTCTCTTGGTTAATGTTTTTTATAATCCAGGCGGGGATGGCGCAAATTATGATTATGGGTATCGAGGTACTCCAACCTATGTTGACCTAGGCTTTGACGCATCTCAAAAGAGTCACTGTTTTAAGATCGAATGGAGCCCATTTAAGGTTAGGTGGTTGGTAGATGGTAAGGTAGTACATGAACGATTTATTTGGAATCCGACACCTATCCCAGATCTCCCCATGACGTTTCATTTCAATAGTTGGGTTACTCGTTCCTCACAACTTGCAGGAAAAATTAAAAATGGATTACTCCCTAGTGAAACAATACTTAGAAATCTCTCAGTAAAGGCTTGCCCAATTATTTCTACTTCAAGTGAATCCAGAGATCAATCATTGAAGTCTAAACCTAATATCTTGAATTCAAGACAGTTAATAAAATGAAAATTTTATCATTCAATCCTGGACACGATGGTTCCTTAGCTTATCTTGAAGACGGACATTTGATTGCATCTATTGAGAGTGAAAAGAACTCTCGTTATCGCTATTCACCAGTATCAATTCCTGACGCTTTCAGCATACTTGGTGAGCTAAAAGACATCCCAGACATCCTTTGTAGAGGTGGATGGTGGCCTGCAGAAACTGAGATGCATGAACAAAGTTTTCATGCAGGTTATCACGGAATCAGCAGTGCCGATATCATACTAGGTAAGCAACGCTTTTTCAGGAAAACAATTAACTACTTCTCATCTTCCCATGAACGTTCCCATCTCCTCTGTGCCTTTGGTATGTCAAATCTACCAAAGGGAACTCCTTGTTATGCATTACTTTGGGAGGGAGTAATTGGCTCATTCTACCATATTGATGCTAAGCTGAATATAATTAAGCTTGCAGATGTAATGCCGGAACCAGGTCATAGGTATGCCTTACTCTATGGAATTGCTGATCCAAGTTTTGATAAAAAGGCAGCAGAATTCTCTCGCTTTTCAGACGCTGGAAAATTAATGGCCTTGGCCTCATTTTCGAAAAGAAAAACACCTACAGATGAAGAGAATAAGATCATCGATTTTCTATTACAAGATTGTCATCACCTCAAACCGAAAGATTGTGAGACTTTGAGAGATTACAGTTATTATAACGTAGGGGTTGATGACACAGAGTTTAGAAACTTTGCTGGTATAGTTAGTGATAGAATTTTTGGTCGTTTTTATAACTACGCCAAAACGAAAATGCAAAGAGATATGCCACTACTGATTGTGGGAGGATGTGGACTAAATTGTGATTGGAACACCAAATGGAGAGAGTCTAATCTATTTTCTGAAGTATTTGTGCCACCAGTTGCCAATGATTCGGGCTCTGCAATCGGCACTGCTATTGACGCTCAATTTCATTTTACAGGCGATCCTAAGATAAATTGGAGTGTCTATTCCGGTCTTGAATTCGAAACTTATAACTCATATGACAAGTCCCTATTTGATGAGTATGAAACAACCTTTCCAATGATTTCAGAAATGCTAGCCAGCAAACTTATCATTGGATGGGTTAATGGAAAATATGAAATTGGTCCTAGGGCATTAGGGAATCGTTCTATTCTAGCTTCACCTTTTGACGAGAGTACAAGAGTTCGACTAAATGAGATTAAGCAGCGAGAACAATATCGACCAATTGCACCAGTTTGCTTAGAAGAGGAAGCAGTAAAATGGTTTAACTGTAATCATGCAAGTCCATACATGCTGTATACTAAGATAGTTTCAACTGATAAGTTGAAAGCTGTTACTCATGTGAATGGAACAGCACGAATTCAAACGGTCACAATTGACAGCAATTTTCAATTGTATCAACTATTAGTCGAGTTCAAAAAGCAAACGGGTTATGGGATTTTATGCAATACATCATTAAATTTTAATGGCAGGGGATTCATAAACAATATTGTTGACCTTTCTAAATACACCTTAGAGCATAAGCTTGATGGGTTTGTGATTAATGGAAGATGCTATATGCTTAAGAAATCGAAGTATTATAATGCGTATTTAAGTAAGCCAAACTCAATTACATTAAGAGCTGCCAATAGGTAATAGACAGTTGATTGGTAATCAATCGTGCAGGAGGAGAGCGAGAAGTAAACATGTCCGGTGGACACCTGACTGACCCCAAATCTCCCATTTGAACCTGTCACGATGATCTCCGTCGAACCATTAGACAGGGGAAGATTCCGGTCTTCTTCGTGCCTCAAAAACCGGAATGACGTTCCTTTCCAGCTTCGTCCTTCCGGTTTTGGACAAGGGCAGCGATGGCCAAATACCGGAATCTTTGCATCTTAGAGTGGTCTTCCACCAAGCACCCATTCTCAGGACAGTCACTAATGCAGCTGCAGGTCTGCAAAAAGCGCTTCCAGCTCCCATCGGGTCTTATTGAGTTTCGTGGCCAGTTTTGAGTAAATACTAGTAAAGAATGGTAAAGTTTGCTTGGAATTACTCCTTCAATTGTATTTCCCCACATACATAATTAAGCAATACACATGGGTCAGAATCAATGGCAAGTGCTATCAAATACAATTCATCTGCTCTCAACTTAGCACTTGACGTATTAGATAAATCGCTCAGTCTTGTGGTATTTATTCCTGTCTTCCGTGACACTTCTGCTCTATTGATTGATCTCTTTGCTAAGAATTCGCCGAGTCTTGTCATAAATACTGTATTAGGACTAATTATTCCGTAAATATGAACAATCATTTAAAAAAATGGAATACCGCTATGTATTTATTCCTATATTAGGTATTATTGTTCCTAATAAAGGAATATCGCTATGAATGTAGATACTTGTTGCTCCGAAAAAGAAAAGGATTTTAAGTCAGCTCTACTATTTGTGTTAAACAAAATTGAAATAAATCCTAGTGATAAAGACTTAATCCGTCAAATAGAAATCATTTATAAGCACCTAGGAAAAGACTCTAAATCGAACGATAGGAACCAGTAGCTTTATTATGCATTGGAAAGTGCCGACATATCGCCCACTCACACAGCTCAGCCCAGGGCTCAGCTGCTACATCCCTCGGATAGGAGGAGGCCACACCGCACAGCGGGCACATGGGCCATTGATCAGAATCCCGGTAGCGCCGCATTCATCGGTCTCCCGGCTTAAGGGGCAGTCCGGTGGTTCGGGAGCGAGGGGAGGAGCTCACCCACACCCGGTGGCCCTCCACCAACATGCCGTAAGCCGGCCCACCGAATACCGTCCCCTGATCACCTGCTACGATATCCTATTTCCCTTAAAACCCAAAAAACCTGTTTGATTTAGGCGCTGAGGGCTGAACGCTGAGGGCTGAACGCTGAACGCTAAACGCTAAGCGCCTAACGCCAAAAGCCAAGAGCCAAACGCCTAAGGCCAAACGCCAACAGCCAAACGCCTAAGTCCAAAAGCCAACAGCCAAGCGCTCACAACGATCAAGATCCTCTTCAGCACACGGTCCCTGGCCCTGCCTCATTACCCAGCTATAGCAGGGGGTTCACTGTTTGCCCTCTAATGGGTCCGGGGATTCGTGTGTCTGGCCCAAGGGCTGAACGCTAAGCGCCGAACGCTAAGCGCCGAGCGCTGAACGCCAAGCGCCAATAACCAAACGCTAAGCGCTAAACGCCAAGCGCCAAAAGCCAACAGCCAATAACCCAAAACCCATCCACTAAAAACATGAAACAATTTATCCCAATCATTATCCTGTGCATCGTGATCATCATCATTGCCCTGGCCAGTAGCTTACTTTCCAGACCCGGTGCACCACCGAAAATACAGCCCCTGAGTATAGGAGATCAGCTACCTGAAATCAAAGCCGTCGCAAGCATGGGCGAAAATCACACCCCGCTCACATGGCCCAAAGACAAGCTGCTCATTCTGGAGTTTATCTCCACTCACTGCAGCACCTGTGTGCGCTCCATTGACCAGCTGCAGGCCCTGCAGGCGCAGTTTGCCAACGAGCTGGAGATCATTCTCGTCACCGCTCAGCCGCAAGCCGAAGTGGCCGATGCCTTTCATGAGCACGGTTGGACGCTCCCCGTAGTGGCCGGAGATACGGTGCTTCATGAGGTCTTTCCACACCATACCGTACCTCATCAGGTGTGGGTGCAGGCAGGAGAAGTACGAGCCATCACTCACTATCAGTATGCCACAGCGGCCAATGTGCAGCACGTGCTGGCAGCGCATCACCTGCAGGCGCCTGTGAAGGCTGATCGGCCCGTAGACCTCACACAGCCCCTGCTGGCCCGGGACAGTGCGGAGGTGCAGCCCCTCTATCAGTCCGCCATCACCGGCCCGCTGCCCAATGGCTCCGGGGGCTACCGTCGCACAGACCACAGCTGGTTGGTCTATAACGCCTCCGTGGCCAGTCTGTACAACCGCGCCTTTCACCGGCCCGAATATCCCGTGGGGGCTTACCGGGTGCTGGAAATGAGCGACTCCCTGAAGGCGCTCGTGGAAGGGCCGGCAGGGGAGATCACTGGGGATTTCACCCACGACAAGGCCCTCTATCACTGGCGGGAGCATGCTACATTCTGCTACAACATTGCCTTTCCCGCAGGCAGCAAGGTAACGATCCGTCAGTTTCAGGAGCAAATGCAGCAGGACCTCAACCATTACTTTGGCTCACAGTGGGGGATCTCCGGCCGGCTGGAGGCACGGGAAGTTACCGTGCTGGCGCTGGTGGCCTTGGGGGATTCGCTGCCCTGTGTCACCCGTGGCGGAAAAGGCCGGGTGGATGTGGGCGCAGATCACCTCATATTGGAAAACAAATCCATCAACCTGCTGACTGCCAGCATCGGATACCGCCACCACTACCTGGGGATGCCGGTGGTCAATGCCACCGGATATCAGGGGCACGTAGACCTGCACCTCACCTGTGGGCTGCAGGACCTGGAGCAGGTGAATACTGCCCTGCGGGCCTTCGGGCTGGGGCTGATGGAAAAAGAAATGACCATGGAAATGCTGGTCATCGCCGATCAGGCGCATTACACAAACCAAAACCAAACCATAAAACCATGAAAAAAGTAGTACCATTTGTTCTTCTGGTAGCGACGTTTTGTTGGCCCGGCTATAGCCAGTCGGTGCTGAAAGGGACCGTTACCTCCGCACACGACGGACAGCCCCTGCCAGGGGTGACCATCGTCAGCAAAGGCACCACCAATGGTGTGATTACCGACTCCAACGGGGCATTTACCTTATCCTGCCCAGAAGAGGCCACACTGGTGTTTTCGTACATCGGCTATGAAACCCTCGAGGCAGACCGCAACGGCCAGAGCAGCATCACTGTGAGTCTGACGGAGGGGGTGGAAATGCTGGGCCTGGTGGAAGTATACGCCACCGGATATGAGCAGATTCCTGCCGAACGCGCTACAGGCTCCTTTGAGCACATCGACGAGGCGCTGATCACCCGCTCCACAGGCATGGACATCATTTCGCGGCTGGAGGGAGTCACCAGCGGCTTGCTGTTTGACAAGCGGCTGGCCGGAGACACCTATGGCGAGGACTTTCGTAGCCTTCGCATCCGGGGAGTCAGCAGCATCGACTCTGACAACAGCCCGCTGATCGTGGTGGACAACTTCCCCTACGAAGGGGACATCAGCAGCATCAACCCGAATGATATCGCCCATGTGACGGTCCTCAAAGACGCAGCAGCTGCGTCACTCTGGGGTGCACGGGCAGCCAATGGGGTGATCGTGCTCACCACCAAAAAGGGCGGGTACGAGCGCCCCCTCACGGTACACTTCACCAGCAATGTGACCGTAAGTGAGCGTCCGGACCTGCACTATTCACCCGATTACCTGCCAGCGGCAGACTTCATCGGCGTAGAGCGCACCTTGTTTGACAGTGGCTTTTACAACAGCACCGCCAGCAGTACCCGGCAGTATCCACTGTCTCCCGTGGTGGAGCTGCTGCTGCAGCACCGCGATGGAGCACTGAGCGATGCGGAGCTGCAAAGCGAGCTGGCTACCCTGGCCACCTACGACGTGCGAGATGAGGCCGAAACCTATTTTTATCGTCCGGGCGTTCGGCAGCAATATGCCCTGAGTATGGAGGGTGGCACCCAAAAGAATGCCTACTACTTCTCCTCGGGATATGATCAAAACCAGACCTCCATCGATGGCAACGACCGAAATCGCCTCACCCTGAGCCTGAAAAACCGGTTTCGGCCTATCACTCCGCTGGAGCTGGAGGCAGGTGTCAACATCATCCACAATGGTACCACCAGCAATGGTCTGCGCTGGGGAGAGGTGGCCACGCCGTATCCTTACACCCGGCTGGCCGATGATGAGGGCAACTGGCTCCCAGTGGTCAGGGACCTGCGGATGCCCTATGCCGCTCAGGCAGAAGCTGCAGGCCTGCTGGACTGGATGTACCGGCCACTGCAGGAAAAAGCGCTGAATGACCAAACAACCAAGGATACCGAATACCGCCTGGATATGGGTGCACAATATGCCTTCACCCCGGCGCTAAATGTCAGTGCGAAATACCAGTATCAAAAGATAGCAGGTAAGCAGCGGGACCTCACAGCGGCAGACAGCTACCGGGTGCGGCATTTGGTCAACCGGTTCACCCAGCAGGACGGCACCCGGGTCTTTCCGGAGGGGGCTATCCTGAGTGAGGGCTATACCGATCAGCAGGCCCATGCTTTGCGGACACAGCTCAATTACAGTGAGCATGTAGGTGATCATCGCCTTTCGGGGCTGGCAGGTGCTGAGGTGCGCCAGGTACAGCGCGTGGCCAGTGGCCTGGAGGTATATGGCTATGATGACGAGGTACTCACCTTCAATACCAGCCTGGACTACCTCACACGGTACCCCGTACGGCCGTGGGGCAATGCGTGGACACCAACACCCACCAATTACTTTAGCGGGCAAATAGACCGATACGTCTCGTACTATGGCAATGCCGCCTACACCTATCACGACCGGTATGGGCTCACGGCCAGTGTACGCTGGGATGCTTCTAACCTCTTTGGGGTGAAGACCAATCAGAAAGGGGTGCCACTCTGGTCGGTAGGTGGGAGCTGGGACCTGAGTGATGAAGCCTTCTACGGGCTGTCGTGGCTCCCTTACCTGCGCTTCAGGCTCACCTATGGCTACAACGGCAACATCAATAAGTCAGTGACGGCCTTTCCTACGGCCCGCTACTCGGTAGACAATGTCACCAACCTGCCGATAGCATTGCTGCGCAATCCCGGTAACCCTGCGCTCCGCTGGGAGAAAATAGGTATGGTCAATGCTGGAGTGGATTTTGAAACAAAAGGTCGGCGGATTTCGGGCAGCCTGGAGTACTATGTGCAGCATGGCCATGACCTGATCGGGGACACACCACTGGACCCCACTACAGGGTTTATCACCTTGCCACCGGTATCTTATAAAACCAACTTTGCCGAGACGCGCACCAGGGGAGTGGACGTGCAGCTCCACACCGTCAATGTACAGGGGCCTTTTGCGTGGAGCACAGACCTGCTCACCACCTGGACCGCCAATGAAATCCTGAGTTTTTACAACGAATCCATCACCTACAATACCATCTCCAGTGCGCTGGCACTCAATACTTCCTCATTGCCGCAGGTAGGAAGGCCCATTGACGCACTGTACAGCTTGCCATGGTACGGACTCGACCCCACCACGGGTGATCCGCAGGTAATGATCGAAGACCAGCTGTCTACAGAGTACCGCGATTATGTGCGAAACCTGGAGATGACAGACCTCAAATACCATGGGGTGAGTGTACCGCCATTGTTTGGCTCGGTGAGGAACAACTTTTCGTGGAAGGGGCTGACCCTCAGTGTCAATGTGAGCTGGAAAACCGGCTACTATTTTAGAAAAAGCGGCCTGAGCTATGAGCGTTTGTTTGAAAACGGGCAGGGCCATATAGACTACCTCAGTCGGTGGCAGCAGCCAGGAGATGAGCAGCGCACACAGGTGCCCTCCATACCGGCACAGTCTGACACCTACCGTGATAAGGTCTATACGGCATCTGAGCTAATGATAGAGCCCGGAGATCATATCCGGCTGGAAGACATCAACCTTAGCTATGAAATGAGTGATGAGCAGATGTCATGGCTGCCTATGCGCAAGCTGAGGGTATTTGTGTATGCTAAAAACCTGGGCATGATCTGGTCGGCCACCTCCAGCGGACTGGACCCCGACTATCCCAATACTACTTACCTGATTCCGAGGAGCTATGCCATCGGCATCAACGGCACATTTTAAAACCATAAAAAGATCATATCATGCAAAAGACAATCAAAAGATCATGCTGGTGGCTCCTGATAGCCCTGAGCACCGCCGCCTGCCAGGATCACTGGCTCGAGATCAAAAGCGATAAGCAGCTGGTCATCCCCACGTCGCTCAAAGACTTGCAGGCCTTGCTGGACAATACCTCGGAGATGAATTTTTCCACCACCCCTTCATTGGGTGAAGTGGGTACCACCGATTACTACCTGGCAGATGAAGACTGGCAAGCCCTCTCGTCCGAAGAGCAGCGCAATGCCTACCGATGGGATAAAACCATCTTTGCGGGGGAATCCTGCTTCAGCTGGAACTATCCCTACAAGTCCATTCTCAATGCCAACCTGGCCCTGGAGGGACTGGCCCGCATCACCCAAGACACCGGCAATGAAGATGCCTGGAACAACATCCGCGGAAGTGCGCTCTTTTATCGCAGCTGGGCATTCTTTCAGTTGGCACAGGTGTTTTGCAAGCCCTATGCCAAAGCCACTGCCCTGAGTGATCTGGGAATACCGCTGCGGCTGGAGTCAGACATCAACATTCGCTCAGAACGCGCCACCGTACAACGGACCTACGACCAGATCATTGCCGATGTATGGAAAGCTGTGGAAGTGCTGCCGGACGAACCGCTGGTGCAGACCAGACCGGGAAAGGCCGCGGGGTATGCGCTGCTGGCCAAAGCCTACCTGCACATGAACAACTACGACAGTGCGCTAAGCACAGCCACGCAGTGCCTCCGGATTGCCAACCAACTGATGGACTACAATCAGCTCGATTCGGCGGCTGATTATCCATTTGCCCAAATGAACGAAGAGGTCATTTTTCTTGCCACCATGTCTCCATTGAGTGCGCTTTTTCGGGTGATGCATGTGGATGCAGAGCTTTATGGGAAATATGCACCCGGAGATCTGCGCAAGGCCTTGTTTTATCAGAAGGATGAAGGGAGAGTATCCTTCAAGGGCACGTACGACGGAAGCATACGACTCTTTAGTGGGTTGGCGGTGGACGAGGTGATGTTGCTCAAAGCGGAAGCGGAAGCACGGTTGGGTGCGTTGGATGACGCCATGAATACGCTAAATACCTTGCTGATAACCAGATGGGAAAGCGGCACTTACGAACCCCTGACTGCTGAAAGTGAAACGCAGGCTCAGCAGCTGATCATGGAGGAGCGCCATAAGTCATTGCCTTATCGGGGCATCCGCTGGATGGACTTGCGCCGGATCGCCAATGAACCTGCGCTGGCTGTCACGCTGCATCGCCAATTGGAAGGGCAGATGTACACCCTGGAGCCGGGAGATCCTCGCTACGTACTGCCCATTCCCGACGAGGTGATAGAGCTGTCGGGGATGCCTCAAAACCCCAGGTAATCAGGCAGCGCATAAAAAGGAAAAGGCCGGATTTGCAGATCCGGCCTTTTTTCATTGGTCTTCATATTCTTGTAGACCTCACAGCAGATAAGGTTGTTGGTCACGTGTGCTCTTGATTAAAACCACGTGTGATTTGAGACAAAACCACGTATGATTTTTGATGAAATCACGTGTGACTTTGAGTGAAGTCATGTGTGACCACAGTGCACCTGATAAAAAGTACCGTTTTGTGGCAACCTAATTTTTCGTTTCATCGTAAACTGGAAACATTAAACATAACTCTACAATAATCACTCTTACTATTTAAAATGATTAAACCAACCTCAGGAGACATCCGAAGGTGGTATTTGTTTTTTTTGTTCAACCTTTTAATTTTTTAATGTTATGGCAGTTTCGTATAAAACCATAGCCAAAGGCACACCCGGTGTACAGGGTGGCGGACCTAAGAAGTACTATGCGTCCATCGTAAGAGGACGGAAAGTGGATTTAAGAACATTTGTAGAGGAGATTGCGGAGATGAATACCCTGCAGACTCCGGATGTGCTGGCCGTTTTGGAAGCGTTTCTACAGATGACTGTGCGGCATTTATCGGAGGGGCGTACCATTGATATGGGACAACTAGGGTCATTCTCACCATCTCTGAGCAGCATCGGTCAGGATACCCCCGAGAAGGTAAGTAAGCATACCATCAAAAAACTCAATGTGAACTTCAGACCCAGTGGCCTTCTGAGTGACCGCCTGTCTACGGTGAAGTTTGAAAAGGTCAGTGATGGAAGTGCAGTAGAAGAAGAGGCTCCTGCCGAAACCTGATCGTCATCTTTTTTAATTTATGAAGACCCCGTTCAGCAATGAACGGGGTTTTTTCGATTTTATCGGCCATGACAACCAGCGGCATACCCCACTATCGAGTAGAAGGAGAGAGTGAAGAAAACATGTACGGTAGACACCCGAACTGCTGGCGAGCGTGCCAGAGAATAAAACCCCAAATCGTCTTCTGAACCTGTCACGGTGAGCTCCGTCGAACCATTAGACAGGAGAAGATTCCGGTCTTCTTCGTGCCTCAGAAACCGGATGACGTTCCTTTTCCGCTCCGTCATTTCGGTTTTGGGCAAAGCGCAGCGATGGCCAAATACCGGAATCTTTGCATTTTAGAGCGGTTTCCCACCAAGCTCCCCATTCTCAAGGCAGTCACTAATGCAGCTGGAGGTCTGCAAAAAGCGCTTCCAACTCCGATCGGGTCTTGTTGAGTTTGGTGGCCCCCAAATCGCCCTGTGAACCTGTCACGGTGAGCTCCTTCGAACCATCGGACAGGAGAAGATTCCGGTCTTCTTCGTGCCTCAGAAACCGGATGACGTTCCTTTTCCGCTCCGTCATTCCGGTTTTTGACAAAGCGCAGCGACTCAAAATACCGGAATCTTTGCGTTTTAGAGAGGTCTTCCCATCAAGCTCCCCATTCTCAGGACTGTCACTAATGCAGTTGCAGGTCTGCAAAGAGCACTTCCAGCTCCGATCGGGTCTTGTTGAGTTTGGTGGCCAGTTTTGAATACATCTTTTCACGTTCTCCTTCTTCAAAGACAAAGTCCAGGTCTTGCAGAATAGGATACCTCCATTTCAGCATTACTTTTTGCTCTCTCCAGCTTCGTATAATATCCATAACCGGTAAGGTAACCTAAGCATTATGGTTAAACGACCTTCCGGAGGATTCTATCTTCAAATCTGCCACATGGGGGGACTTAGAGGCGAAAGAGGTGGGTTTGGATATGATCAAGTCCGAAAATCGGATGGAAATTGTATTGAATGATTGGGGACTGTTATCTTCTGACACACTATCGGTTCATTCCCACCGATGGGCAACTTACCCTTCATTTTCTTTGCTTGCCCAAAGAAAACGAAGCAAAAGAAAGGGCACCAACGCAAAAAATCATTTTGACTTAGCGTGTTAAGATCTTATTAGAAATTTCTCAAGTCAAAATGATTCACACTTGCCTTGGATGGCCCGCCCGCATTGCGATGATACTTTTTGAATTTCGAACTACAGTATAAGCGATACCTCACAAAACCCCGCGTCAATATGGACCATGGATGTGTGATAGATACAACTCATTCTCAATGTTATGTAACACTTCCGGGCAGATGAGGCGCCACCTTTGTGCCCAATTAAAACAACAAACTATGAGAAAGTATTTAACCATTGGCGCTTTAGGCCTGTTGCTGGTTTTTGTTCAGGGGTGTGGTACCGAAGGCAAAGAAAAGGCGACTACTCCAATGACCACCGCCGAAAGGCATGCACAAGTGGAGAAGGAGCGGGTACTACTGGCAGAAAAGCGAAAGGCTGAACTTGCCGAATTGATCGCCACGAGCCAATACTATGAAGGCACCACCGGCAATCGGGTGTATTACAAGGCGGAAATAGATCCGGCTTATGTAGGGGGTGAGGCGGCGTTGAAGGCGTTTCTGAAGGAAAACCTGGAATTCCCGGCTGCCGCCAAAAGAGCGGATATGGAGGGCACGGTGTTTGTGGATTTCATTGTGTCAAAACGTGGTGAGGTGACCGGGGTGACTGCATCGGAGGATACTTACGAAGAAGTGGATGATCTCTTGCGGGGTGAAGCGCTACGCGTGGTGAACCTGATGCCCGACTGGACTCCAGGTAAACAAAACGGAGAGGCCGTAGATGTGAAATTTAGTGTACCGATCACCTTCCTGATCCAATAGGGTAAGGGAGGGGTGAGATATGACAAACGCGAGGACTCCTCGCGTTTTTTATTGGATCGAACGGTATTCCTGAGGGTGATTGTATTAAAGATGATGGTAGTGATCTGATACCTCATATGACCCAATCCGATTGATTGGCTACTTATCTTCATTTTCTTTGCTTGCCCCGGGCCGCGTAGGCAAAGAAAACAACTGATGTTACCACACAGGCACCAACCTGGCCGGTCGCACGCAAAAAATCATTTTGACTTATCGTATTTGTTCTTCCTTTTAGGAATTGTTGGAGTCAAAATGATTCACACTTGCCTTGGATGCCCCGCCCGCCTTACGACCTTGCTTCTCTGAATCCTGGTGGATTAATCGGTTTACAAAATATTGAAACTACATCGTGTTACTTCACACAAATACTTCTTGATCTTTTTTATTTATCCCATACATTTTCAGGAGCAGGCCGGTATGTAACAAAAAGGGGCAGGATGTTACACCTGCCCCTCTTCAAGATAAGCCTGGAAATGATTGAATCAGTCATTCTTCTTAGCTTCTCGCTTGGCTTCCTTGGCCGCACGCTTTTCCATTAAATTCTTCGCAGGGGCCGTCTTATCAGACTTTGCCTTTCCTTCTTTACCCTTAGTCTTGGACATTTTGGAGTTTGTTTAAAAATGAGATTGATGTCATCCTTCAGGTAAAAATCGATAGATCATTCAGATAAGTTGTTACATCTATCGTGGGGATTATTACATCATTCACAGGTGTGTGGCAACCAATAAGCAAGCCTCTCCAGGGTTTGGTTGATCCTGCGACCTAGAAAATATACCGAACGGAAAGGGCTCCACCGTCACCCCAAAAACCGGAATATCCGATCAGGTTCATGCTGGGCTTCCAGTCGATCCCGATGTTGATAGGGATTTCTGTGAAATTGTATTCCATACCCAGAATACCATCTATCCCCAGCACTGTATAGTTATCACCGCGATTCCCCCAGTTGGTTTCGTTGCCATCCCAAAATCCAATGTGCGCTCCAAAACCATAGTACCAGTTGAGTCTGGGGGTGTTGAATGCCTGGTTATGAATCTCATACAGGCCTGTCACCTGAAATCCCCTCCATCTGCTGGTGAAGATGCCTTCCAGTGCGGCCTGATCACTAACAAAATGCTTGACGGTGAGGCCATTGAAGTAGCCGCCCCGTATACCGATTCCGGTGGTGTAATCCTGTGCAAATCCCATGGATGACAGGGATAAAGTCATGATCAAAAGTAGTAGGTGTTTTTTCATGTTGGTAATTTAAAATAGGTTTTTGTAGTTATGGTAATCAGGTGTATCAAATCAGCGGTACGTCCTCGTAGCCACTTTTGATAACCATAGAAATCATTTTGAACCGGACATTGGCCCGGATGGTATTGGGAGCGTGAGCAGGTATGATGATGGCCTGTCCCGTTTCCAATACATGCAACTTCTCACTGATTTCGATGTGGGCCTGGCCATCTATTACCTGAATGAACGTGTCAAACGGAATGATTTTTTCCACCATGGTCTGGCCAGCGTCAAAGGAAACAGCATTGACTCTTCCGGATGTCTTTTTAATGATGTTTTTGATGACTACTGAATTTGGAACGTACTGGATGATCCCCCCAATGGTGAGGGCCTTTTCTTTTTCGATTTCGGCCATTAATGTGATTTTATCTCTGCTAAAAAAAGGAGCCTGTCAACTCCGATTATTTTGTATGTTATGAGCTCCCATTTGGACCTCTGATGTCCTTTGCTTTAAATCAAATAGACCTTCTATAGTAGAATGATAAGGAGCAAAATGATGATAATAAGCGCGCCTGCAGAAATATACACGCCGCCAGTGGCCAGCCTGCCTTGAATTGATTTCACTTCTTTTCGGAGGGCTTTCTTTTCCATTGCGTTCATCCCGGCCTTATCCATTGCTTTGATTTCGTCCAACCTCAGCAGTAGTACATTAGATTCTTCTGCAGAGATAGGATGAGTAATGGGTATCGGTGTTTTAGTGGGTTCTTTTGCTGCATAGCTGATTCCTGAAAGTGTGAAAATCAGAAGAAGTGTGAGCATACTCGGGAATAATTTTTTCATAATCCAGGCTGTTTAGAGCGCTCTTAAACGCTGTGAGGTGTGAATGTAATTTTGAATAAAGATCGGGACAGGAGCAGGTACATTCATTACATAGAAATGAATGATTGTTACATAGATCACACTTTGGGATTGTGAGATTAAATAATGTTGTGTGTGGGTATCTTTATACAGTTACTCGAAACTCAGAAAGAGTCAACGCAAGGCGGGTGGGGCATCCAAGGCTTGTGAATCATTTTGACTCCATCAATTCCTAAAAGGAAGAACAAATACGATAAGTCAAAATGATTTTTTGCGTGCGACCGACCAGGTTGGTGCCTTTATGCTGGATCACCAAAAGTTTTCTTTGCCTACGCGGCCCGGAGCAAGCAAAGAAAATGAAGAGTTAGTAGAGCATCAGTTGGTATGAACCAATGGCTGTCCAGATCATTACAGTCCCTTACAGGTTTTCAGATTTATCTAGATTTTCGCTACTACCGTCTGGCCTGATCAGAATGGAATGTGTAAGACAGGACAAAGAGTGATCCCCTCCGAACATCCTGCCTGAAGTATGCTTGTCAGAGGGAGCCCAGGTTCTCCAGGTTATTCATTCGTTTTTGGCGCAGCTGCTTGTAAAAGGAGGGTGAGAGGCCCGTCACCTTCTTAAACTGGTTGGACAGATGCGCCACGCTGCTGTAGTGGAGCTTGTAGGAGATCTCTGTGAGATTGAGCTCGTCGTAAAGAAGCAATTCCTTGACCTTTTCGATCTTGTGAATAATGATGAAATTCTGAATGGTGGTGCCTTTCACTTCAGAGAAAATATTGGAGAGGTAGGTATAGTCGTAGCCCAGCTTTTCGCTGATATAGTCCGAATAGTTCACCTTGGGTAACTCATCAGAGTAATGGACCATTTCAATGATCACATTTTTGATTTTTTCAATGAGGATGCTCTTTTTGTCATCGAGGAGTTCCAGTCCTGATTTCAGGAGATTTACCTTCAATATATCATGCTGAGTGGGGGTGAGGTCCTCCAGTACGTCCACCATTCCCAGGTCAAGTGTGGTGTGATGCAGCCCTAGTTTTTCCAGTTCTTCTTTTACCATCAATTTACACCGCAGGCTGACCATGTATTTGATGTAGAGCTTCATACGGCAAAGTTAGCCCTAATAACGCTTCCATAGAGTGGCTTGAATAGGTTATTTGGTTCGGACAGGCTGGTTTTGACCATGATGAATCCAAAAAACTTACAACTATTAGGGTTTAAAATGTAATGGAAAAGGTCCCATAAAGAAGGACCTTTGGCAAAAGATAATGGTATGTAAAGTTGAGTCTAATGAATCCTTCGAATAAAATTACTTTTCAAAATAGCCGCAGAGACTTCACCGTCACGTTAAACAGGCGCGTCAACGAATATTTCAAGATCAACCAGATCAGCCGGTACGCCAACCGTGAGATGATCATCAAATCCATCGTGATGATGTCTCTTTATTTTGGTCCATATGCGCTGATACTGAGCGGTGTGGTGTCAGGAGCACTCCTTACGCTGCTCATGGTCGTGCTGATGGGGCTGGGACTCGCCGGAATAGGACTGTGTGTAATGCACGATGGAAATCATGGTGCATACGCCAATAAGCGCTGGGTCAATTCGATGATTGGGTACTCGCTCAATCTCATTGGGGCCAATGCTTTCAACTGGAAGGTTCAGCACAATCTATTGCATCATTCCTATACCAATGTGCATGAGGCAGATGAGGACATTAGTCCCCGGGGTGCGCTGCGTTTTTCTTCGCATGCCCAATGGAGGTGGTTTCATAAGTACCAGTTTATCTATGCGTGGCTGCTCTATGGGCTTATGACGATCGTTTGGATGTTTTACAAGGATTTTGATCAGTTGCTGAGGTATCACAAAAACGGCCTGATCAAGAGTCAGAAGTCCAATGCCATCCGGGAGTGGAGCATACTGATGACCACCAAGGTGATCTATGTCAGCTATATTTTTGTGCTTCCCCTGATCTTTACATCCTTTCTCTGGTGGCAGGTGATCATAGGTATCGTCCTGATGCATTACATCACAGGGTTCATACTGGCCATTATCTTCCAGCCGGCCCATGTTATTACGGGGTCTGAATTCCCTTTGCCGGATGAGAATCACTCCTTGCAGGATAACTGGGCGATTCATCAGCTCCGTACCACCACCAACTTCGCCAACAACAGCCGGTGGTTCACCTGGCTGGTGGGGGGGTTAAACTTTCAGGTGGAGCATCATCTCTTTCCGGGTATTTGTCATGTGCACTACCGCAAAGTATCCGGTATTGTGAAGGACACGGCCATGGAGTTTGGGCTACCATACAAAAGTGTGGGAACATTTGCCAAAGCACTTTCCGGCCATCTGCAACTACTGAAACAGCTGGGTAGGCGACAGGCTACTGCAGGCTGATGGTTTGTCTAGCCCTTCGGGAGTCTGATTGGTGATAAAGCCCTGTTGAATTAATTCATCCATTCCCAAGTCTAGGAGCACGGTGGAACCATTAGATTGGATCAAGCAATAAAGTTGTGGGGAGATTGTAATTAGTTAAAGGTGGATAGTGATTCGTAATCTGACATCTCATATGACTCAATCCAATCGATTGGCTACTTACCCTTCATTTTCTTTGCTTGCCCAAAGAAAACGAAGCAAAAGAAAAGGCACCAACGCAAAAAATCATTTTGACTCTCCGTTTTTGGGCATTTTTTAAACAACTTTCTGGTGTCAAAATGATTCACACTTGCCTTGGATGCCCCACCCTCCATTGCGTCCTAATTTTTCCGAATTCAAAGTGAATTAATTCGATTTCACAAAATGTAACCATTTAGTGATAGCCCACACAAATATTGCTTGATCCATCAGATTCCGGTCTTCTTCGTGCCTCAGAAGCCGGAATGGCGTTCCTTTTGCCGCTCTGTTATTCCGGTTTTGGACGAGCGCAGCGATGGCCAAATACCGGAATCTGAGCAGCTAATTGACAAAATGACTAATCGGTTTCATTACGAGTCTCCCTGATCCATCAGGAAGGGTGTACTTCATGCTTCGTTTTCTCGGGTTTCTTACGGGTGCTGTACCCAAAAGGCAGGTAAAGCGGGCAGAAACTAAAGAAGCTCGTAGCAAGGAGTATACCTATGATCAGTATCAGAACCAGGGCCAAAGGGCCGGTCATGACATTCAGATAGTACAAGACAGCAACACTCACAGCCAGGAGTATTCTGATATTTCGATCTGTTGTTCCCATATTCTTTTTCATGGTCGTATCATTTTTGTTTTTGGAATCATTTCTGTTTTGGAGCACGGAGGTTCCTGTTCTTCTCTAAACGCCTATGTTCTCTACAAATGACCCCATTATAGCCGTCATTAACACTGACAGGACTCACTGCTTCATATGTTTGTTGTCATACATTTCTCTTGAGGCTGAGTGAGCTCCGCGAAGAGGCTGGAGGCTCCAAAATGGGCTTACCTTACCTCTATCTGATACACTACAAGGGAGGACTGCTTTCTTCTGATTAATATCCCGCATCACCATGACGAACGTCAGCTCCAGCGTCGGTCTTTTCCATGATGTTTGCCGTGGTATTGATTTAAAACCACGTACACTATGGAACCCTACTATTATAACGTTGACATCAACTGGAGCAATGAGCGGAAAGGTGTGATGTGTTCGCCCGAAGTTGGTCAGGCAGCGGAGAATTGTATAGAAGTAGCCACTCCGCCAGAATTTCCAAAAGGCATGCCGGGCATCTGGTCTCCAGAGCATCTGTTTACCGCAGCGGTGAGTAGCTGCCTGATGACCACATTTCTGGCTATAGCAGAGAACTCTCAGCTGGAGTTTACCAACTTTAGTTGCCCTGCCAAGGGTAAATTGGAGCAGGTAGAGGGCAAATACCTCATGACCGAAATCATCCTGACCCCAAGGGTGACCATCCATCATGAAAAGGATCTGCATCGTGCGGAACGGGTGCTCCAAAAGTCAGAACAAGCCTGCCTTATTTCCAATTCTATCCGAACAAAGGTGATCATGATGCCAACCATCATGGTGTTGGAGCTAGTGACGTTAGAGAAGTAATTGACCTAAGATGGAATTTATAGACTACTACTCGGTACTGGGCAGTGGTAGGAAAGCCACCGGAGAGGAGGTTAAGGATTCATAAAGCCTGATTGATGGCCTGCTCCAGCATTTGTTTGGGGATGGCCCCGGATTGCCTCCAAAGCTGCTTACCGTTCTTAAACAAAATGAAAGTGGGCACGCCGCGCACGTTGTATTGTCGGGCAGCCGCCTGATTCTTATCTATGTCTACTTTAATAATGCGCGCTTTGCTCCCGATCTCGGTTTTCAGTGCTTCCAGAATAGGGGCCATGGTATGGCAGGGAGCACACCAGGTAGCATGAAAATCCACCAGCACTGGCTGGTCACCATTGATAAGTTCGTTAAACTTTGACATAAGGGCTTATTTCAAAGGGTTAAACATGATCGAATAGGGTAAAGGTTTCCAAATAGGCCGGAATAATTACATTCCAGCCACGGCCCTGTAGCCGGGTTTTGAAAACTTCAGCCTGTTCTTTCTCCCCGTGAATGATAAATGTTTTCTTGGGAGCTTCCTTGATGTGACTGATCCACTCCACCAACTCGTCCTGATCGGCATGCGCTGATAGTCCATCCAGCACATGTACTTTAGCCTTTACGGCTACCTGCTCTCCAAAGATCCGCACCATGGGTTCGCCATTGGCAATGTCTCTGCCTCTGGTGCCTTCCGGCAAAAAACCGGAAAACAGGATAGTATCCCGTTCGTTGGGGAGCCTGTGGTAGAGGTGATGCAAAATCCGACCCCCGGTAGCCATGCCACTGGCAGAGATAATGATTGCTTTGTCCCGGATGGTATTGAGTACCTTTGACTTGCCTTGCTCTCTCACATAGTGGATAAACGGCGCATCGAAAATGCGATGCCCAAATTCACTGTCACCCTCCAGTCTGTGGTAGGCACTGTACTGCTTATAAAGGCGGGTTACGCTGATGGCCATAGGGCTGTCTACATAAACGGGCCTGGATTTCATGTTCTGGAAGATTTTCCAGAGGTAATAGAGGATCAGCTGGGTTCGGCCTACAGAGAAGGCCGGGATTAAGATACACCCACCTTTTTCGTCACTCTCGGTGATCAATTGTCTGAGCTCTTCTTCCAGGTTCTGATGTCGATGGTTGCGTCCGCCATAGGTGGACTCCACAAAAAGCACATCCGCGGCAGGAGGGTCTGCAGGCGCTACATGCAAGGGGCTGTGCATAGGACCCAGGTCCCCTGAGAAAACCATTGATTTGATGCCCTGACTAGTATAAATTTTCAGTTCAATACTAGCGGCACCCAGTATGTGTCCGGCATGAAAAAACCGAACTTCAATATGATCGTGGATGCGGAAAGTCTTTTCAAATGGGTGTGCCTTAAATGCGCTTAATACATCTATGGCATCCTGCACCTTGTAAAGTGCCATGGCCGGATCGTGTTTGGAGTACCCTTTGCGGTTGGCAAACTCCGCCTCTTCCTGCTGTAGTTTGGCGCTATCCATGAGTAAGATCTCCGCAAGGTCCAGGGTGGGCTCCGTGCAGTGAATCTCTCCATTGAAACCATTCTTAAACAACAAAGGCAGGTAGCCAGAGTGGTCTATATGGGCATGGGTCAATACCACTGCATCAATCACTGCCGGGTCCACAGGGAGGTTATCCCAGTTTCTTAGTCTTAATTCTTTCAAGCCCTGAAATAACCCACAGTCAATCAGGAGGTTGTAGTCATCTACTGTCAGTAGGAATTTGGAGCCGGTAACTGAGCCCGCTCCTCCAAGAAACTTTACGCGTATATCCATCATCAGGGTGTCAAACCAAAGTGAACCGGGAGGGCACTGTACGCAACAATTGCCGCAGTGCGTAGCCCGATGCCAGGAGGTACCTCCATGACTTGATTCATTTGGATATACCAAAATTGAATTTTTTACAGATCAGAATAGCTGACGGACATCAAGTCCGAAGGTGATCTTTATTGGCTTATTCCTTTTATACGAGATTCTATCTGACAATTAGTTCATTTGTGTTGAGCTACAGGGTGCCAACTGGTTTCTGCTTGTACTCAATCCTCATAAATTCCAGCCTTTTCTCCATTATACAGGTCCAGGTCTGTTTTGTCTGAGTGCAGGTCGTAGCTGGCGGATTTTTGCCAAAATTTGCAGTCTGTTTCAAAACTGCCGTGTCGAATGATGGGGAAGGAGGATCCTAATATTAAGGAGGTTATCAAAGTCACTATTCAATTAGGAGCCCTGCATACCGGCATAAGGCACACCATGGCATTGCTTTCAGGTTAGCTTATTTGCATTTGGTTAAGACCCTTAACCTTTTGATCAAAACCATTTGGTACAAATCAAAAGAAACTTCATTATCTTCAATAGTAATTTGCTCACCAACCATGCCGCAAAATGAAGAGAAAAGAAAAGTATACTGATTTTAAAGTCGCTTATGATCTACTATGGGAGCACTCCCCAAGCGTCTTTATATATACACCAATCCTTTGGGTCCTGAAGGTGCTTTTGTGGCTGCTAGCCATATCTTCATTGGTGTTTTTCCTCAGTACATTCAGTACCCTCTTCTGGGGAATGATTCATGACGAGATCACTGGAAATCAATTACGGGAAACGGACAGCCTCCGAATCCTCATGCTGGTAGCACGCATAGGGTTTTTGACCATTTCGATTCTAAGTTGGATGGCGCTTAAGTTTTCACAACTGACGCTCAGGAGAAATTGGTTTATTTTTGAGATAAGGCTTTTTACAGAGGAACTGCTTAGCCATATTGATAAAAAAGAAAAAGAGGCAGTAACCGAGCTTAGGTAGGGACAAGCATGAATTGGTGCCGTTTCTCGTTATGTTTATAATAAAGTTGATTTACTGTTTCGCTTATAACGTATATATTATTATCTTTAAGTAAATCAAACATTTAAGAAGATGCCGTCAAATCCCACAAACCAGGACAATATCACCGAAAAGATCTCCAAGTCAAAGACTGAAGAGAGGACAGGCTCAGGTACTCCAATATCCATTGATGATAAACAAATTGTCTCCATTACCAACAAATATGCTGCAGTTGCCTCAGTTGCAGGGTTGATTCCTGTGCCAGTTCTGGATCTGGCAGCCTTAGTTGGTATCCAAGTGAAAATGGTTCATGAAATCGCAAGAACTTACGGGAAGAATCTAAAAGACGAGGCCCTAAGAGTAGCCATTTCGTCACTTATCACTACAATTCCGGCCAACTCCTTTGCATCTGTTGGCACCAGTGCCTTCAAAGCAATCCCATTGATAGGGACTATCTTTGGCGGACTTACTGCAGTGGCTTACTATGGAGCATCCACATATGCTGTCGGTAAAATATTCGATTCACATTTCTCCTCTGGCGGTGACTTACTCAATTTCCGTGCGCAGGATGTGAAATCTGCGTATGTGAATTTAGTGAAGAAAGAGACTGACTCAACTGGCTCCGTTTTGAACTAAAGCGTATCATATGAGCGCAGTAGCAGTCATATTTCCGCTGATCTATTTGTTTTTTTCCTTTTTGGTTGCGGGGCTATTAAGAGAACGTAAAGGAGGGTTTTATCTGATGTTTTTTTTGTGCCTGATTTTCACACCGCTTTTGGTAGGGATTTTAGGGATTATTCTGACCCGAAAGACGAGCAGTACCTAGTCCTTGAAATTCACTTCACATCCATTTATTTAGGGGTCGGTTCCTACACATCTATGAATTACTAAAAAGCTTTGAAGTTACTCGAACTGCTCCAAAATGAGGCCATGAAGTCCAAGCGCCTGATCTTAATGATTTTGGTGTCCGGAGTTTGCAATGCCATGCTCTTAGTCCTAATCAACAAAGCCAGTGAGAAAATCGATGGGGATCGGTCATTCATTTTTCTAGCCAGTATCCTTGCTGTTATGCTTTTTCTCCTCGCTCAACGATACATTTTACGTCAAGGAACCAAAAAAATTCAGAATGTTATTGAAGACATTCGAATTAAGATCATCGATGAGCTAAGATTTGCTGAACTATCTGCCGTAGAGGCTTTGGGGAATTCGGAAATATACGCCAGGATGAGTGATGACACCCAGCGTATTGCAGAGGCATCCCTTGATTTAATCAAAGCGCTTCAAGCTATGGTGTTGGTGTTGTTTTCATTTATCTACATAGGTACCATATCTCTACCTGCTCTTGTCATACTCTTGCTCGGTATTGTAATAGGGGGGGTGTTTTTTTTCTATAATAATAAAAGTGCCGCCACTGTTTTCAAAGAAGTGGCCAGAAAGGATACGGCTTTTTATCAGGCATTGTCCGATATGCTGCATGGTTTCAAAGAACTCAAGATCAATCGCCAAAAAAGTGATGACGCCAACATTCACTATCGTATGGCTGCCAGTGAAGTGAATACGTTCAGAGTGAAAGCACGGTTCATCAATATAACCAGTCAGCTTGCTACCGAAAGCTTATTCTTTCTTGTACTTATTGGGGTGGTTTTTGTCATTCCGCAACTTCAGGAATATTCAGACCCAAACATTGTGAAGATTTCCGCAGCCATTCTGTTTTTGATAGGTCCAGTTACTCTAGTCATAGGATCAATCCCCTCAATATTGGAAGCCAGTCAATCGGCAGAAAACATAGAGAACTTGGAACGAAGTATTAGAAGCGCAAAAAGCAATACCGATCAGTACCATGTGGGTAAGGACAACCCCTTGGATTTGCAGCATGAAATTGCTTTGGGGAACCTTTATTTTGAATATCCCAGCAGTGAGTCCAATGGCTTCAAGGTTGGCCCCTTCAGTGTGACCATTCCCAAAGGAAATATCACCTTTATAGTGGGCGGTAATGGTTCGGGAAAATCAACCTTACTCAAGTTGATAAGTGGCCTTTATTATCCCGATAGCGGCATCATAACCAAAGATGGCGTCCCCATATCTCCGGATAATTATCAGCATTACCGCGAGATGTTTTCTGTTATTTTTGCGGATTTTCATCTTTTCGAACGGCTATTTGGCCTAGGGCTGATAGATGAGCAAAAGGTTGAAATTTTGCTATCAAAGCTCAAAATTGACCACAAGACCAAATTTAAAAGCAACACATTCTCCGAAATTAAGCTGTCTACAGGACAGCGTAAGAGGTTGGCTTTAATTACTGCATTGTTGGAAGATAAGCAAGCCTATGTGTTTGATGAGGTGGCTGCAGATCAGGATCCGATTTTCAAGAAGTTTTTTTATGAAGAACTCCTTTTCGAGCTTAAAGCACTTGGAAAGACCCTAATTGTGGTCACTCATGATGAGAATTATTTTCACTTAGCGGATCGGCAATATAAACTCCAGGATGGGCAACTAATATCAAACGACTGAGGACTATGATAATCAATAGGTATTTCAGAAAAACAAAGGAATGGTTAACCAGCAATGCATTGGAAATAACCGTCTGTGTCATGTTTATTGTACTGATGATCCTGTTCTTTGCGTCCAGGATTTTCATTATCATTCAATCCGGTCAGGCAGGCGTCTATTATAGGCTCTTCAATGGGGGTACAGTGACAGATTATTATTTTGGAGAGGGGATACATGTAATTCCACCATGGAATAAGGTATACATTTACGATGTTCGGCTTCAAGAGGAATCCAGGTTATTGACTGTGTTAACCAAAGATGGGTTAACGGTAGAAGCTGAAGTGTCATTCAGGTACAGTCCCAACGTACATACATTAGGCATTCTTCACAAATTCATAGGCCCGGATTATGCCAAGAAAGTGGTTACCCCGGAGGTTGAAGCTGACTCCAGAAACATTATCAGTTCCTATGATTTGGAACAGCTCTATGACACAGACCGTAGAGTCATACAGCAAATGATATCTGACTCAGTATTGACAGATATTAACAATCAAGTGATTTTAGACACTCTTTTGAGGGAGGAGGGAAGGGATAAAACATACATTCTATTTCAGGATATATTCATAAAAAACATTTCTTTGCCTAAAAAAGTGGCAGAAGGGATAGAGGATAAGATAGTAGCCGAACAAGAGTTGCTAACCTACACTTACATTCTAGAGACCGAAAGAAGGGAAGCAGAACGAAAGCGGATAGAAGCAGTTGGTATTGATTCCTTTCAGAGTATTTCAAGGATATCCATTCTTAAGTGGCGTGGTTTGGAAGTGACTCGAGCCCTTGGTGAATCGCCCAATACGAAACTTGTGATAATGGGTACGGATGAGAGTTTGCCTATTATTTTAAATGGTGAAGTAACCGAAAACGACACGAACAAATAGTAATACTAATTTTCGGTGTTAGTTATTTGTGGTAATTTCTATAATCATCAATGGACAATTCATAATGCTTTACATCATACAATTGCCCATTGGTTAGTCTTATGTCCTCCCTGAAAGTCCCTACTATTTTCCCATACTTCATGGCCAACCGATCATGAGTGGCTTCAATATCATGCCCTACGATCACCTTATATTTGATCTTCCGAAACTTAAATTCTTCAAAGAGCTTTTTTATCAATCTTGCCAAATCCAAAGAAAACGTTGCTTTTTGCGCCTGAAAATTGATGAATGCAAAATCATAAACATGATGAGCATGCCAGTCTACTCTCATAATAAACATTCCGACCACCTGACCACTCTGATCAACACTAACAAACTGGAGTTTTTTAGATGTGTCAGGTTCAATTCTCAATTGAAAAAATCGATAAGGGAAGAAGAACATAAATATCTCATCTTCCTTGGTGTACTGCGTAAAAGCTCGTTGCAACTCTTCAGCATGATGATAGGCGTATCTAAGCATTTTCCATTGTGTAGTTGATTATTCCAATATAAGTGATTTGATTTGCTCTTGTTCGTCCTTTTGCAAAGACAATCCGAACTCAAAAAAGGCAGGCCAACTCCGATATTCTCTCTCAATTTGACTCATAGCTAACGAGAGGTATTTACTTTTATGTCTGTCATGTCTGAACACTCTTGAGTAAATCGTCTGCGGGAGTTTAGAGCGAAGGTACTCTTCGACAATATTTTCGTCTGACACATTCAATAGTTTCAAGAGTAATGCTATGACAAACCCGGTTCTGTCCTTTCCATGTTCACAATGAATGAGCAATGGATAACTCTGAGGATTGCTTAGTTGCTTGAAGATAAGACTTAGCCAATCGAAGCTACCAGTAGCAAGCTTCATATAATTCAGTATTGTTTCAGTATCGTAAACGCTCTGCACGCCACCACTGAGCAGCGATGTTAGCTTTCTGTTTAGACTCATGGATTCAAAGTCAAGGGCTATATGGAGGTATTTATGAGAACCCTGCTGGACGAACTTGGCTAATTGCCTTTCCTCTATTGATCTAAGGTCAATAACCAGCTGTATTTCTAGTAGCTCAAACGGATCCTTCATAGTTCTCGATCTGTGTGGATTCCCTGACCTATAGATTCTCTGGTGCCTGATTCGTTTACCCTCTAAGGTAGTCATGCCTCCGAGCTCTCTAAGATTCAAAATACTTTGCTGGCGAGTTTGTTGGATCTTTATCCCCATAGTAGTTGATGCTTTCTCCATGCTTTAGACAACCATTCCTCATAAGAGAGGGTCAGTGGGTGTTTCATTACCAAGCAGATTGGTTCGAGCAACCTTTTTGATCCGGAGTTTAGACCTCCATGCAACAAATTTAAGTTGTGCCCTATCACAAAATCAAATGTGGTGTTCTGAAGAGCACTCTCATATTCCTTTCTGAATTCTTGCCAGTCCAAACCGAGTGTGATCGAACAAATTTCATTCATAACATACTCAGTTTCAGAGTCACATTCTTTAGCCTTTGAAGTGGCGATTTCTGGAAAATAACTTTTTTGCTCGGCTTTTAAAGGAGCTTCCATATAGTGAATATCAGTAGCCAGGTGTTCGGGTTTTGGTGATCCAAACACCGTGCCCAGATTGATGTAATTGAAGTGCCAATTCCTTCGCAACTCAAAAGCTCGTATTAAATGACCTCCTAGCCAATTCTGCAATTCCTGAATCGATACTTCTGAGGTTTGATGTTGATACAAGTAGGATGCTCTTATGACCTTGAGTAAATCGTAATAGGAAGTAAGGCTTTCACCCTCTCCAGCATGGTGCAGGAAGAAACCCTGATATAGTTTGTGTGAATCGGATGTGACTCCTTTATCCGAAAAAACACGCCATTTAGGAGACCACGAAGGGACATCAAGCACACTTGGAGTTAAATAACTGGCATGCCCTCCATCATGATGTGGAATCAGGGTGCGTGTGCTGTGCCCATCGACAACATGTGTCTTCTGGAGATGGTCCACTTCTACGTACATATCGGAAGGAGCGCCTAGGGCCTTCAAGGAATCACTGAGACCCCTGGCAGTTTGGATGGCTAATGCCCTTGATCTTTCTAATGGCAACTGCAATTCACTAATTTTAAAGACCAGACCAGAACTCAGCACGTTTAGCAACTTGGCCTTTTCAGAGAGCCAATTTTTCTCCTCCACTCCATATTGACCATCAAGTAAAGCTTCATAGTCAACATCATGGTAAGAGATATAGCAATTTGATTGACGGGCTAAAATCATTTGATCACTATCGATGATGCATCTCTATTACTTTGATCAGAAATTCAGTGCGTTTAATCCACTTTTTTGCCAATCCCTGATCCGGACTCTCAGATAAAAAGACCAGAGTAAGCATTGCAGCTGTATCAAGACAACATATATGATTCAGAACTTCTGGGCACTCGGCCATTTCAACACTTATAGGATACCCATTGTCAAATGGCTTGCCCAAATCTCCGTATTCATGCACCCTCATCCATTCAAGAATGGGGTGTCCTATCAAAGCATTTCCCCAGTCAATAAGTGCCTGTATCTTGCCTGCCTTCATTCTGAAATTCTCAGGTCTAATGTCCATATGTAAAATGCAAGAATTGCTTAGGTTTCCTTCTCGTTGTAAACTCTTTTCCAAATCATCCTGGGTTAGGAAACCCAAAGACGTATTTGTGATTGCGCAAATCGCATGGAGTCTTCTAATAATGCGCTTTGCAAGTAGAGATTTCCAGTTCAGACCTTCCTGGGCAACCAATTGGTAATTGGGTACAGGAATACAATGTAACTTATCTAGCAAAGCACCAACTTCACCCTGCTTAGGTGTAGTGGCATCTGTGGGCACATAATCACATATGAGGAGAGGATAATCTATTAGATCAGATTGTACCAGCTCCCTGAATTCGGGAACGGGGAAATCAAATTTCCCTAAGTACTCCATAAGAAAGCCTTCTTGGCGCAGTAAATCTAGGGTGTCCTGATAAGGATCATTTTCATTTTGGATGATTCGTTTCCACGGAGCTTTAACGACGACCGATCCCCAGATAGCATGAGACCCCTTAAAAGCACAAAAATCAAGTCCACTTCCAATGTATGCCGTTCCGCTTTTGAAATCATCTGAATAATGTGATTGAAGGACATGATCAATATCCGATTTCATTTTATCTATGGCGACTTTAGTCATATCAATGAATTTTGTGAAGATATATCCACTCAAATAAAAATCTTGCTGCCAAACTAGCTGTAGCCCCACCTGGATCATAATCAGGAGAAACTTCAACCAAATCCAGGGCTACTACAGGGTAATCATGGAGTATGGAAGCCATTGACATAAACTCTGTGGAATTGATTCCTCCTACGGTTACATGTCCAGTACCAGGGGCGGTAGCATTTTCACAAACATCTATATCAATAGAGATATACAGCTCATCACAAACTTGAGATACCTGATCCAACACCTGCCTAAGGCTTTTCTCAAATCCTTCCTTACGTATGTTTGGGATGGTGCGTATGTTAAACCCCATTTCGAGCAGATACTTAAACTGTTTGGCACTGGTAAGGTCACCCTGACCTACGAAGCCACAGGAGCTGGGCTCTAATTCAGGATGCTCCGCAATCCGTCTGCCATTGCATCCATGATACAAGTTTCCATGTAGTTTGGATTGATCACCAAAGTCAAAATGATGATCAATTTGTACATATCCAAGTCGCTTGCCTTTTTCCGTTTGAAAACGTGATGCTACCCCATAGAAATTACCAATGGAAACAGTGTGTTCACCTCCAAGCATAACTACTCTTTCACTCAGCATCATTATTCGATTTACCTCAGCATAAATAGCAGTAGTTTGTTTCTTTGGGTCTGATGGATAGATATGTAAATCTCCGAAATCCACCATTATAGGTGGGTTTACCATCACCATTTGATCAGTTCTGATGTTGTACAATTGATCCACACTTCTGCTTTTTTGCTGGGAGCTATAAGCCTGACTGGCCTGTCTGATTGCCAAGGGCCCCTTTCTACTACCTACTCTCGTAGAGGATGTTGAATCAAAGGGTATCGAGTAAATGGCTGTATGACACCGTTCATCCTTGGTGAGGTCTCCTTTTGGGGAGTTAAAAAGGGTGAAATTTCCAGATCCCCAAGGTGGGAATGGATCATCTTGATAAATTTTCCAATCAGGATCGGTTTGCTCCAAAAGAAAAGGTAGGGTTGGTTTTAGTGTTACAGGTGATCCTTCGTTCATATTGGTATTAGTTAATCAGTCGTGTAGCTAGTCTTACGGTGTCCAAATAAAGGTCCCAAGACTCTTCAGGGCTTACGTAATATGGTTGATAAACAGGAGGTTTATCTTCTCTCCAATTCGCAAAATTCCAATCGAAAATACGTGGCTTAAGTGTGTCAAATAGAGGAGTCTTTGGGTAGGGGACGAAATTGTAAAGGTTAAATAGCCACACTTCTTCCTGAACAGATAAAAGAAAATTCTGCGTCTGTAGGGTGCTTTCCTGTGTTTCATAAGGCAGACCTCCTAACACATTCAAAATCACTTTGATATTGTTATCTTTCATTTTCCTAATCACCTTTCTGTATTCATCCTCATTTCCTGCTTTATGAAGTCTCTTCAATACATCTGAACTAGCCGTCTCGAACCCAATTTCTACCACTTTTACCCCTAGTTGTTTCATTTGATCAATGAGCGTATCAGTCACTACCGAGATATGGGTCTGCACGATCAACTCATACTGATATTCAGGTCTTATTAGATCTATTAGATTCGCCACAGCCTCTTTTGACTGACCAAACGTCTTGTCACCAATATACATCAACTTAACTTCTGGGAAGAGTGTTCTTAATTCATTGATTTCATTGTTTAGGCGCTCAGGCTCAACAAGGTGCAATTGCCTACTCCAGGCATCCCCACAAAATGAACAGGCAAATAAGCAACCATGGGAGGCATTCAGACGAACCAGAGGAATGTTTTTAAATTTTCTTAAGTGCCGATAATTTGGCGTGTAACCAAGAGGCACCTGATTCTTTCCTTTTACTGGAGATACTTCGTAAGAGCCGTGTGATCGGGTGATTTCATCATAAACGGTTGCCCTCGCAATTCCACTATATATAAAGGAGAAGTCCTGCTTGTCGGCAAGATTGCTCATATTTCCTCCTACAATCGTGAAGTAACCCCTTTCAATCAGCGCGCGCGAAATGGCCTGGCACAAGGAGAAGTTTTGTGCCAATGGAGAAAAGAAAATCATATAATCAGAAGAAACTGATTCTTCAATATGCTGCACAATCGCCTCACATTCACATAAAGACCTACTGAAATTCAGAAATTCTGTATCTGGACGATTCAAAGCTCCATCCAAATGAGCAATCCACAATGGAGCTTCCCAAAGGTCGTTCTCTTCTACCTGATATTGAGGAAATACCTGCTTGTATTTGTTGAAATAGGTAGCATAATAATTATTAAGTAAGGGATCAGGCTCACTTTGGGAGGGAAAGGGCAGCTGGATCAGAGCTACGGGTTTGTTATAGGTGGCGTTCATAACTGATTCCGTTATATAATATTAACTAATATATGAATTATCAGTAATTATTACAAATGATGGAATTAGCTTGAGGCCTGGACTTGTTTTTACAAACACTTACTTGCTCTGAAAATTCCTTTATGCAGAATTATTATAATATTTCAATCCTCATAAATTCCAGCCTTTTCTCCATTATAGAGGTCCAGGTCTGTTTTGTCTGAGTGCAGGTCGTAGCTGGCGGATTTTTGCCAAAATTTGTACCCTATATCACTCCAGACCTTTGGAATGGTAGGCTGAGGCGCATCGGTATAGTCTGCCACCCAGAGTGGGTATTGACCAAATTTCTCATTGGTCAGGTACTCATCACCAAAGCTTGGGTCGGTGTAGATAATGGGTTTTCTACCCGACAGGCGCTCCACATGGCGGAGGAAAATATAGAGATCCACCTGCAGCTGTAAGGGGTCTACCTCAAAATCAGTAGGTATGCTCTCTGGCTCAATGTCCAGTATGGGTCCAATGTCGGTGCTGGTCAGCTCACCAAGAGTTGTGACAAAGTGTTCGGCCTGATCTATAGGATCCTGTGAGGCGTCATAAAAGTGATAGGCGCCGCGAATGAGGCCTTTTTCTGTGATCAGGTTCCAGTTGGTATGAAAGTCCGGGTCCACATAGGACTTGCCCTGTGTGGCTTTGCAAATCACAAAAGAAAGCAAGTCGCGCTTGTTGACCGCCTGTAGGAGGTCGCCATTCCATCGGGACACATCAATGCCACGCTGAGTGGCCTGACGGGACCGACTGGTGGTGCTTTGCCTGGACGCAAATGACTCCAAATGACCACTCAATGAGTCCAGTCTGTATCCCAACTGATCCTGCTTGTAATCAACCAGTGACAGGGCCCTCCTGTGGTGGGTGGACTGATAATGAATGTAGATAAACAGGCATAGGAAGGCGGAGAGGATAGACACCCAGACAGAGAGGATGTTCCAGTTGACCTCACTTGTTTTTTTTTCTTTATTCAAAGGCTTTTTTTCGGATATGAGCTGCCCTATGCCACTTGATACGAGCAGTGATCCCGTGCATGTAGAGAGGATCGCATCAAACTGGTCAGTATCAAACCTGATGCCCTGATAAACAGTGTTCTTTTTGGTATCCAGGATTTTGTGAGGGTTATCTGTGTAGTCACCTTTGGCATTCAATACAATGGGGCCATTTTGGTTTTTGGGATCTATGAAGGCATCCTGTATGAAAAACATGGACTTGTCCCGAGTAGTCTTCCCCCGGCTGATGGTGAGGTACCCCTCGCGGTGCAGGTATTTGAGGAAAGAGATCAATTCAGAAAACTGACTTACATGCGCTGCTTTTTTCGTTTCGTCATTGAAGAGCTCATTGGTCAAAAAGAGTACGGCAAATCCCTCGCTGGCCTGAATGATCAGCGCCCGGCCTTCGGCCTCTTTGAAGAAAACAGTTTCTAGCCAGCCAGCTATGGGCTGATCAGCAGCAGGGGGTAGCTCCGAAAGACTTTTTACCCAGGATTTTTCCAGATCAGTTAGTTCACGCATGGGTTTGGAATTCATAGATGAGGACACAAATGGAGAGTAGTGTGCTACACAGGCTAAACAGAAACAGCCAATCTGTCAAGGGTCTGAATCGGTGCTGGCCTGGTTTTCTCAGACTCAGGTAGGCCGATATGGAGGTGAGCAGATAGCATCCCGCCGTGAGATAGAAGAATTCATCCACCCAATAGAGGGCACTTTTGTCGGTAACCTGGAAAAGGGTCAGAACGATGAGACAAACGCCAATGAGGGCAATGGAGCCATTGAAAATGTCGCTCATGAGTTCTTCTGATACAATGGTTTTTTTGGTTTTATCTTTCATGGCTATCAACATTATGAGTTAGCACGGCTGTCTGAGTCTGCGGCAGGTGGAGCGGTGGCTACGCTTTTTTCTGCCAAGTGGCGTTTTTGCCACATTTTGATCAGGTCTGATTTCACAAGTTTCTTGATGTAAAAGTGTACTGGTGAGCCCACGATGGTGGCTCCGTCTGTGATTGATTTGATGTAATTGTCAAAAGCATTCATGAGTGAGTTGATGTCCATCACCTGATTGCTGCCATGGTCTATTTTTTCCAGTCCTTTCATTACCGTCTGTATTTTGGTATTTTGAATAGACAAGAGCTGATTTCCCTGACGCGCGTCATCCGCTCCGGTAGCAACAGTGGACGTATCGGCATCCTTGTTTGTGGCTTGCAATACCGCGTTGATGGCCTCCGGGTCGGGCTGCATGATCCGGTTAACCCCCATATCAATTTTACTTGATGAAATGCTGGGAATGGCTCCCATGGTGATCAGGCTTACATGCGAAGATACCTGCTGAGTGCTCAGCGTTTTCTTCACCTCGCTGAGGGTGCTTTCATTTACACCAAACCCACCGGAGAGGTTTTCGAGCCATCCGCCAAGTTGCAGTTTCTCTTGCAGGGAGGCTATTTTCTCTTCTGCCGGTCCATCTGAGTCAGTATTAAGGATATGCACCATGCCAACGAAGCTGGATCCGTAGGCTGCACCTGATATAATGGACAAACCTGGTGATGGACTTTCTGAAGTGGATGGTTTGGAGTTAGCTGGCCCTGTGGCCAGGTCATTCGTATCAATGGGATCACCTTTTCCTACGGTAGCATTCCAGATAGATACAGCCTTCTGCAGATCCAGAACCAGCGGCTCGATCAAAGTCACATTTCTGTGCATACAGCAGGCCGTGATGATCAGCGTGCCGGAAATGCTGTGATTGCGGTGTTGTTGTTGGATCTGACTCGTGGCCTGCCTGGCCAAATCTCCGGCACCTTTTCCCAGGTCGCTGTTCGCTTCTTTCACATAAGTTTCAATATTGGACAGGGTATCGTCTTCCAGGTTGCCCCCGAAGGAAAAGTATTGTGCGTCCAGTTTCATGGACTCATAGGCCAATGGCTGCTGTGTGATGGTAGACTTGACAAAATCCACCGGACTTTCAATGTGACTTTGCTTCAATTCCGCTAACTGTTCCCTCACCTTCTGAATACTCGTCTCATTTTTGAGACGAGTATTCAGGTACCCCGTTGCGGCCTGCGAGATTTGCGGGTCAAGCGCCTTCATTTCACTTTTCAGGTCCGAAACATCGACATTCATGTCCAGCAACTCATTGAGCGTCATGGCCAGGCTGCGCTTCATCATGATCAGGGAATTCATTTTATCCTGTGCGGCATCAATGGCCTGATTCAGTGTGGCTACCTGATCCAGGGAATCGAGCACCTGGGTATCCACCACAGCGCCTAGCGTGAGTGAGGGATGGTCGTAGGGGATTGAGGTTGGCATGATCTCAGAGTTTAAGGTACTTTGATTCCAGATGTTGAAATGTATTCGGCTAATGCATTGATGGATGCCTTAGTGTTATTGACGTCTCCGGTAAATAGGTTCGAAGTGATGTATTGAAGATAATCCTGCGTCACCAGCGGCTGTGAAGGATTTTTGCCAGGCGCCATGAGTGTATGATTATAGATATGGATAGCACAATCTATCCCCCCGAATGCTGATGCGGTAAAATCCTGATTGTTTGTAAACAATGCTGAAAAGGCTGCCTCGACCAGCAGTGATCTGCAACATTCAGATGTCATTAGGATAATGGCCGGTACGGCATTCTTGTTTTTGGTTAAATCCGGAGAACTGAGAGCTGTAATGTAGTTTTGGTATTTGGCAAGTGCGGAGAGGTCGTTTGGATAATTGTAATCTACAGGAGTAGGGCCGGTGCCAGGACATTCTACTTCAGTCAGTAAGTAGTTTCCCTGTTTGATATAGACGCTTCCTATAGTGTTTCCACTATATCCATAATCAAGTTTTATAACTCCCTGACGATGAACAGTGATTCCGGCTGGGCAAGGGGTGGGAAGGGTACCGTTTTGCTCAAAATGTCTCATGGCGATATACAGAGCACTGTTTAATTGTATGTTTTCGCTTATCATTTTTCTTAAAGATTAAATGGATGGAATCTGATCAACTGTCAGATATAGTGGTTCAAAAGAATGATCTGTAGAGGTGACCTCTACAGATCATCAAATCACTGTAGGTTGAATGAACAACAATAGAAGAGATAGTTGTCAGCATTGTGTAGCGCTTGGGCACTATGGTTTGTTGCCAACCATTTGCAATTGGTTTCGCCATAGGTGTCCAAGAACCCATCAGGGTAAGCTCCTCCGGCTGGGTTCGGCACATCCTCTGCCGAGCACACAATATGGGACAATTCATGTATGATGGTGCCTACCTGGGAGTCCTTTCCCAATAAGGGTGCCGTATAGAATCCCCGCCCGATATAGATCGTCGGAGTAGGGACTATGGCAGGTGCCTGTGCGTCAGTATAGTTCAGGGCTTGAGTTCCAAAGTTTTGGCCCGCAAGGGGTATCATGTAAGCCACCGTATTTGAGGTGGGCACGTTTGTCAGCGTTGTGTTTTGGCCTGACAACTGCCTTAAAATGGTATGAACGAAGTTTTTCACAACGGTAAGATTGGCAGCTGTGGGTGGACCAAACCATGTGGTAAATCGTGCATCTTCTACCTTTCCATTAATGGAGCTATCGTTGGTGAGGAGTTTGTTTAGGGTGCTGTCGGCCTTTCCCAGCAGAACGCTCACATCTTTGAATGCATTTTGTACCTGGGTTTTATGCGCAGGGTTTGCAAATGCAGTATATGTTTGTGTCGGCATGATATTATGTATTTGTAGTTTTTGAATGCCTACTCTATTTCCAGTTTTCGGCTTCCCTGGTTATTGTTTGGAGGTGAAAATGCTTTTTCACCTCCAGTGGATTGACTTATGAGCCAGAGGATGAGGCGTCAGACGAACTGTCACCTGAGCCAGCCCCGGAAGAGCTACTGCTGTCTCCGCTATCATCTCCACTTCCCAATGCATTATTCATTTTGTTTGGGTGGTACTTCTTCAGCCATGCACCGGCCAACTCGCTTTTGGTGATGGGCTTTAGATAGTAGTTGATAGGGACACCTATGTTTCCGGCCAAACACTTGTTGATGTAGTCCTGCATGGCATCCATCATGGAGTTGGTGTCCAGGATTTGATTGCTCTTTTTGTCTGAATCGCTCAGTGCACTCAATGCGCTGGTGATTCCCGCGCTCTTCATGGCAATCATCTGCTGGCCTGTTCTGGCTGCCTCTGCAGACGAACTAATGGTGTTCATTTCGTCAGTGGTGGCACCTTGCAGGGTCTGCACGCCTTTCAGAGGATCGTCGTTCATGTTGAATTCCTTCACAAACATGTCCACCGAATTGGCCTTAATGGATGGGATAGAACCCATGACGGTGAGTGTGCAGTGGGAGGTTACATTTTGGGTGCTCAAAAGGTTTTTGGCATCATTGGAAAAACTACTGTCCACACCAAATCCACCTGTTTCATGTGCCCACCAGCCGCCAACTTCAAACTGACCCTGAATGGACTCAGCCACGGAATACATCCGCTGAGAAGAATCCGTCTCGGTGGTATTCAGCACGTGCACCATCCCTACAAAGCAGGAACCAAATGTGGCACCAGAAAGGAGTTGCAGTTTGTTTTCACCCTGCGAGTCCTTTGCCATCATGGTTTCGATGATGCTGGCAATGCTCATTACATTGAGTTGATCTTTGGGAAATTCCTGATTCCAGACTCTGATGGCCTTGTCTACATCCAGTATATAAGGGGCCAGCAGTAAAGCATCTTTGTGCGTACAGTTGATGCTGATCACCAGTGTTCCTGCGATGCTGTGGTTTTGATGCTGACTACTTACCTGTTGTTGTACAGAAGATTTTACCGTACCGGTACCGGACTCGTATCCGCCAAACAGACTGAGTGAATCACTCACAAACCCTGCGATCGTGGAAGCGTGTGCGTCGGAAGATTGCTCGTTTTTGTCGAACCCAAAGTACTGGCAGTTCATTTTCAATGAATCTGCTGCCAGAGGCATTTTCTTGATTTGGGACTTGTTGTAGTCCATAGGGCTTTCCACGCTGCTGTTGATCATTGCTATTTTGGCTCTGAGCGGCTGAATTTTTTGTTCTGCGGCCAGTTTTACCTGCGCATAATTGATGGCAGCCTGCTGGATGCTCTGGCCTACTTTTACAGATTCCTGAACCAGCTGATCTGCATCGATATTCATGTTGAGCATATCCTGAATGGTCATATCCAGGCTTCTCTTCATGGCGATGAGTGAGTTGAGTTCATCTTCGGCCGCATTCACGGGGGCTTCAGCTTGGCTTATTTGCTCAATATTGGTGAGCTTTTCCAGTGTCACGATGTTACCCAACACCAGTGATGGATCGTATGGAATTGTCGTTGGCATAGTATTGTAGTTAGATTGTTTTTTACTTACTCTTTTGAAGGCTTTTCAGTGTCCGCCATTTCAAAGCGACCGCTCTTGCTGTCGAATTGTAAGTCCTAAAGTATGCTGGGGCAAAAACCCATTTAGAAAAAATGGTACGAGTGCGGTGAGAATGGGCACGAGATGTTATATTCACGGAATAAGAACCAACGGCGCCCGGGGTATATCATTCCTAAAGGGTGACTAATCGCTACACCATGAAATCAACCAAACCAACAGCTACAGAACTTTACTACCAGAAAATCGCAGGCCCTCTGTATCCATTTTGCGACAATGCATTAGTCCATTTTAAGGATATAGGAGGGGGCAAGAAGAAAGCTTTCATCAATGCCTATCTTCCTACATTGGTAGAAGATAAGATCACCGTTTCCATCCATGACGAGCAGCAGATCAGGAACACCGAGGTAGAGCGTCAATTGAGCAAAGGACCACTAATAGGAACCTTGATCACCCTCACATATAAATCCCAAAAGGGAACAGGCAGCTACTACCTGTGGCAAATAGCTTTCACCTATGAGAGTAAATACCCCGTGGGTGTAGAGGATGTGGTGCTGGTAGATACAGACCCTGAGACCTCACGGGGTACAGTCACTACGGTGAAGGATCCCGGTACCTGATCCCAATAAAGGTGGTTACATTTTTGGTTTTTTTGATGCTTTTGTTCGCTGATGATCAGGAGCCTCCAACAAGCCTTCATAGGAAGGCCTTAAGTTTTCTTGAGGAGGTTTGTAAGCGTGAAGCGTCGTGTGTTCAGGTACAGGAGTTGACAGTGTTGTTTCAGAATGGTGATTTCGACAAAGCCTATGAAATTCTGATCCCCGAATTTGATCATTGCACGGGTGAAAAGTGCTTTTTGCTGTCGGTCCTGAAGGCGAAGATCTTCTATGAGAAGTCGTTGATCAAACAGGCCATAAATGAGTACAAAGTGTCATTGGACCTGAGAGATAAACTTCCACCTTCCTTCCGTGAGGATTTTGCCATAGAACCTGTGATGGCCAGTTTGCTTCTGGAAGAAGAAGCTTTTTTAACCGCCATTCAGTATTTAAGGCCCTGGGTGGAGCGGCATTCAGCAAGTGAGAACAAGGATCAGTTTGGTGGTTATTATCACAATCTGGGTATAGCTTATCTGCACCTGAAGAAGTTTGACAGCTCGGCATTTTACTTTAACAGGAGCATTGAGATTGAAATGGAAATGGCCGATACGCTGGGTCTTGCCATTTCGTATATGGACATTGCCAATTTGTACTATGAGCAATACCTGGATGACCAGGCCATTCCTTATTTTCAGAAAGGTCTGGAATATGCACTACTCGCTCAGGAGCCAGAAGTGCTTCGAAATGCCTACCTGAACATGGCGGTGGTGGAAGAGAACCGCGGAGACTTGCAAAGAGCGCTCAGCTACCGCAAGGATTTTGAAAAAGTACAAAACACCCTCTGGAATCGTGATAAGGTGTGGGAGATGGCTGAAAAGGAGAAAACATATGAAATCGGTTTGAAGGAGCGTGAAATTACGATCCTAGAGCAGAAGGAATTGGTAAAGAATGCGGAACTCTCCCGGCAACGATGGCAAATCAAAGCTTACCTGATCGCTTCCGTCTTCCTATTCATTCTGGCAGGTGTGGTAGCCGTTGGGTATCGGATTGTAAGCAAGTCCAATAAGCTAATCACCGAACAGAAACGGGTGCTGGAACAGATGGATACAGCAAAGAACCGATTGTTTTCCATAGTGGCCCATGACCTGAAGGCTCCAGTAAGATCCCTGCAACGTTCTCAACAAAAAATGGCAGCTGCTGCCAGTGCCCAAGACAAAGAAACATTATTGGCACTTGCTGCGGAAAATGGCCATCTGCTGAATGCCACTCAGAACTTATTGAACAACCTGCTGCAGTGGTCACTTGATCAAACCAATCAGGTTCACCTGATGAGAGAATCAATCGAACCCGGGCGTCTGATAGAGCAGGTGTTGTACGATTATGAGCCCATGTTTCAGGAGAAGGGGATCGATCTTGAGACTGATTTTGTAAGCGGATCTATGGTGTTGGTGGATATTCAAAGCATGAAGGTGGTGTTTAGAAACCTGTTGGATAATGCACTTAAGTTTACCCCAAAGGCAGGAAGAGTACTTATTGCTACATCAACTCGCGGAGATATGGTCAGAATAACCATAGAGGACACTGGCTGCGGGATGGAGCAAGGGGTTGTTGATCGTTTGTTTGAAATCAGTCAGGCGAAAATTCAGGCAGGAACGGATGGTACAACAGGTACCGGGCTTGGAATGATCCTGTGTCAGGCCTTTGTCTCACGAAATGGGGGAACCATTGAGGTGGAAAGTCAGGTTGGAAAGGGGACCATTATAACGTTGAATCTACCCAGGATAGCGGAGACCTAAATATGGAAAAAATAAGAGTTTTGATCATTGAAGATGAGACCGACCAGGCCGATGAGCTTAAGGTGTTTCTGGAAAAGGGAGGGTATTCAGTTTGCGGGATAGCTGATAACCTGACAGAGGGACTTGGCCTTTTTTATGCATTGAAGCCTGACCTGGTTGTGGCCGATATTTATTTGAAGGGCAATCCGGAGGGTATTTCCTTTGCAGAAAGGATGGGGGAGAACATGAATACCGCCAGACCATTGATTTTTCTCACCCAGCATGCAGATTTTGAGACATTTAGACAGGCTAAGCTTGTGTCTCCCTATAGCTATCTCCTGAAGCCTTTCAATCCATTGGAGCTCCAGTATGCCATAGAACTGGCCATGGAGAAATTCGCTTCGCAACCTGGAGGGCTAAGTATAAAAGAGAATGCCCTTTTGATGGAGGAGAGTCTGTTTGTCAAGCATAGGCAGTCATTGATTAAAATTCCCATCTCCAATATTGAATATGTGGAAGTGGATGGAAAGTACTGTAAAATCAATGCCAGAGAAGGAAGTTTTTTGGTTCAGCTTTCTTTGGTGAAAATGGAAGAAAAATTACAAGCCTATCACTTTTTAAGAATTCACAGAAACTATATCATCAACCTTAATGAGATCAGACAAATACATCTCACGGATAATCAGGTGATTTTGAACGGAGAAAGGGCACTTCCGGTGAGCCATACCTATAAGGACATACTGATGAAGCGCTTTGATGTACTGAGGTAAGTACTAATCATTTATGAGCCTGAGCGCTTCATGGACAGAGCAAGCCACATCTAGTTTTCGACTGATGAACTACCCCTTCCTTACAAACTCCGACTTGAGGGACATGGCGCCAAAGCCGTCAATCTTGCAGTCGATGTTGTGGTCACCGTCGGTTAGTCTGATGTTTTTCACCTTCGTTCCTGCTTTGATGGCTTTGGGAGCACCCTTCACCGGCAGGTCTTTGATGACTACTACAGTATCACCATCCTCGAGCACATTGCCATTGGCATCTTTGATCACGGAGGTGTCAGCGGCTGCTTCAGCCTGCGGATCCCATTCATGTCCACACTCCGGACACATCAGGAGCGTATCAGAAGGGTAGGCGTATGGCGACTTGCAAGCGGGACATAGAGGGAATTCAGACATAAGAATGATTTTTTGAAAGCGCAAAGATAGGCTTTTGAACGATCTCGTATGGATTGTTGTCCGTCTGTGAAAAACTGAGTTGGATTATTTGGATTCGTGATCTGTCAGTTCATAACCTATCCGAATTTTGATGATTTCGTTTTCTTTGAGAGATATGTCAATTCTATTTTCACTTTCAGGAAAGGTGACGGCATATAGGGTGAAGGCTGCTTCAATGGCTTTTTGCAGAAATCTATCCTGTATGTTATACTGTCTTTCTATCCCATCGTGTCCGGAGATAAATGCCTCAAGCCTGTGACCATTTTCTGGTGAATACTGTGTGGCGATTCTTGTAAGGGTATACTGAAACCAACTTGGGGAGTAACTGTACTGCCCCTGTGATTCAAATGCCATGACCCTATGTATTTCTCTCCCTGGTTTTATTTCAAGTTTTATTTGAGAGGCAGACAAAAACGCATTAGTTACGACAGATTGAATCAATGGGTCTTTTGTGTAAACACGGTGCCATTCGTTGGTGTCAGTAATAAACATACAGCCACCAGATGTGGCTTCTATGCCGAGAATGGATGCAGTAATCTCTTCATTCATGACTCAGAGTGGTTTAAAAGATGACCAAACCATCGCCAATAACTGACAAATCGTTCAAAAAGTCAAATTTGACATAGATTAATTGTCAGGTAGGGATAGTCATTTAATCTTCATTAGAGGCAGGAGTGGGATGGTTTCGATCAGCTCCAGAGACTGTACCATACTTACTGTTTTGTTTTTATACTTTAAGAAATGCTCGGTTTTGAGATGCGACTGATAGGCAGATTCACTAGCATAGATTTCTAAAATTGTGAAACGGTTTGGTCGGTCTTTTTCTGACACAGCATATAGTGTCAACACACCTGGTTCTAAAGCAAGAGAGGCTTCAATCTCCTCTTTTAATAGCGCCTTGTAATCCTCCAGGTGGATGGAGTCGATCACGAGTTGGGCAAGGCGTACTTTATGACTTTGACCCTGAACAGGTAAATAAGATGCGCAGAATAAGAGAAAACCAGTAAGGATTAGGCTTTTCATTGACAGGTGTTTTTATTTAAGGTTGGAGCATACTCATTAAGTATTCAAGACACACGATTAGCCCAAAGCAACACCTTCCTTGAGAAAAGGCTGGTGATAATAACGTTTGCCGGATGACTTGTACAGGGCATTGGCCACCGCACCAAAGATGGGGGGGAAGGGTGGCTCCCCCAATCCTGTTGGATCAATTTCATTTTTGACAAAATGGACATCAATGGATTCAGGTGCTTCATTCATCCTGATCATTCGGTATCGGTCGAAGTTGGTTTTTTCTGGTACCCCATTTCTGAAGGTCATCTCTCCATAAAACGCATTGCCAATTCCGTCAATGATGGCACCCTCAGCCATGTTGGCTGCTGCATCCGGATTTACTACTATGCCACAGTCAAGTGCACAGGTGACCTTCTTTACCTTCAGTTTTCCATTCTCCCGGCTTAACTCCAGCACATGAGCGGCATAGCTGTTGTGGCAAAAATAGGCCGCTACCCCACGATGAACCCCCGGCTGTGGTTGGCTCCAGTTAGATTGATCCCGTACAAGCTCAAGCACTCCAGCATATCGGTCTGCCTCGTAATCATTTTGCTCGCCCACAGGATTGTGTTTAGCACGGGTAAGCAAATCCAATCGGAATTGAATAGGATCTTGCCCGGCTGCTTCGGCTACTTCATCCAGAAATGATTGCTCAGCTCCCCCCAAAAAATTTGATCTTGGAGCCCTGAATGCCCCAATGGTGATATTAGAGTTAACAGACCATTCCTCGGCAAGGTAATGATCCACAGCCCCGGCAGGAAACCTGTTGGCTGCTCCTCGTCCAAGCGGGCTTTCGGGTATCCCACCTGCTTTTACATGGTATGCAACTAGTTGATTGTTTTCATCCAATGCAGCTCGATAGGTAGCCATATAGGTGGGACGGTATACACCAAAAGTCATGTCGTCTTCTCGCATGTAAACAAGCTTGACGGGACGATTTACTTTCTGACTAATCACCGCAGCTTCCACCATATAGTGACCGTAAGCACGCCTGCCAAATCCGCCGCCCATGCGCGTCATGACGATCTCTATTTTATCCAGGGGCAGTCCGAGTCTGGCGGAAAGTGTGCCTTCGATTAGCTCGGGAGCCTGAATGGGTGCACTAATGATGGCCCTCTCGGCGGTCACATCCGCCACACAGTTGATTGGCTCCATAGGGTTGTGAGCCAGAAACGGTGCAGTGTAGGTTCTTTCAATGACTTTGGCAGCCGAGGAGAAGGCCTTGTCCGGGTCACCATCCTTACGGAGCAGGGTGCAAGGCCCTGACGCTCTTTCCTGCATAGCTGTCAGGTGACTGTCACTGTTTTCAAGGCCGGCTGGAACCTCTCTTGTTTGTTTATTACCAAAAGCATCTACCGAAAAGGAGTATGAATCAAAAGGTTCCCATTCAGCTTGCAATGCTTTTTTGGCATTCATCACCTCCCAGGTGCTATTGCCTACAATAGCGACCAATTCAGGGAATGTATTGGTGTCAAAGTAATTCTGCACATAATCATCCTGAAAGGTTTTGAAGGAAAACACTTCTTTGATCCCGGGCATGTCTTTCACTGAATCTGCATTGAATGATTTTAACTTCATCCCGAAGGCAGGAGGATGCACAATCATGGCTGTGAGCATTCCTTCCTGATTGATATCGAGGCTATACATTGGCGTACCAGTGACAATCTTTCTGGCGTCTACATTTTTCTTTGAATTACCCACGATGGTGAAGTCTTTCACTTCCTTAAGTTGTACTTCGGCAGGTGTTGGGAGTTTGGAAGCGGCAGAGACCAACTCGCCATATGTGGCAGACTGGCCAGAAGCTTCATGCTTTACTGTAGCTGATGCGGTAGTTATTTCTTCAAGCGGAACTCCCCAGGCATTGGCTGCAGCCTGTTTGAGCATTTGCCTGGCGGTGGCTCCTGCCATTCTCAAGACATTCCAGCTCCGACGGATCCCCTGACTCCCGCCGGTGAACTGGCGATCATACAGGCTGGTGTTGAAAGGAGCCATTTCCACGATTACCTTTTCCCAATCCATGTCCAGTTCCTCAGCCACGATCATAGGCATAGAGGTTTTCACATTCTGGCCAAACTCCGGGTTCGGACACATAATGGTAGTCACTCCGTTTTCACCAATCTTCAGGTAGGCGTTGAGATCAAACCACTCATCGGGCATTGCTAATACCTCAGCTTCTTTGGTGCCGGGGCCACAGCTGGCCAGCCAGCTAAAGCTGATCATCAGTCCGCCACCTGCTAAAGCGGAGGTCTTGATAAATGCGCGTCTGCCAACTTTGGTTTTTAGAAGGGTCATAGTAGGGGGAGTTAAAGGTTAGAGGCGGTTTTAATAGCAGCTTTGATTCGTACATAGGTTCCACATCGGCAAATATTCCCACTCATGGCTCCTTCAATTTCCTCATCTGTCGGCTTGGGGTTGGATTGGAGGAGTGCTGCTGCGCTCATGATCTGCCCCGACTGGCAGTATCCGCATTGTGGCACATCGTGCTGCATCCAGGCCTGTTGTACAGGGTGGTTGACGCCTTCAGAGAGTCCTTCGATGGTGGTGATTTCGTTGTTGCCGACTGCAGAAACGGGCAACATACAAGATCTGGTGGCCATTCCGTTGAGATGAATGGTGCATGCACCACACTGAGCAATTCCACATCCGTATTTAGTGCCTACAAGATTGAGGTGGTCTCTGAGCACCCATAAGATGGGAGTAGCCGGGTCCACATCTACCTGTCGCTCCTGACCATTGATTGTTAGTGCGAATTTTGCCATATCTCGGGACGTTAATGTTTGAATTTGTTCCTTATAATTTACGAAATTTTGAGCGTAGATCCGAAGTGCCTCAAGTATTCAGTTTTTAATGGTGAGTTTGTTTGCAATCACATGCCCTAACTCCACGTTCCTATTCATTCACCTCGATACTCTTCATCGCTAACGGGGCTCAGCCATTCAGTAGGCCCATTCACACGGCTGGTAATGGCCACCTGTACGAATTCACTGTCCGGGCTTGCTCCATGCCAGTGAGGTAAGTTGGCCGGACATTTGACCACATCACCTTTGCGTAAAATCTTTTTCGAACTTCCTTGCTCCTGATAATATCCTTCACCCTCAAGTGTCAGGATGATTTGTCCATTGGGATGTGAGTGCCAGTTCGTTCGTGAACCAGGCTCAAAAGTGACACTTCCAACAGCATTCTGGTTAACACTATCGGCAACTACCAGAACATCCAACCAGGCATTGCCATGAAAGTGGTCGCTCTCAAGTCTCACCCCTTTAGAAAAGATCTTTGCTCTGGATGGCTTCATCTCAAAGTCTCGTGATTCACTCTGATCAATGCAGGAACCCATGATTGCTATCAAACAGATAAAAGGTAGATACTTAATGTTCATCATTTCTATGGTTGGTAAATACCCCAGTTTGAATGGAGGGTAGATTTGTTGCCAGAGCTAACACCAGTAGATATGGCCAGTTTCAATGTTTTTAATATTTGGATTATCGAACAAAAGTTCGTGGTGCTTTCATCTGTTCTGCCATTTCGCTTACTACTTTCACACTGGCAGAAGCTGCCTCCATTTCCTGTAGTAGGGTTTCCAATCTCATTTGATGACCCTATTCTCCTCTGGTCAATAGTTTGGTAAATGACAGGGAACCCAGCTTCCAGTCTCCATCTTCGTAGATATATACCTCCGTGACCATGAACGGATTAGTAACTTCGTTTCCACCCACTTCTGCAATCAGCGTGATGTTGTTGAGCAGAATGGCCGTACTGCCAATGATGTTGACCGATACTTCATGGATGTCAGCTTTTTTGTACCAAATGCCACCACTTTTAATGATGTTGATCTCGGGTTCTTTCCCCCAGGAACCACCCATGTGAACGAATGCAGACTTCTCATGAAAGAGCGCCTCCAGTTTCTCTACATTTTTATCTGACATCCATTGCCATTTGGCTTTGGACAGGTCTATGATTTCCCGCTCTCTGTCAGGAGTCTGTGCGCTGGACCCGTGTACGCTCAAGAGAATCAGAATCAGTCCGGTTATGAGTGTTTTCATAAAGTTGGTATTAATGTTCAATTTGATGAGTATCACGGACACTGCTGAAAGTGAGGTCCAAAAGTTGCCAGCTGTCTGATTGTTTCTGGTAAACCTCCGTAGCGGTAAACTCATTGGACACATCGTTGCCACGCACGTGTGCTTCCAGTGTGATGCGACTCCATACAATGACTGTGTTGCCAAAGCGCTTGACATCCACATCATGCACGATGGTGTTTTTATACCAAATGCTTCCACTCTCTATGATTTCCAGTTCCCGGTCCTTTTTCCAGGATCCGCTCATGTGTACAAACTTGGAATCCTCGTGAAACAACGATGCCAGTTCCTCCACATTTTTATCGGCCATCCATGCCCATTTTTGTTTGGATAAGTTGATCATCTCGGTATCGTCACTTTGGGCATATGTCCATAGAGTGGTGCCCAGGATCATCGCCAGGCAGATCAAAAATTTCTTCATTTGAATGGTGTTTAAGTGTTGCATCTCGTTTGGGTTTGTTTGAACCTACTATGCAATTTTACGAATTGATTCAATGGGAGTGAGTAGATACATTACGGTTATCCGTACCATAATCACTGATTGAGCTACACATATTCCTCTAGGTGATGTAGTTTAGAATTCGTAAAAGCATATGATATGAGCGATCAGAAAAATTTCGATAGTATCAAAGCCTACAATGATTTTAATAATCATCCCACTTTACACCCGCTGGTGAGTGTTCTTGATTTTTCCAAGGCCAACCCCAGACACGGGTACAAAATGTCCTTTGGGATCTACTCCATTTTCCTGAAGGATGTAAAATGCGGTGATCTTGTGTATGGTAAAAATACATACGACTATCAGGAGGGTACACTGGTTTTTGTGGGGCCGGGTCAGGTGGTGGATGTGAGCAACAAAACGGACCTTTATCAGCCGTCTGGTAGGGGGTTAACCTTTCATCCCGATTTGATATTAGGAACCCCATTGGCCAAACAAATTGACGAGTACGGTTTTTTCTCTTACAACCTGAGCGAGGCACTGCACCTCTCGCCGGAGGAGCAACAGACCATCATGGACTGCTTCCTGAAAATTGAAAATGAATTGAAACGGCCGGTAGATAAGCACAGCAGAAAGTTGATCGCCTCCAATATTGGGTTGCTTCTGGACTACTGTGAACGGTTTTATGATCGACAGTTCATTACCAGAGCGCACGTGAACAACGGCATTCTGGGAAGGTTTGAAGAATCCCTGAATAATTACTTCGCTTCGGAAAAGCCCTATTCGTTAGGTCTTCCTTCTGTAAGCTACTTTGCTGATGAGCTGCACCTTTCTGTCAATTATTTTGGAGATCTGATCAAGAAGGAGACAGGCCGATCTGCGCAGGAATCCATTCAGACGAAGTTGATCGAGATTGCCAAAGACAAGATTTTTGGGTCGGAAAAATCTGTTAAGGAAATCGCATTCGAACTGGGTTTCAAATACCCACAGCATTTCTCGCGATTATTCAAAAAACGCGTGGGCTACACACCACAGGAGTATAGGCAATTGAACTGACCAACAATGTCATCTATCTGGTTTGTACCGGAATGCGAAATTTGATTTCAATTTTCCAAGTAAATTGTGGCAGAATCCTTTGAAAGAATCCCGGACATTCAGATTTTTGCCGGGATGACCGGAGTAAAGTCTTTTATAATCGCCATAATTATCCTTGCCAATATGGGAAGTACGCTGGTGACTCCTTTGGTCTATCTGGATTTTGAGATGCGCAGAGATTACATCTCCCGGGTGCTGTGTGTAGAGCGAAAGCAACCCATCACTGTATGTGGGGGGAGTTGCTACCTGGCTGCACAGCTGGACAAAGCCCAGGAGCATCAGGAAAAATCCAAACAACTCACTCCCAAAAGTTTTACTTTCTTCTTTTCAGAAACCAGGCACATCGAGTGGGAGGTTGATCAACTGGCACTCGTTCAGGATTTAACTTTTTCACATCTAAGTGAGGACTTTCCCATATCACGTTTGGCGTTCGATATATTTCATCCACCCCGGATAGGATAAACTCAATCCCCCATTTATTGTAGTTTTTGGAGTCTTCCAGGGCATGGTTATGTCATGTCCGTCAGGCTCCCATATCCAATTTTACCATTTAAGAATTATCGAAAGCGATGAAAATATTGAAACTGATGGCGATGATATCGCTAACAACGCTGCTATGGTCTTGCGGCAGTGATGATGAGGTTAATCCTGATGAGTTTGGCACCTTTCAGCTGTATTTTGAAAATAAGGTGGGTGCCAATAGCATCACGCTGAGAGCCCCTGGTTCTACCGACTATGATTACGAAACTTCCGACGGGGAGCCATTCAACCTTTCCAGTCTCGGGTATTATGTCAGTAAAATCACTTTGGAGGGCCCAAATGGCGAGTACTTTCAGGATGAAATAAGTGTGAATGCTGATGAAGCTAAAGGATACTACCTCCTGAAGGAGAGCAACTCCATTTCACGCAATATTCTACTGGAAAAGGTGCCTGCCGGCACTTACGATCGGATCACTTTTACCATAGGGGTAGAGGAAGACGGAATGAAAGAAGGGGCCGCAGGTGGCGTATTGGATCCTGCTGCCGGAGCCTGGTTCTGGAACTGGAATGCAGGTTATATCGGGCTGATGATGGAAGGCACTGCAGAGCATTCAGGTCAGGCTTACGTAGACCATGGAAATGGAGTAGAGGTGCTTGAAAAGACCTTTGGGTTCCATGTAGGTGGTTGGAAGGATGTGACTGATAATGAGAATTTTGTCAATAATATCAAGACAATCACTTTAGAGTTTGGGACCACTGTCACGGTGAACCCGCACCTATCTCCATTGGCACATCTGATCACAGATGTGCTGAAGGTATTGGACGGAGCAGAAGTGGATTTTAGCACGACCTATTCTATCCATTCCCCAAAAGGAGGTAAGGTGTTGGCTGATCAGCTTTTGAATGCTTTTAGTGTACATCACGTGCACCAGAGTACCAGTAGTCATGATTGATCTCTTGAAAAAGTACCCGGCATACAGCTGGGTACTTCTTTTGATTTTAGGGAGTTGTAGCGGAGAAAGCATAGATCCCGGGGAGGAGATCTACAAGTTCGAAAAGCCTGCGCATTTCCCCGAGCCTACATATACCTTTGAAAACAACCCGGTAACCAAAGAAGGTTTTGAATTGGGGCGGCGCCTTTTTTTTGATCCTATTCTTTCGAGAGACAAAAGTGTGTCCTGCAACAATTGTCATCAACAGTCGCGCGCATTTGCAGACATGCCTCTGCACGGCATGAGCATTGGGGTGGACAATCAGGCAGGCTTTAGAAATGCGCCCATGCTGGCGAACCTGGCTTTCATGAGAGAGTTCTTTTGGGATGGCGGGGTAAGCCATCTGGATTTCGTGCCAATTAATGCGATCGAGTCGGATGTGGAAATGGATGAGTCTCTGGCCAATGTGGTGAGCAAGCTCAATCAGGATGATCGATACCCCGGATTGTTCAAAGAAGCCTTTGGCGTGGATGAGGTGACTTCTCCTTATCTGTTGCATGCACTTTCTCAGTTTACCCTCCTGATGGTATCTGCTAATTCCAGGTATGACCAATACATCCTTGGCAAAGGTGAGCTGTCTACTGAGGAGCTTGAGGGGATGCAGCTATTCGATCAGAAATGTGCTACTTGTCACTCTGGAGAGCTTTTCACAGATTTTTCCTATAAAAACAATGGACTCAGTAGTTCATTCAAAGATCTTGGTCGGGGGGCAATTACCGAGGATGAGGCGGACTATGGGAAGTTTAGGGTACCAAGTCTGAGGAATGCGGAGATCACTGCCCCGTATATGCATAATGCCCGGTTTTCTACTCTGGAAGAAGTGCTGAATCATTACGAGCAGGGAATTATAGGCTCGTCTACATTGGATCCCATTTTCATGGAAGATGGCAAGCTGAAGGGGGTTGCACTTACGGAGGACGAAAAAATAAAGATCATTTCATTTATCAAAACATTAACGGACAGAGACCTGATCTCAGATCCAAAATTTCAAAATCATGACTAAACACCTTTACCTATTCATTTTGGCCGTTATGCTGAGCCTGAGCGGTCGGGCCTGCGATGTTTGCGGATGCAGCTTGTCGGGGCTTTATTTTGGTTTTCTACCCAACCAGAACACTCATTTTGTGGGTGTAAAATATAGCCATGCCTCCTTTAGTGCGTCGATCGATAACGATGGGTATTACTATGAAGATGAACATTCAGAAGATACCTATCAGCGCTATGACCTGATGGGCAGGTTCAGCCTCGGAGAGCGCTTTCAGGTGCGCTACCTGATGCCCTACATGATCAATAATATGGAGGGTTCTCATCAAACTGTACACTCTGAGGGAGTAGGTGATCCGGTAGTGGTCATTTACTATTCACCGTTCAATACCGGGAATGATTTCAGTCGGGCGATCATGCATTCGCTGAGTGTGGGCGCAGGACTGAAGGTGCCTGTGGGTGAATTTGATAAAGAAGATAACGGGGAGCTGGTCAATCGTAATTTTCAGCTCGGATCAGGAAGCCTTGATTATGTACTTTCTGCTAATTATACCATTCGTCATGGAAATCTTGGGATCAATGCAGAGACCTCTTTTAAGATGAATACCTCCAACACTCAGGCCTATCGTTTCGGCAATCAATTTAATCTGAGTGGGAATGCCTTCTACTACCTTGAAATGAAGAAGGTCTCACTGGTTCCGTTTGCAGGGGTCTATTATGAGGCTGCGGATCGGCATAAATATTATGACATCATAGAGGCCAATACCGGGGGTAGTTCTCTCCTGGGTACTTTTGGTGTTCAGCTTTTTGCCGGAAGGGTGACTACTAATGTTCAGTATCAGGTGCCCCTCATACAATCTTTCAACACCGATGACTTTGCTGAGATTGAAGGCGGAAACAGGCTCACAGTGGGGCTCTACTACAGCTTTTCATTCAAAAAGAACCAAATGTAAGAGGAGGATGATCCCTTAGCAGACTGCCCTCATTAGGGCGGTCACAGCACTACGGATTGGATGCCCTGAATCACCTGATTCATCTCTTCCTTCACGATTTGAACATCCGCAGCGGTTGTTCGCCAATTGACTAGTGCTGCCCTGATACCGGCCCTGCCATTGAAGGACGTGGGGGTCATGAATACTTTTCCTCCATCATTGAGTTTAGCCAGGAAGGTATTCACATCTGCCTCGTTGCCATTTTTCAGGGTAAAACAGACGGTATTCAGGCGAGTGGGTGCCAATAATTCAAAGGCCTCACTGTCTGCTATGAATTGTCCCAGCTCCTGAGCCATGTCGATGGTGCGCTCTACGATCTCCCGATACCCCTCCTTGCCATATGCAACAAGGCTAAACCATGCCGCCAGGGCCTTGAAGCGCCTCGAGTTTTCCGGAAGAAAATTGAGGTAGTTGAAATTTTCGTTCGGGTCTCCCAGGTAGGGGGCGTTGGAGTTTTGAAAAGTGTCCACCTGATGCAATGTGTGTTCTTTTCGGGTAAAGAAAAAAGCGCTCTCATACGGCACATTGAGCCACTTGTGACCATCTATGGTAATGCTGTCTGCACGTTCCCAGCCTTCAATGAGGTGCTTGTGCTTGGGACTGACGGCTGCAAATCCGCCGAAAGCCGCATCGATGTGCCACCAAAAGTCGTGTTTCTCCCTGAGTGCGGAGATCGCTCTCATGTCGTCAAAGTCCACGGTATTGACGGTGCCACCACTGGAGATCAGAATGAAGGGCTCACCGTTGAGCTGATGGATGGCCTCTTCCAGCTTGCTGATGTCGATCGCCTCACGCGTGGGGTTGATGGTGGGTATCCTGGTCACCTGGCTACTGCCGATCCCCAGCATGGATAGGGCTTTGATGGAAGAGGAGTGTGGTACTGCGGAGAGTATGTGGATGGGCCTGGAAATACCCGATTTAGCAATGTCATAACCTTGCCTTCTGCCCACCCATTGCCGGGCAGCTCCCAGACAGGTGAAGTTGGACATGGTGGCTCCGGTGACGAACCCACCCATAAAGTCATCGGGCAGATCGAATAACTCCAGCAGAAGCCGGATGGTTTCGAACTCTACGATCGCTGAGACATCCCCGTGGCCCTTGGTGGTCTGGGTGTTTTGGTCATAGATGGTGGCCAGGAGATCACCCATGAGTGCGGCCGGAGTGGAACCGCCGGTGACAAAGCCCCAGTACCGTGGCCCGGATGAGGCGACCATTAAGGACTCAAAACGGTTGATGAACTCATACAGCGCTCCTTCGCCACCCATCCCCGAGGTGCTTAGGGTCCTTTCTGCAGGTGGATCAAAAGACACTGAGGTGGGTGTTTGATCCAAATTGGACAAGTAAGTCAATCCTTGTAACAGGGTGTCGCTCAGGAGTTTATTGAGGGTGAGCAAATCTTCTTTCAGGATGGTATTCATGATTGGATGTGTTTTAGACCTAAAATTTATTTTCGTTTCATAATGCTCCAATAATCAAAGCGTTGCAGCCAGGCTGCCCAGCTTTTTGAGGGCCTGATCTACCGCCTCGTCAAAAGGTTTGCCGAAGCTGATTCGGAAGTAGTTTTTATAATCAGCCCGGGCGAAGAACATCTGACCCGGCGCTATGACAATGCTTGCTTTAACACCCGCCTGGTAGAGTTTCAGCGCGTTTTTATTCTTGGGAAGCTCCAGCCAAAGGACGAATCCGCCCTGAGGGTTAGAACTCGCGATCTTTCCCGGGAAGTAATCGAAGATGGCTCGCTTATACTGCAGGTGTTGTGTTTTGAGGGCACTTCTGAGTTTTTTCAAGTAAAAGTCATACCGCCCATGGGTCAGGAAGTGTGCAATAACCGCCTGGCTGATGGAGGAAGTGGAGATGTTGGTGACATATTTTCGCTGGACAAATTCCTCGTGAAACCTGCCCGGAATGCACCAGCCCACACGAAAACCCGGAACGAGGGTTTTGGAAAAGGAGGAGCAGTAAATCACCCATCCGTCTTCATCAAAGCTTTTGCAATTTTTGGGTCGTGGTTCTGAAAAGTAGAGCTCCCCGTAGATGTCATCCTCTATGATAGGAATCTGATGCTCAGTGGCCATAGCCACCAGGCGCTGCTTGTTTTCATCAGGAACCAATGATCCGGTGGGGTTATTGAAGTTGGGTATCACCAAAATGGCTTTAAGGTCCTGATGATGTATGACTTGCTCCAGGTCATCGAGGGAGATACCGGTGGTCGGATCAGCAGGGATTTCTACGATTTTCAACTTTAGGTGCTGGATCAGTTGTAACAATCCGTAATAAACCGGGCTCTCCAGTGCAATCGTGTCTCCGGGCTCGGTGAGTATGCTCAGACTGAGGGCAATGGCCTCCATGCATCCATTGGTGATAACCACCTCATTTTCAGCTATGACGCTGCCCCAGTTCAACCCAAACTGGCAGATGCTTCGTTTGAGTCCCGAATGACCGGTGGTGTTTTCATAGGCAGTAGCTGCCCGGGGATCGTTCAGGTAGCTTTTTTGAATGCTCTTCTTGAGGCCAGCGATAGGCAAAAGCTCGGTAGAAGGTACTGCGGTACTCAGATCCAGATGGTCCGGGTGGGCGAGTTTCGTGGCTAGAAATTCCTGGATCAGGGCCTGGTTGGAAACCTCACAGGCATCTTCGTTTAGCAGCTGACAGCTTGGTGGCTGTGAGTCCTGGAGGTGATACCTGACATAGTAGCCCGATTTTGGCCGGCATTCGATTAAACCTTCCGACTCCAGGTGGTAGTATGCTTTGAATACACTCGCATTGCTGACACCCAGCTCACGACTTGTCTGCCGGATGGATTGTAGCCGGTCGCCGGTCCGAAGTGAACCCAGCCTGATGGCGTCCCGAATGTTATCGGCGATGGCTTCATATTTAAATCTGTTTTCCTGCATACGAACAGTTGGGTTTTTCTACTTATAAACCAGTACAGATCAAAATAAACGAATGCTGAGCGCTTGTGGATACCTGAACCCCTTAAAACTCAACTGATCCGGTCAAATTATTCAAAACTGTAACTGTTTTATCCAAAGTCGTGAGCGGTGGAAAAGAGTGATCGAAAATATTCTATCACACTCCCGTTGTAACTGATAGAATTTCATTTTACCTTTAACTTTAAGGTGGCATACCGCCTAAACTGTTTTAAACCAACCATATAGCCATGGAAAAAGTCGTCGATTTTTTGTCATTCATCAGTTTGATTTATGTGATCTTACCCATTCTGTTTCTGATCGGACTGGGGATCTATCTGGCGGCAGGCAAGCCGGTGACCTCTTCCGGATATGAAAAAATCATCGAGATCAGCAAATGGTATATCGTGTCGGTGGCACTTGTTTTCTCTGGAAATCTGGTGAAAGATGGTTTTACCGAAAGGGAAACAGGGATCAAGGAGATGCAGGTCTACGACAAGTATGTGGACCTGATTCTGGAGGCAGACAACATAGAGAAGAGGTGGAAGCTGGCAGAGTACTTTGCGACCGTCACACCCACAGATCGCCTGAGAGAGCGATGGGTAGAGTATCAGGGCAAGCTGCAGGACGACTATGATGAGTATAAGAAACTGCTGGCAGACGAGCAGAAACTTGAAAAGCTGGACACCTCTGCGACAGATCCCGAGTCGGCATTGGAAATCATTCAACGTCAGAAAGCCGTGTATGAGCGGCCTCTCGTCTCTAAGGAGCCCACACCTTTTCGGGTGGATATTTTCTACCTGGAAGAAACGATGGCGAGCCGTGACTCCAAAGGAAAGGCGAACCAGCTGGCTCAGCAACTGGCCTCCACAGGGTACCTCGTCAAGGTGAAGAAGCTGACCACAGCTAAAAATGCTGAAGTAGGCTACCGGGTGAAAAACAACCAAATCCGCAGTGAGGCGTCAGAACTGGATGTAGCCTCGGGCGTCAACGCCCTCATTGGTGGGGAGTATGAAATAATAACCATCAGCTACAAAACCCCCAATTACATCAGCGTTTTTGTGGTTGATTGAGGGCACTAAGAGGTTCGCATTCACTTTTCGATCGCTTGCTGGTGACAACCTCGGAGAGGGCGGAGGCTATACAACTTCCAAGCATTATTTATCGCAACACCGCTAAATCAGCTCTGGTGGGAGCAAGGGAGTGCAGCATACCACCCCTTTAAAAACCCAGCCGGCACGATAACATTGTTTAAAACTCGTCGTTCAATGGTTCATGAACAGGTTAAAAGTGTTTTTCTGGTTATGCGCCGGAGCGAATAGAGAGATCTTATCCAATTGTCCTTCTGAGTCGAGTAAATATGTGGGAATAGGGGCCACCATATTCTTCACGGGCATTTTTGCGGCGCTGGCCGGAGGCTATGCACTCTTCACCGTCTTTGACAGCTATTGGCTGGCCGCAGGCTTTGGGATTCTGTGGGGGCTCATGATCTTCAACCTGGACCGGTTCATTGTTTCCAGCATGCGCAAGAATGGCCAACCCCAACAGGAATGGCTGCAGGTGCTCCCCAGGCTGGTGCTGGCGCTGGTCATCTCCATCGTGATCGCCAAACCTCTTGAACTCAAGATTTTTGAAAAGGAAGTCAACAGCGAGATCACCTCCATGATGCAGGAGGACCTGGCCTTGAAAGAACTGACCGTGAAGGAGCGCTTCTCGGCTACCAGAGCGCGACTCAGTGCGGAGGTCCAATCACTCAAGGACGAAATACTGGCCAAAACAGCGAGCAGAAATGAACTCCGCCAAATCGCCCGGGAAGAGGCAGATGGCACAGGCGGTACTCAGCAGCGGAATGCCGGACCGATCTATCAAATCAAAAAGGCAGATGCCGATAGGGTAGATGCCGAACTGCAGGCGCTCATCGCCACCAACACTCCACAGATTGCTGAAAAAGAACAGGCCATCACCGAGCTGAATACAAGGGAGCAGGCAGAACTCTCCGCCACCGAAGCGGGGCAACTGACCGGGCTGGCCTCACGGATAGAGGCACTGGACCGCCTGACCACTAAGAGTTCAGCCATCAATGTGGCCAACTGGTTTGTGATGCTGCTATTTCTGGTGGTGGAAACAGCGCCTATTTTCGTAAAACTGATCTCCCAGCGTGGACCCTATGATTATGTGCTCAAAACCGAAGAATATGGCTTTGAGGCCTTCCACTATGAGGACCTGGCCAAGGTGAATGCCACGATCAAGAATCGTTCTTCTAAATTGACCCGAGAAGAAGCTGAGTATGTAAACAGCCGGTTGCAGCTGGGACTGGATAGGTCATAGGGATACAATTCGCCTAAGCAATAAAGACATCCTACAATAAAGGCCTGATCTGACCCTGACGCTATTCAGGGAGGATGGTCACTATGACCCTTTTGTACCTTGACAGCTGAGGCTCGCCTCTATCCGTCACCTTCACTATGAAGTGGGCAGTTTCCTGCTGATCTACTTTCGGCGCTGTGAAATAAGCCAGGTGCACATTCTCAGCACCGTTTACTTCTATTGGTTTTTTGTAAGTACCAGCCTCGGGATAGTGATACCATAGAAAACTGAAACTATCTCCATCGGGGTCTGTGGTGTCAAAGGCATCCAGCGTAAAGCCGGCACCGGATTTCACCGTGATTCGCTCGGGATGGGTCAATACAGGCACAGGCGGGTGATTGGCTGCCTCATACGACATGAAGCACCAGTCCATGCGGGCCGCAAAGTCATTTTGAAAATCATCGCGCCAGCGCCATAGCGTGACCTTATCGTCGGAAAAAGTAACACTGTCTGGCTTCACCGAGCGACCATAATCGTTGGGCAGGTAGGGGGTGTAGCGGTCGATGGCATTGGTCCAAATGGCTCTGGTCTCAGGTGCTATGGTGACGATGGAGCCGCCTTCCTTGGTCTTGGAAAAATCAGGATGATAGAGTTCATAGCGACCACCCCAGCCACCCCACTCGGGATGCTCGGGTTCATTGAGCCCATTGGGGATCAAGGAGAGAAATGCTGGAGTATCACCTTCTACACCCCAGGCCACATCAGGATATGCTGCCCCCAAAGGGCCATGGTTTTGCTGGATGTTTTGAGCGATCCAGCGATTGCTGATGGTGGTGTTGTCAATGCCCTGCACATAACTATTGATTCCTGTCCAGGTGGCGCTGCCATAGTCATCGCCGGGACTCACGATGTAGAACAGATCGGGAAAATTATTCCTGATCCAGATGCCACTGTCATCCTGATCAGAGATGGTGTAGACCCTGAGTTTCGAAACGTATTTTTTGACTTCAGCTTCTGTTTTGATTTTTCGGATTTTGTACAATGCCTGAGCGAGGGTATTGGCACCTCCCCAGGTGGAGATCCATAGTGGGCGATCATCTTCCTGCTCCAGTATTTTGATGATCCAGTCTGACCCTTCAGAGTCCATTCCATCACCTACACCTTCCATGCCGTACCTGGGCAAACCTTCCTTGACCATCGTCGAGAGTGTTTGAGTGTCAGGAAACCCGGCCTCATGTTTTAGAAGGTTGGGTCGTATTTCACCATAAGCATCAATGATTTTATGAATAGATGCCGGATTTACTTCTGAAGTGTGCCAGCAGGAAGTGGTCGCGATGATTCCTTGGATGTCTATTTGATTGGCGTACAAAAACAAGCGCACCAGTGATTGGCTGTCATCAGGATCAGCTTCTATGTCAGTGAGTATAATTACCCTGTTTTTTTGATAATCCTGAGCATACAGTGTTTGTGAAACAAGGAGTAGCGAAAACGCGCAAAGCGATAAAACAGCCCTTGGGATTTGAAGAAACATCATGTCGTAGTTGATTGATATAAAACATCAGGATGAGCTTGCCTCGGAACGTCCCTTTGGCCATCAGCTCAGTGAAGCGAAGTAAATGAAATGTGACAATAAAAACAATCGATTGCGTGAATGATCATTGAAATTTTGTCACGTCCTGCTTTAGCTTAGAATTGCTCAGCTGTGAGCTCCCGATTGATGACTGCACCTGTGAGGTTTCCGGTATATACCGCTGTGGCCACTGAGCGCATCATGGCCGAATTGTCACCACATGCGTAAACACCGCCTATGGTAGTTTCCTGTAAATCATTCACTTTGATGTATCCAGGTTCAGTGAGTTCGCAGCCCATCGATAGCGGTATGTCCGAGTGTTGTTTGAAGGGAAGGGCCGCGTATAATGCCCGAAAATCTGATTGCCTGCCGTCTTTGAAAAGCACATTTTGGATTTGTCCGTTTTGATGCGCTATTTCGTCAATTTCAGTTTCTACGATCTCGATTTTGTTTCGGTCCAGAGTAGCCATTTGTGTGGCATCAAAACCAGCTTTCCCTGAAGTCAGAATGGTGAGGTTGTCGGTCAGGTTATTCACCAGACCCGCCAGATGAAAGGCCCTTTCGCCATTGGCCATAATCCCGGTCTTTTGGTTACGAAGCTCATAACCGTGGCAATAGGGACAATGGACAACGGAAATGCCCCAGCATTCTGCAAAACCCTTGATGTCGGGCATGATGTCTTTGATGCCTGTAGCAAAGACTAGCTTCCTGGCATGAAACACTTCGGCAGTTTGTGTGGTAATGGTGAAACCGCTTTTGGTTTTCATTCCGCTGACAGCAAGTCCGTTGAGGAACTTTACAGTCGGATATTTCAAAACCTGTGATTTGGCCCTGGACGAGAGCTCTCCCGGAGTTGCTCCATCCTGTGTTATGAAATTATGAGAGTAGGGTGTTTGCCGATTGCAGGCCAATCCACTGTCAATGATCAATACGTTGCGTAAGGAGCGACCCAATGCCATGGCGGCAGAAAGGCCTGCATAACTACCGCCTATGATGATCACATCTAAAGTTTCATGCTTGTTCATATCACTAAATTCTGTTTATGCAATAGAAGAGTACTCGACAAGAGCGCCAGACACCTGGCTGTTCTATTAATTAATTGCCCTTATTTAACTACAATTTATGCAACATTGTTGCGATTAAGCTTAAGCAAAGATCAATATTTGCAACAACATTGCAAGAATAAAGTCCGGTAATTTTTAAGAAGAGATAATATACCACTGACGGAGTGGCTGTGAAGTTTGTCAACGTTCACTTCGATGTTAAAAAAAAATACCCACGTTCTCAGGTGGGTATTTTCCAGCGGGTCGTGATTTAGTCTACCAACTCATTCAGTCTGGGCCAGCGGTCTTCAGGTATCGTTGAAGCACCAACAAACTGAAATTTTCTGAACACGCTGTCCGGGGCATTTTGTTATACCACATTAAACAGTTGGTGCTTTAATCCAATTCCTCAAGTAGTTCGGAATTTGCTTTCATTATTTTTGATTCCAGGTTATACAAATCCTCCAGTACTGGCATGAGCCCTTTTTGCGCTCCGCTGTAAACCAGCTGTACGGCACTTTCACTTGTTTTTAAGTAGGTTTCGATGAGCGCATTGACTGTTCCCAGCTTTTCAACCAGCGCAATGTCCATCTCCGTAATAGTGCCTGTGGCTTTGGCAAGATCCCATGACTGATTATTCAAGTCAGGTATTTTAAGCTCTACATTTCCCAACCCCAATACCTGTAGGGTGCCCGCTTCCAGCTTGAGGTCAAATACGCTGTTATCTAGAATTAATACACGATCACCACCTTCTTGCACTACCTGTACAGTGTGATATTCCTTTTGTCCAAAAAGTAAAGCAGTTTTAAAAAAATCAACCAGTTTGGAGTTATTGTTTACATCAAAATCCAAGTCGGATGTTGAAACCGCTAACAGGAGATTTTGGTTTGAATACACTTTTTGCAAAAGGTCTCCACGGTAGGTATGAGACTGTCTGATCAGTGAATCATTCCTTTGTACCTCCTTAAGAATGGATTTTTCAACCTTCACAAGATTGGCATTTAATGCGGAAGATTCGCGCCAACCATTTAATACCAAAGCAAGAATTACGGCAAAAACGACTGAAACAAACTCTAGAATTAATTGCTGTTTATTGATCTTATTTTTCATGGTTTAACTATTTCGCTCATGATCCTAATGCTCTGCTAGTTCAGTGTTTTCAAAAGTAAGCTGGGTTTCATTCAGATGGTCAAATATGTGTGAGGTGTCATAATAGCTCATCTGAGATCAAATATGCAGTTTCGTGTCTGAAGCCCAGAGTAGTACTAAACTAGTGAATTTTCTAATACCCTCATCCAGACATAAAAAAGGCGCCATTGAACGTCTTTTTAGGTTGGCTGACTCAACCAGATTATTAAGAATAGAAATGCCCTTATAACCCCTGACCATCAATGGATTCCGGTATTCGTTCTGCGCTATGCTCCGTCCGAAACCGGAATGAGGTTAAGGGATTGAACGAACTAGTATCGTTCATTCCGGTTTGCAAGGCACGAAGCAATACCGGAATCCCATCCACTGCAGTTGTCTCTTTAGAGACTTGTTGCGCTCAAACAGGCTGGTAATTGATCATCCAGTTGATGCCGTACTTGTCCTGAAATGACCCGAAGTATGCACCCCAGAACATATCTTTCATGCCCATCTCCACTTCGCCTCCTGCTGACAGCTCGTTGAAAAGCCGGTCGGCTTCCTCTTTGGAGTCAGGTTCCAGGTGGATGTGCATGTTATTGCCGGCGTTTACTTTGAATCCCATGCTCTCCGGAGCATCTGTCGCCATCAGTCGGTGACCACCCAATATCGTCAACTCCACATGGATGATCAGTTTCTTAGTGGCCTCATCCATTGGGGGCTGGCCCGGGAAACTAAAATCTTCGAATCGCTGTAATCCGCGTCCGGTAAACTCTCCTCCAAACACTTTTTGATAGAACCGGAAGACCTCTTCTGTATTTCCGGGGAAGTTCAGATAGGTGGCTACACCAGCCTTGTTGGTGACCTTGTTTTCCTTCCGCAGTTTGAACTGTGTACTGATGTAGTGATCCAGGTTTTCCATGCCCATGGCCAAGCCTTCCTTGAAGCCCATTTCTACAATTTTTTCCAGGTCTTCGAGGCTTTTATAGGTGATGGTAATAGTCACCAATGTGCTGTCACCTTCGAAATCTGTGAAGACATTGTGCCAGTGAGAGCCCGGGTGTATGTCATTGATCTTCCCATCACTGTCACAAAAGGCGTCCGTTGCTTCATAGCTTTCCTGGGGGTTCACACTGCTGTAGTCTGCGCGGCACCAGTGGATGTCCCCTTTAGGTCCTTCCATGTAATACAGCCAATATCCACCTTCCTTGAAGTCCATGGTCTTGGTGTTGCATTTGTAGGGTTTGGGCGCCCACCACTGGTCGAGGATCTCGGCGGTGGTCCAGGCTTTCCAGACCACATCACGTGGTGCATCAAACTGGCGCTTTATGTGCATGGTGTTGTTGGACTTATCCACGGTAAAGTCCATGAAAAGAGTAGGGTTCATTTCTTTTAATGTTTGGTGTTCAATTAATTTTTGTTGCTTTTGAGTTGAGTCAGGTATTGATCCAGGTTGTCAAATCGGTTTTCCATGATTAGCCTGAACTGCTCCAGCCATTTTTCTATGTCTTTCATCTTGTTCACATTGAGGTGGTAGTGAATTTCTCTTCCTTGCTGCTCCTGCGTGACCACTTCGCATTCCACCAGCACTTTGAGGTGCTTGGATACTGCCTGTCGGCTGGTGTGGAAGTGCTCCGCAATGGCATTGGGTGTCAGGGCGCTCACCGCCAGCAGGAAAATGATGGCCCTGCGTGTAGGGTCTGCGATGGCCTGGAAAACATCGCGCCGTATAGATCTATGCTTATCTGCTACCATATGGTTGCTAATATACGTGCAACTTTTCGGTTGCGCAAATAATGGGAGAGATTTTATTTAAAGACAAGCCAGAATCAACCGCGCTAAATAGGAGAGGCGTATCACTTTTGAGGGTCCTGTCTCAACTAGTTTTGCTCGCTGCCATAGGTGGAAGGGGAGCAATGAAACATTTCCTGAAACGATTTGTAGAAGTAAGACCGGCTATTGAAGCCCGTCATATAGATGATTTCGGATACGTTGTACTCTGAGTTGGTCAGCAAAAAAGCTGCTTTCTTGAGCCGGTACTGATTGATCAGTGCGTGTGGTGTTTGTCCCGTAAGGGCCCTCACTTTCTTATAGAGAGAGGTTTTGCTCATCCCCAGGTGGTTGGCGAGGTGCTGTGCATCCAGTTGAGGATCATTCATCTGATCTTTGATAAACTGATCCATGAGTTGGAAAAATTCATCGTCTTTGGCACCTATCCCAAACGAGGCAAACTCCTTTTCATGAGGGGTGTAAGCATCAAATTTCTTTTTAAGTACTTCGCGGGTGCTGATGAGTTTTTCGATCCTGACCTTCAGGTGATCGGGATGAAAGGGTTTGGGAATGTAAGCGTCTGCTCCGGCTTGCAAACCTTCTATACGTTCCTCCATTTGTCCCTTGGCCGTGAGTAGGATGACCGGAACGTGGCTGATTTCTATTTTCGTTTTGATGGCTTCACAGAGCTCGTAACCACTCATCTCTGGCATGATCACATCACTGATCACCAGGTCAATTTTCCGGCTGGCCAGGATGCTGAGGGCTTCTTTTGCCCTGGTGCAGGAGGTGACGTTGTATTGATGCGAGAGCAGGTCTTTCAGTAGGTTCAGGATCTGTACGTTATCATCTACGATCAGCAGGTTATGCTCGTGGCGCTCCAGACTGATGTTGATCAATTCCTGATCGAGGCTGTCTTTATGATAAAATTCGGCCTGTACGTGTTCATGGAGGCGGGTAAGCATGGCATGGTCGACCGTGTCCTCTGCCACTTGCTCTTGTGTCGGCAGGCTGGCAGGAAGCCAAAAGGTAAAGTCGGTGCCTTCGCCAGGCTGACTTTGGACAGAAATGTCGCCATGGTGAAGGTTGATCAGCTTTTTGGTCAGGGACAGACCTATGCCCACACTGTTGGTGCTTCCTTCCTCTTTCTCATGATGCAGGCTGGTAAACCGCTCAAACACGCGGGCAAGCTCATGCTCCTGAATGCCCATGCCATTGTCCTTGACACTGAAGTAGATTTTCTCTTGCTCGGCCCATAGTTTAATGGCTACTTTACCACCCCGATCCGTGTATTTGAGTGCGTTACTCACCAGGTTGATCAGGATTTTCTCCAAAATATCCGAGTCTACCTGAGCATAGAGCTCTTCGGGTGCTTCGTAGGTAAGAATGATCTCTTTTTCCAGTGCATACTGCCTGAATGATTGTAAAAGCTCTTCGGCAAAAGCAATGATGTTGATGGCGCGAATGTTCAGTTGTTCCTTACCCATCTCCACTTTTCTGAACTGGATGAGTTCCTGAATGAGCTTTTGTAGCCGCAGGGAGTTTCGGTAGATGGTTTGGATGGGCGTGTGGAGTGCCGGTTTCCCTTTGGTCTTCTCCAGCAGGGAGACTGCTGGTCCCAGGATCAGTGTGAGCGGAGTCCGAAACTCATGGGCTATGTCAGTGAAAAATTCCAGTTTGTATTTTTGGATGGATTCAGCTTGTTCTTTTTTCAGGCGTTCTATTTCCAGGGCCTTTTTGCGCTTCGATCGATTCCTTGATAACTGTATCAGCCCAATTTGGGACAAGAGCGCCATAATCACGTAAACAGTATAGGCTGTATTGGTAGCCCAAAAGGGCGGATCAATGGTAATGAGTACGGTACGCTCATGTGGGTTCCAATCTCCGTTTTCATTGGAGTTGTTCAAATGAAGCTGGTATTCCCCGGGGGGAATGTTGGTCAGGTTGATCATGGATTGTTTGCCAATGATGTTCCAATCATTGTCAAAGCCCTCCAGAAAATAACGATAGCTACATCGCTGCTTATGCCAGTAATCCAGGGTAGTGAACCTGAGACTGAGAAAATTCTGGTCGTAATTGAGGTGAATTTCCTTCTGCAGATCAATATGAGTCTGTAAAATGCCTGTGCTGTCGCCGGGTGCAATGCGCACATTGGATACCAGTAGGTCTGTGATGGCCAGGCGAGGGAAAGCCGTGCTGGTATCCGTCTTGTTCGGATCCACAATGTCGATGCCTTTGGTGCCTCCGAAATAGAGCTGATGGTTTCCTTTCAGTTGAAAATAGGCTCCATCGGTGTATTCGTAGTTCAGCAGACCATCGGTCCAGTTGAAGTTCTTGAAAGTATTGGCATTGGGCGAAAAGGCAAAAAGGCCATTGTTGCTGGACAGCCAGAGTCTGCCGGACTGGTCCTGTAATATTCCGTGAATGGTGTTGTTGGCCAGGCCGTCACTTTGGGTGTACTGATCTACCGTGAAATTGCTCAGGTTCACCTGATTAAGGCCACCGCTGGTACCTACCCAGAGTTTGTTTTGTTGGTCGATGTACAGGCTCAGGATGTCGTTGTTGCTCAGGGCATACCGACTGGTTTCGTCGGCTTGCAGGTTGTGGGTAAACTTTCGGGTGAGGGTATTGTAGCGATATAGACCTCCGTTTCGTGTGCCAAACCACAGGATGTTGGGTTCTTCTGAGGTAATGGTGTAGACGATATTGCTTCGGATAGCGATTTCACCGGGAGTATTCTTTTGATCAGGAGAGATCCTATAAGATTCGTTTAGCCGATATGCTCCGGTACTGGTTTTCTCAATATCCATATAGATAATGCCATACCCACTGGTGCCCAGCCACAAATGGCCATAGGCATCGAAGAATACCTTGTATACCGACCCAAAATAGAGGTCCTCCGGCTGATTGGTAAAGTCCCGGGGAAAATGAAGGATCCGGCCCGTGCGCTGCTCGATCATGTCCACACCCTCACTATCCAGCCCAAGCCAGATATTGCCATGTTTGTCAGGAGTGATGGAAAGTACGGTGTTACCGTTGAGCCCGTTGCTTTTATTCAGCACACTGGTTTCGCTCCGGTCTGGTGAGATGATGTTGAGTCCACCGCTTCGTGTGCCGGCGTAGAGCTGATTGTTTGGGTCGATGTAAATCGACCGTACAATGCTATTGGAAAGCTTTCCATCAGCAGGGCTGCCTTCACTAATGGGATAAAATGAGCGCTCTTTGGTGAGGTATTTGTAAACCCCGTCACCGTCGGTACCCAGCCACAGGATGCCTTGCTGGGAGGTGTGAAGGGAGAAAATTTTCAACTTTCGCTTACTGAGGCTGGGGATCATTCCGCTGAGCGAACGGTGTGTGATCTGATCATCGGCCAGACTGACTTCCAGCAGCTGACCATCATCCGTACCTAGCAGCAGCCGGTTGCCATCACTGCTGCTACCTACCCCTGTGATCTGTGCAGATTGGGTATTGATCTCAAATGAATTCGCGACCCGATCCTGATATAGTTCTTTGATGATGAGTCGATCTATGGAAGGCTGATAGAGGTAGAAGTAGCGTTGGTTGAGACTCACAAACTGGTGAAACCAAACCTTGGGTGACCACTCCAGGTCGTAACTCACCACGGGCTTTCCATAAGTGTGCGAGTACAGTTTGCCTTCACCATTTGATAAGTAAAGTGTGTTTTGAAAAGCGCCAACACTGTGGATGTTTTGTCCTACTTGCTCATCAATGGCTATTTTCTCGAAGCGGTCGGCCTGCTGGTTGTATTGGGCCACGCCCCAGCCCACAAGACTTATGTACAAGGTGGAGTCCTCGGACAACGTGGCTTTCAGGTTATTTTCAAGAAAAGGCAGGTCCTTGAGGTCATTGAAGTATCGGTGAAAGTGATCTAGTTGATGATCGTACCGATTGATGCCATCATGGGTGACAATCCACAGGTTGCCAAATTTGTCTTCCAAGATTTGACGAACCACGTTGTTGCTAAGGGAGTGCTCATCTTCTGCAATAGGTTTGTAGCTGATGACCTCATCCCCATCATAGCGATTGAGGCCATCCCACGTACCAAACCATACATAGTCCAGATGGTCCATGTAGATGGCGTTGATGGCGCTATTGGATAGCCCCGATTTCTTGTCTACATGTTGCAGTGGCCATTCCGTTTGACCTTTGGTTTCAAGACCAAAGATCAGGACCAGCATCAAGCCAAGGGTTAGATGTTTCGTCTTTAGCATACCTTCTGTCCTCCCCAGTATATTTTGTGTCCAAAATAGTAAGAAAAAACCGCTTTGGAGTGCACTTGCACCATAGTAAACACAATATGAACCATAGAGGACACATCCCAAATTCCTTATTGTCAATTTGGCAAAGAATACGATCCTAAAGACGTCATTACTGGATCATTGGCAATAATTCATTTAAAAAATTATGGATATAACAAATAGGTTCTCTGAGAATCCCATCCTGACACCCAAAATGGTGAAACCCAGCACTCCATCCGTAGGGATAGAGTGTTTGCTGAACCCCGGAGTATTCTGGTTTCAGGGTAAGGTGTGGCTTCTCGTGCGTGTGGCAGAGCGACCAGAACAGCAGGAGGGTACCACCACCTTGCCTATTTATAACCAGGCTGGTCAGTTGGAGTTGATGACCTTTAGAAATGACGATCCTAAGTTTGACGATAGTGACAAGCGAGTGTTTGAGTATGATGGAGCTCATTACCTATCCACCCTTTCACACCTGAGGCTTCTATCGAGTCATGATGGCATTCACTTCTCAGAGGATCCTGAATATGGCCCCATTTTCCCGCTAGGTGAGCAGGAAACTTTCGGGATAGAAGATTGCCGGGTGTCGCAGATTGGTGATACCTACTATCTCACATATACCAAAGTATCACCTACAGGAGTTGGGGTGGGCCTCATTACCACTACCGACTGGAAACACTTTGACAGAAAGGGAATGATTTTCCCCGCCCACAATAAGGATTGTGCATTGTTCGAAGAGCGCATCGGGGGCAAATATTATGCCTTGCACAGGCCAAGTAGCCCTAGCATAGGCGGCAATTACATTTGGATTGCTCAGTCCCCGGATCTCGAGCACTGGGGGCATCATCAGTGCATAGCGACCACTCGGGCGGGATACTGGGACTGTGCCCGGGTAGGAGCTGGCGCCGCACCTATTAAAACAGAAGCTGGCTGGCTGGAAATCTATCACGGAGCCAACGAGGCCCATCGCTATTGTTTGGGAGCTTTATTACTGGACCTTCAGAACCCCAGCCGGGTGTTGGCGAGGAGTGAAGAGCCCATTATGGAGCCTTTGGCCGGATATGAGCAAACGGGCTTTTTTGGGAACGTGGTATTCACCAATGGCCACCTGGTGGAGGGTGATACGGTGACGATCTACTATGGCGCCAGTGATGAAGTGATTTGTGGCGCACAATTGTCAATTAAAGAAGTATTAAAATCATTGGGAAGGTAGTATGAAAGGGTTATTTAATATATTAGAAAAGCCGGTACGGGAGTTTGCGTTCTTCAAAGAGCAACCTAAAGCGATGCGGGTATTACTCTCCACCAACATGATCTATGCGTTCGTGTTGCCGGTGATAGAGATTTTTGTGGGTGCGTACATCATGCGCAGTTCGGATGATCCAAAAATTGTAGCCCTCTATCAGCTCACCGTTTATACGGGTATCCCGTTTACCTTTCTGGTGAATGGATATTTGCTCAGATGGTTTCGCATTAGCAACCTCTATAGCTTCGGTATGCTCCTAAGCGGGATATCCATGTTTCTCATGATGGGACTGGAGACCCTGTCCTTTACAGGAGTCGGCGCTGCAGGTTTTTTGATGGGAGCTTCTTTTGGGTTTTTCTGGGCCAATAGAGATTACCTGGCTTTGGGAACCACCAAAGATCAAAACAGAAATTACTACTATGGACTGGAGACTTTTTTTTATACGCTCACGGCCATTATAGTCCCGCTGCTGGTGGGTTGGTTTCTGGGAGCCGCCAATCGAAATGGCTGGTTTGGTGGCAGCATGTCTGTCAGCTATCAGATGGTAACCGTGGTGGTGGTCATACTTACCATTCTGGCCAGTGTGGTTGTCCATAGGGATCGGTTTAAGAACCCCGAGCAAAATCGATTTTTGTATTTCAGGTTTGATAAACTCTGGAATAAGCTCATGGGACTTGCGGGTCTCAAAGGAATGGTGCAGGGATACCTGGTCACCGCACCGGCCATTCTCATCATGAGGCTAGTGGGCGATGAAGGTTCGTTGGGTTTGATTCAGGGAGTGAGCGGGGCTTTCACGGCCATCATGCTCTATCTCATTGGGAGGATGACCAAACCGAAGCACAGGATTGCCATCCTCTCTGCCGGACTCATCATATTTACTTTTGGTACACTGGTGAACGGCTTGATGTTTTCTTCCGTGGGCGTGATGGTTTTTGTGCTTTGCAAAGTGCTTTTTCAGCCCCTGCATGACATTGCTTACTTCCCCATCCAGATGCGGGTGATTGACGTGGTGTCGGCACGTGAAAAACGAAATGAATTCGCTTATATCTTCAACCATGAATTTGGGCTTTACCTCGGACGCTTTTTTGGATTGGGGCTGTTTATTGTCCTGGCCACCTATGTGTCTGAGACCTTTGCACTGAAGTATTCTCTGATCGTGGTGGCACTGCTGCAATTGCTGTCCATCCCGCTGGCAAAACACATCACAAATCAGGCGGATTTATATGAGCAATTTGAAGTGAAGACTGAAGTACAAGAAGAAATTCCATTGGCAGTAGCGATAAAATAATGAACATGAATAGTATCAAAATAACCGTATTAGTTCTATTGGTGGCTTTGGGCGGATGCCGTCCGGAGGTGAAAAAAGTGAGCCAGGTGGCTATCAGCAAGGTGAAAGACATGCCGAGCCAGCCAAGGCCTTACAAGCAGTTGAAATGGAGAGAGAAAGCCATCAATTTTGATCAGTACGTATTCGATAGCAACCAGCGTGGGGAGTTCATGCCGTTGATTTGGCTGGACTCCTCTAATCGAAATGTCGATCAAACAACTTTCGGTCTATACACAGTGATTGGCGATGTGCGCCAGGGGTATCAGGCTCACCCGGATTTTCACGAATCACTCACTTCCCTGGGTGCACTAATGAGTGCCGGACTTTCTGGTATTGATAAAACCAATCAGAACGGTTTCAATTTTGTGAAAATGTCACAGAATTACTTCAATAGTGATACGGGATGGAATATCATGATGAACAACACCAATCCTGATGTCGCGATGCTTGGTGGTGGATATGGACGGGACTGGTGGTACGATGTGTATCCCAATGTGCTTTACTATGCCGTGAGTCACCTTTTTCCGGGAGTAGAGGGTGCCGAAGAGATTCAGCGCTTCATCGCTGAGCAGTTCTTTAAAGCAGATTCTGTTCTCAACGGAAACTATGAATATTCTTATTTTGATTATGCAGCCATGCGTGGCGTTAATAACCACATTCCACCCCAGGAGGACGCCGCAGCAGGACATGCCTATGTGTTATTGAGTGCCTATCAACAGTTTGGTGATGAAAAATACCTGGAGGGTGCCAAGTCGGCGATCAGTGCGCTGGCTAATCAAGCAGAGAGTCGGTTTTACGAAGTGTTGCTCCCATTTGGAGCCTATGTGGCGGCGCGTCTCAATGCGGAGCATGGTACTGAGTACGATGTATTGCAGCTCCTCAACTGGTCGTTTGATGGATGCAAAGCCGAGAAAGGACGCACTGGCTGGGGCGTCATTGCTGATCAGTGGGGGCCTTATGACGTTCATGGTTTGCAAGGGAGTATAATTGATGGGGGTGGCTACGCATTTCTGATGAATACCCACAGCATGGCCTGGCCTTTGGTGCCCATGGTGAGGTATCAACCACAATATGCCAGAACCATCGGTAAATGGATGCTCAATGCTTCGAATTCAGCCAGGCTATTTTACCCATATGAAATTGATGACAAACACCAGTGGTTGCCAAAAAAGAAAGGACTGACCAAGAACGTTATTGCCTATGAGGGATTGAGAAAGGTGGATGCTTATGGCAAAGAAGAGCTGGCAGGAGTAGAACCGGTGGCTTTGGGAGATGGCCCAAACTGGGTACCCGGTCAGCCGGAGGAATCGATGTTTAGCCTCTACAGTTCGGCATATGCCGGAATCTACGGTGCCATCATCAACGAGACCAATGTGGATCAGGTGCTTAGACTAAACTGCCTGGCCACTGACTTTTACAGAGCCGATGCTTACCCGACATATCTCTATTATAATCCTTATCCACAAGCTCAGGAGATCAATTTTGAGTGGGATAATGAAGAGCCAGTGGATTTGTATGACGCACTTACACACACCAAAGTAGCAGCGGGTATTTCCGGGTACGGCAAGTTTACCATAGCCCCAGATGAGTCAGCGCTCATAGTGGTACTCCCACAGGGTGCAGAAGTGACAGAACAGGATGGAATTTATAGGTGCAACGGAAAAATAGTGGCCTATCAGTGATTTTGATAAAACCGATTAATTGAAGATGATGAAGCTATACAAACAACTCTTTTTGATGTGCCTGACCTTCGGGGTACTTCAGGTATCTGCCCAACAGCGGATATCCGGAAAGGTGACCGATGAGCAGGGACTTGGGGTGATTGGCGCCAGCGTTTTTGTGGAGAACACTACATACGGCACCATCACGGATATCGAAGGGAACTATGCGTTCAGTGTACCTGATTCCTTGTCGGAATCAAACCTGATGTTCTCTTTTATCGGATACCATACCGAGAAGCGCCCCATCAGTGGCCGGTCGCAGATCAGTGTGCAGCTATCACTGGACAATAAGCAACTGGAAGAGGTAATCGTGGTGGGGTACAGTACCCAGACCAAAGGTGATGTGACCGGGGCATTGAATACGGTAAAAGGGAAGGACCTCAATAGTCTCCCGGTAGCCGGTATCGATCAGGCCTTGCAGGGGCGTGCTCCGGGTGTGAACATCTCACAGGTCACTGGAGCTCCGGGCGAAGGGGTATCCGTAAGAATCCGGGGAATCGGCTCACTCAATAGCAGCAATGATCCACTCTATGTGGTGGATGGAGTGCCTACACGTGAGGTGTTGAGTATCTTATCACCGCAGGATATTGAAGAAATCACCATTCTCAAAGATGCTTCTGCTGCGGCATTGTATGGCTCCAGGGCCAACAATGGGGTCGTTTTGATTACCACAAAAAAGGGAAGCAAGGACAGATCCTCCATTACCATCAACTCTCAGGTAGGAGTGCAGATGCATGGGAAGCTTACAGAGATGACCAATCGGGATCAATACGTGGAAATGTACAATGAAGCAGCGACCAACGACAATGCGTTCGTTTCAGATGATCTGTTCAAAAGGGACCTGATCCCACTGGACTATGCAGCTTCACAGCCGGACATAGATCAAATGGAGGCCATTTTCCGGGAAGCCCTGATTCAGAATTATGGAATCACTGCCAGTGGCGGCAACGAGAAAAGTCAGTATATGCTGTCTGTCACCTACTTTGACCAGGAAGGTATCATCATAGGAAGTGACTATGATAGACTGACGGGCCGCATCAACCTGAACACAGAGGTGAAACCATGGTTTACGACCGGAGTTAACCTGAACATCGCGCGCTCACACACCAGCAGCATTGGTAGCTCCGGAGATGGTGCAGGCGGCAACGGTGGCAGTATCGTACGGTATGCTTATTTCAGGACCCCGGCCATTCCCATATACGATGAAGAGGGTAACTACACAGATTTGCCGGAATATCCCAGCTTCTTTGGTGATGGTTACAACCCCGTAGGACTGGCCAACTATGCAGATAACAAGATGACCACCGATCGGTATTTTGGTAAAGTATTCGGCGTGCTGGATCTTGGAGATCACCTTACATTGACCACCAATTTTGGATTTGATTCCGAAAGTGGGCTCCGTAGGAGGTTTGATAGAAACTGGGGATCTAATGACCGGATTAACAATCCAAACAGGCTTTTGGTCGCGAATACCAGTGCCGTTACCTGGACCAACAATAACGTGCTGCAGTTTAAGAAATCTTTCGGACTGCATGACTTCAATGCATTACTGGGTACTGAAGCCATTAAATCCCAGGGCTATTTCTCCAATCAGACTGGTCGGGATTTCCCGGATCAGGATCCAAACCTTACTTACCTGGGTAACGGCCAGGGGACAGCAGCTGTCAGCGAGGGCCGATATGCCTATACGCTCCTTTCTTTCTTTGGCAAGGTGGACTATGATTTTGACAGCCGCTATCAGTTGAGCGGTTCCTTTCGAAGGGATGGTTCGTCACGGTTTGCCTCAGAAAACAAGTGGGGAACGTTCTACGCCGTATCCGGTGGGTGGAATTTACACAACGAAGCGTTTTTAAGTGATGTGGACTTCTTCAGCCAGCTCAAGCTGCGGGTGGGATATGGAGAAATTGGAAATCAGGAGATCGGCAATTACGCCTATTCAGATCAGATTCAGCCAAACTACAATTATCCTTATACATCAGCACCGTCTGATGGGTACTCGGTAACCCAGTTGGGCAACACCCAGGTGAAGTGGGAGTCTAGCCGTCAGTACAACGCTGGGGTTGATTTTGAGATCAATCAGGGTGTGCTCTACGGCTCTCTGGACTACTTCCATAAGCTTACCACCGATATGCTGGTGAAAGAGCCCAATCCTCCTAGTGCCGGGTATTCAGACCCAGCCTGGGTGAATAATGGAGAAATCCTCAACCAGGGACTGGAACTGCTGGTGGGCGTCAGGAAAACGATGGCAGATTTTGGTTACAACTTTTCAGGTAATGTGGCCCTGCTGCACAATGAAGTAAAAAGCCTCGATGGATTTATCTCCGGAGGCGCCATTGGGTCGGGTAATTACACCACCCGGACCGAAGTAGGCCAGTCCATCGGATCGTTCTATATGCTGGAGATGGAAGGGATCTTCCAGAATGAGCTGGACATTGCCACCAGTGCCTTTCAGGGGAACAACATTCATCCCGGAGATGTCAAATACAAGGATCAGGATGGCAATAACTTTATCGATGAAAATGATCGGGTGCATGCTGGTAGCCCTATTCCAAAGGTGACGGCTGGGTTAAACCTGTCTGTGAGCTACAAAAACCTTGATCTGACAGCCTTCTTTCAGGGCGCCTATGGTTTTGATATCTACAATGTGGCCTTTCACGACATTGAAGGGTTCTACCGACCCTTTAACCTCACCAAGGACTATTATGACAACCGCTGGACAGGAGAGGGCACGACCAATGAGTACCCAAGGGCGTCATGGAGCGGGTCAAACAACAACGTACGGATTTCCACACGCTTTTTGCGTGATGGGTCTTACACCCGTCTGAAAAACCTACAGCTGGGCTACAATTTCCCTCAGCCTATCACCGAAAAGCTCAAGCTCAATCGCCTGAGGGTATATGTGTCTGCACAAAACCTACTGACCATCACGGATTACTCAGGACTGGACCCTGAGATGACCACCAGTGACAATGCCACTGGTGAGGGCGATTTGGCCAGAGGGATTGACTGGGGCACATATCCTACGGCACGCTCATTCAATTTTGGAGTCAATCTATCTTTCTAAAAAGACAGCAACTATGAGAGCATTCACAAGAATATTTCAAATAATTATCCTCACAGCAGCCGTTTCTGGATGCGCTGATTTTCTGGAAGAGGACATGCAGGGCACCTATTCCAATAGTACCTTTTACAAGACTGGCGATCATGCGGAGTTGGCCCTTACGGGTGTTTACAACATCACTTCCTTTTCAAATACCAACAACAACTTATGGGTGTTTGGAGATGTGGCATCTGACGATGCAGTGAAAGGGGGATTAGCGGGTGACCAAAATGACATTCAGTTTATTGAAGAGTTCACTTATCAGCCGAGCAATTCCTATTTGGAAAACCTATGGCGACATTACTATGAGGGCATTACCCGGGCCAATTACTTACTGGGAAGTTTGCCCGGCATAGAGATGGATGCGGACCGCAAGGAGGTCATTAAAGGTGAAGCACTATTTCTAAGGTCTTATTTTTATTTCCACCTGGTGAATATTTACGGTGACATTCCCTTGAAGCTAAAACCGCCGGTCACCAAGGATCAGGTACATGTACCACTGAGTACGGTTTCTGCGATTTACGCACAACTAGATAGTGACCTGGAGGTGGCCGCTACATTGCTCCCGGTGAAAAACGATGTAGGGCGAGTATCCAAAGGAGGTGCCTTGGGCTTGCTGGCCAAGATGAGACTGTTTCAGGAAGATTATGAAGGTGCTTTAGAGGCTATCGCCGACATTGAAGATCTGGGAATCTATGAGTTGCAAGCCCTTTATAGAGACAATTTCACTTTAGGAAATCAGGACAACAAAGAATCACTTTTCGAGGTACAGCACCTCTCAGGTGCCTCCCCAAAATTAGGTTCGGTTTTGAACCAATATTTTGCCCCACAGGCTGAAGGCGGATACTATTTCAATTCACCTACCCAGGATTTTGTAGATGAGTTTGAAAAGACCACTGCCGAAGTGGTAGACCCGCGATTGGATTATTCTGTCGGTCGTGCCGGACAGACCTGGCTCAACGGTGAACCATTTGATCCTACCTGGTCTTCCACCGGATATATCGTCAAAAAACATCTGCAGCCACTCTCCGAGGTGCCCAAAGGCACCAAAGGCGATGGCGGCCTCAACTATGTATTTATGCGCTATGCGGAGGTGTTACTCATGAAAGCCGAGGCTTTGAATGAATCTGCATCTCCGGCACAAGCCCTTGTACCACTCAATGCAGTCCGCAAGCGGGCCCGGGAGAGCTATCTGTACGACGAAACATTAGCCGGGTTTGGCAGTGTACCTGCGGGACTTTTACCAGATGTGGTTACTACAGATCGTTCTCAGGTAAGGGAGGCTATTCGACACGAGCGCAGGGTAGAACTGGGCCTGGAGTTTCACCGGTACTACGACCTGATGCGCTATGGCAAGAGTGTGGCCGAAGCGGCACTTTCAGATACAGATTTCAACTATGAAAGCAATCGATATTTCACCATACCGCTTTCAGAAACAGACATTAATCAATCAATTAATTAAAACAATTCTAAACACAATAATCTAAATGAAGATGAATATGAAAACGAACATTAAACATGCGATGTGGCTGCTTACATTGGCCGCAACATCTATTTTCGTAGCTTGCTCTGATGGAGATGATCCGGAGGTAGTGGTGGATAAGACAGCACTCAATGCTACCATACAGGAGGCGACTGATTTGCTGGCGAACTCTCAGGAGGGTACAGCTGAGGGGCAGTTTCAGCTTGGCGCCAAAGCCGAGTTGCAAACGGCTGTAGATTTGGCTCAGCAGGTTTCGGATAGTGAGACTGTTACCCAGGTGCAGGTAGACAATGCCAACACCGCTTTGGAGCAGGCCATTGTTACCTTTGAAGGCAAAGAAGTGGTGGCCATTGAGCCTGACGCACTGGTAGGACACTGGACATTCGACGAGGGCACTGGCTCTTCCACTACTGACTATTCAGGAAATGAGCGGGATGGAACACTATCTGCAGGTCATGCCAACTGGGGAGCAGGTACGCCTGAATGGGTGACTGACCGATACGGCAATGCGGCCAAGGCACTACACTTTGATAAAGGTGCGAACGTAGAAATTCCTTACGCCACAGCGCTCAATCCTCAGCAAATGAGTATCACTTTGTGGGTAAAAGGTGATGTAGTAGATCCTATATGGGCCAATAACTACATGATCTCAATGAACAGATGGAATGGTTACAAATTCCAGTTGCAGGAAGCCAATAAGGCATTCATGACTGTGAAAGCGAATGTTGACGGCAACCCGGTTTACTACGACAGAGACAATGAGTCTCCAACCCTTGATCAGGACGTTTGGTATCATTTGGCTGTAACTTTTGGTGGCGGCGAGATGACCTTCTACATCAATGGTACGGAAGTGAAGAAGTGGGATAATACGCCTGGTACGGCCATTTCCATTGCTGATGCACCGGTTAATCTGACCATCGGACAGGATTTGCCAACTGGCACCTATTCTTCAGATGACACAAGCCCATATTACGTAGATTGGGGTGGATACTTTAAAGGTACGCTGGATGAAATCCGTATTTACAATAAAGTACTTTCTGCCACTCAGGTGGGGTCTATATATGACCTGGAAAAACCATTAGACTAAATAGTAAAAGCTCAGGTGTTGTAATAAATAAGTGATCATAAAAGGGCAGTTAATCTGCCCTTTTATGTATTCAAAATGATTGGTTTTATGAAATACGGCATTTTCCTCCTAAGCTGTTTGGTGTCACTGACTGTGAGTCAGGCGCAGCAGCAAATCAGTATACCACGCATCGATCGGATGCCCGATTTGCCGCAGCCTTATCAGATGCGGGACTGGCAACAGGTGGCGGTCAAATACGACAGCCTGGTGTTTGCCCGGACTTCCGGGGAGCATATGCCTTTCCTCTCAGTGGGGAGTGCAGGGGTCAATTACCCCGAATTGCAGCCCATTTTCATGGATAGTTATGTAGGCTCATCCAGCCATGGAACACAGCGAGAGGCCATCAATATTATTCCTGCTGTAATCGGAGCTACTCTGGTAGGTGCAGATAAGACCACTCAGTTTGGAACGGATTGGGTCACCAAGGTGCGGGATTTTTATAACCTCAAAAACGAGGAATTGGTATACCTCAATGGCCCATCAGACCGCTCAGGCCATGACTGGTGGTATGAAACGATGCCCAATGTATTTTTCTACCAGTTGTACGATCTGTACCCGGATACGCCCGGTTTTGCTGAGCACTTTCTGGCTGTCGCCAATCGATGGGCAGAGGCAGTGGAGGTCATGGGTGCGGACATTGCGCCCTGGAAAGTGCCCTATATGAACTACAGGGCCTGGAACCTAAAAGAAATGAAACCTCTCAATGAAGGGGTAAAAGAACCGGAAGCCGCCGGAGCCATTGCGTGGCTACTCTATCAGGCCTATCATCAGACCGGAGACCAGCGTTATAGGCACGGAGCGGAAGCTGCCCTTGATTTTTTGAATGAACTCACTGACAACCCTTCGTATGAATTGCAGTTGCCATATGGCGTGCTCACTGCCGCCAGGATGAATGCAGAACTAGGAGCTGAATATGACCTGGAGAAGATGATCGGGTGGTGTTTTGATCGGGGCGACCTGCGTGGATGGGGTAGTATAGTGGGTTCCTGGGGTGGCATGGACGTTTCGGGACTAATCGGTGAGGCCAATGATCAGGGAAATGATTATGCCTTTATCATGAATGGATTTCAACAAGCGGCAGCCTTGGCCCCTCTGGTCAAATACGATAAGCGCTATGCGAAAGCAATCGCCAAATGGATTCTTAACGTCGCAAATGCCAGCCGACTCTTCTATTCCACTTATTTACCCGAAAATCAGCAGTCTGATTATGACTGGTGCACCACCAACGATCCTGATGCGGTCATTGCCTATGAGGCAATCAAAGAAGTGTGGCAGGGTACTGCACTCTATGCACGTGGTGACTCTAAAGATGCCGGATGGGCGTCTACCAATCTGGGCCTTTACGGATCTTCACATGTGGGCTACCTGGGCGCATTGCTGGCGCCAACCAATGTGGAGGGCATCCTGACCATTGATGCCAATATCACGGATTTCTTCATCGACGCTCCATTTCCCACCTATTTGGTCTATAACCCTCATGGAGAAAGCAAACAGGTGCAAATACAAGTAGGGGATCAGGCGAAGGATGTCTATGATGCCATGAGTGAGACTTTTATTCTGAATGAAGTGACCGGGACCAGCGAAGTGACCATCGGGCCGGGTGAAGTGCTGCTCATCTCTTATGTGCCCTCAGGCGGCACGGTGGAAGAAAAACAAGGTCAGTTAACGGCCGATGATCAGGTTTTGGATTTTCACTATGGCTATGATTTTTCGGGAAAACTTCGGATCAAAGCACTTGCAGCCACGAGCGATCCGGCAGAATCAGGGGTTGCGGATACGATCTATTGCACGGTGCAGGGCGAATCAGTGCAGTATGAGTGGTATGTGGATGATCAGCTGCAAACAAGCGATTCTGCAGCCTTTATTTGGACTCCCGGAGCGACTGGCGCGGCCAGTATTCGGGCAGTTGTAAGTGCAAATGGGAGGATGGCACAGGACAGCCTATTGCTGGACGTGGTAGCACTGATCCCGGCTTACCCGGTCATTGACACACTGTTTGCAGATCAAAAATGGTACAAACCTGGAGATGTTTTCTGGGTTGATGCTGAAGTACGCGACCCAAAAGGGCTCGATATTACTCTGGATTGGACGGTGGGCCATGCGACTATTCTGGAGCAAAATGACAGTCGGATCAAAGTTCAGGCTTCGTCTGAGGGTGGGGTCATTTCTATCACACTCTCCGCCAGCAATTATGACAAGCAAACTCAACAGACCTTACAGGTTCTGATCACGGAGGATGCTATGCTCACTGCACCTTTGGTACACCTGCCACTCAATGGAAACCCTCAGGACGTGAGTATCAATCAATTCTCCACAAATCTTCAGGGAGGTTCTTATGTGGCTGCACCAACAGAGCAGGCAGGAGAGGTGTTGGTACTTGCCGGCCAGTCCGATGAGTTGGTCATCGCTAATCAACCAGCGTTGAATTTTGGAGATGCGATTACCATCTCTTTTTGGGCTTATTTCACTGATTTTGCACAAGAGCGATTTGTGATTTCACATGGAGGTTGGGAACAGCGGTGGAAGGTATCCACCACGACAGATCAGCGCCTGAGATGGACGGTGAATACCACGGCTGGCATCAAAGATTTGGATGCCTCTGTGATCCTGGAGAAATCCAAATGGTACCATTTCACGGTGGTTTACGGGGATGGAGCCATGCAAATATTCTCCAATGGTGAGCTGGACACTTTCGTGGGCCACACCGGGCAGATCAATGCTGCTGAAGTAGGGGTTTCAATTGGTAAGCGCCTGCCTGGAGATGCACAGTATTACCTGAAAGGTCGGGTGGACGAAATAAGAATTCATAGTGAACCTGCAGGGCCAACGCAGGCAGCTATACTTCCAGAGGAGTGGTATGAACAACCACCGCTCAGCATCGGGCAAGAACGATTTCATTTGTATCCGAATCCTTTGAGGGAGGGTGGTTTTGTGAATGTGCAATTGGCCTCCTTGCAGCACGTGATTTTGACAGATATGACTGGAAAAAGAGTGGCTGAATTAAAGGCAACAAGTACGTCAGATGGTACCTTTCGCATCGATTTGTCAATGATCAAAAGGGGCGTTTATCTATTGTATCCCGCCCAAGCCAGAGGGGAGTGTTACAAGCTCATCATCCAATGATGTTTGCCTTTTGAGGAGAGGTCGAATGGAAGCAATCAGCTAGATTTCCTCAATCCGCACTTCAAAGGTGAGGTTGGCCATGCTGTCACCCCTGTAGGAGCCTTGTACAGGAAGGGTGTTTTCTGGTTTGTAGCTGGAGCATGCGGGAATGTAGTTTTCCATAGCCAGAAGACCAGCACTCGGGTCCAGACCAATCCACCCGCCACCGGGCACCCAGGCTTCCACCCAGGCATGCAATTCGTGACCTTCCTTAAGTCCTGGGTTGAACGCATAGCCACTCACAAACCTCGCAGGAATGTTCAATTGGCGAAGCATTTGTATCATCATCCAGCTCAAATCCCTGCAAGACCCACTGCGCTGCTCAAAACACACATTTGGTGGTAGTACATTTTCGGCATAGCGTTCATTGTGCTCCCAATCCGCATTGATTTCCTTTACCAGGTAGGAGAGGAAGGTGACCATGTTGCCACCAGATAGTTCACGAATCTCCGTTATCCAGGCCACTAGCTTCGAGTTCAGATCTACTTTTCCCAAATAAAGCTGCAGAGCGGTTTGATGGTCTTTATGTGGGTCTTCTTCCACTAAGAAATCAAATGGATTGAGTGCGAAGGTTTCCACCTCCATTTCGATGCTGATCTCCAGTTTTTCGATCTGAAAGTTGAACCAGCATTGATGAAAAGGGTTATTTTCAGCATCCAGCCTAAAAGCCAACCCTGAAGGAGCTGGGTCTACATGGATGCGGAAATCCCTCAGCTTAAAATAGTTTCTCTGAGAGGGGTAAAAGTACAAGTGATGAGGCTCAGCGAAAACCAAATTTGAGTATTCATATAACGTGCGATGACTTATTTTGAGCTTCATGTTAATGTCTTTACCAGACAGTTTACTGAGATTGAGATTGATCCATCAGGTTAGGCCTGATTTTGAAATACTGTTCGTAGACCGCAGTGGAAATGTCGTTGATCCGTCCCTGCAGCTTGTCCAGGTATTCGTGCAGTCCAAACTCGAAGACATCATTGATGTCTGCAAACTCCAAATCGGCACGAAGGTTTCCGATTTCCTTCTCAGCTAAATTAGTGTATCCTCTTTTGGCATCTGAGATCTCGTGCAGGCAGTTCTCTGCATTGACGAGGCAAAAGAGAATCGATCGCGGAAAGTAGGAGTTGAGCACCAGATAATTCACGATATTTCCAGGTTCTATTTTACCATACATCTGCTTGTAGGCATTCAGAGCACTTACCGATTTCAATAGCGCATTCCAATGCAGAAAATCCAGTGGTGATCCGATCTCTTCCACCGAAGGGAGCAGGACATGGTATTTTACGTCGAGTATTCTGGAGGTCTTATCCGCTCTTTCCAAAAACTGACCCAACTTGGTGAAGTACCAGCCTTGATTTCGGGGAGAGGTATCATATCCTATTCCCTGGATGAGCTGAAGTTTGTATTTGATCTGCTTGAAGATGTCGGCATCCTCGCTCTTCCACATTTTTCTTTTGGCCGCCTTTTCCACAAAGTGATAGAGGTCGTTGAGCACCTCCCAGGTTTCCTTGGAGATATTTTCTCTCACCTGACGGGCATTTTCGCGGGCATTGACCACCGAGGCAATAATGGAATTATGATTTCTCTTATCAAAGGCCAAAAATCGGATGGCATTTTCCCTCGAGTAATCACTATAAAGCTTTTTGTACAGTACCTCGTCGCCGGTAGCAGTGATCAGCGGACGCCATTGCTCCTTCATGCCAGGAGGCAGGTCTATCGATAGGTTAAAATTGACATCTATGAAACGCGAATAATTTTCGGCTCGCTCAGCATACCTTCCCAGCCAAAACAAAGAATCTGCAACTCTACTTAACATTTGAAATTTCCAATTTTAGTCAAACAACACCCATGTATCCTTGCTTCCGCCACCTTGAGAGGAATTCACCACCAGCGATCCTTCTACCAATGCCACCCTGGTGAGTGCCCCCGGCAGCACTTTGATGCTGTCCCCATAGAGCACATACGGCCTCAGGTCCACATGCCTTGGCGCTATGCCCTTGGGAGTGATTGTAGGCACTGTAGAGAGTGAAAGTGTAGGCTGCGCAATGTAATTGCGCGGATTGTCTTTCACGAGTTTCCTGAATTTTGTGTGCTCCGATGGATCAGCTTTGGGGCCGATGAGCATCCCATAGCCACCGGCTGCATTGGTTTCTTTCACCACAAGGTCCTCAATATTTTCCAATACGTAGTTCAGGTCATCCTTTTCTGAACACAGGTAAGTGGGCACATTTTCTATAATGGGGTCCTGATCGAGATAGTATTTAATGATCCGTGGTACATAAGCGTATACCGCTTTGTCGTCTGCCACACCAGTTCCCGGAGCATTGGCCAGTGCCACATTGCCTGCCATGTAGGCCTCAAATATACCCGGGATCCCTAGCATGGAGTCGGGGTTGAAGGTCAGCGGATCCAGAAAGGTATCATCTATCCTCCGATAGATGACATCTACTTGTTGCAGGCCTTTAGTCGTCTGCATGTAGACATTCTTGTTTTTCACAATCAGGTCCTGTCCTGTAACCAGCTGAACACCCATTTGCTGAGCCAGATAGGAGTGCTCAAAATATGCAGAGTTGTAAATACCGGGTGTCAACACGGCCAGAGTAGGATTGGGCTTGTCCGACAGGTGCTGAAGCATATTCAGCAGCATGTTAGAATAGTCAGACACTGGTCTGACACCCAGGCCGGCAAACAATCCTGGAAATGCCTGCTTGATGATTTCACGATTTTCCAGGAGATAGGAGACCCCGGACGGGCACCTCAGATTGTCTTCCAGTACATAAAACTTGCCACTCTTGTCCCTCACGATATCACTCCCGGTGATATGACACCAGATGCCCTTGGGAGGATTCAGGCCAATACACGGCTTCAGATAATCTCTGCTCGAAAGCACCAGTTCTTTAGGTACAATACCATCTTTCAGGATTTTCTGCTCATGGTAGATGTCGTTGATAAAGAGGTTGATAGCCGAGATTCTTTGCTTTAAGCCCTCTTCTATGATGGACCACTCTTCTGCTGAAATGATCCTTGGGATCAAATCCAGATGTAGTATTTTCTCTACACCCTGATTATCATGGTAGACATTGAAAGTCATGCCCATGGACATCTGAGCTTTGTCTGAGGAGTCCTGAAGCTGCAAAAGCTTCTTACCTGAATATTGCTCTAAAGATTGTTTGAACTGCTGATAAGGGGGTCGACAACTCTCATCATCAAACATCTCATCAAAGTGCTCAAAGGGGTTGTATTTATCAAATATCAAATTGATATATTTTAAAGTAAATGATTAGGAATATACGAATATTCAAATGAAAATAAAAGACTATTATTAAATATTTATATAATTCATCGATATTTTGCATTTTTCATAAAGAATAGTGTTTCTTCAATCACAGTTTTCCATAAATGAAAACCGCTTTTTTGTACGAAGATGTGCCGGTGAAACGAAACTTACTTTTTATTCCAGATATCCAAAGGCCTAAATGTTCAGTCATATTAACTTTACCGCTATGGCCGAATACGTTGAGATAATCAAAGACTTACAAAAGGGTAAATATTCACCATTGTATTTTTTGCAGGGTGAGGAGCCTTTCTTTATCGACAACATCATAGAGCACATAGAGCTCAATGCGCTGGATGATACTCAGAAGAGTTTCAATCAGTACGTGCTTTACGGAAAAGAAATTTCTTTTACAGACATTCTGAATGTAGCCAGGAAATATCCCATGATGGGTGAGCGTCAGGTGGTGATTATAAAGGAAGCGCAGGAAATCAGAGACTGGAAGAAGGAAGAGGCGCAGAAGTTTTTGACGGCATACCTTGAGAATCCACTGGCTACTACCATTCTTGTTTTTGGTCATAAGTACAAGACGTTGGATCGCCGTACTAAAATCGCCAAGACACTGGAAAAGCATTGTGTTTTTCTTAACTCCAAGAAGATCTATGATGATAAGGTACCTGGGTGGGTGAGGTCATATGCCCAGGCATCCGGAGCCAATATTTCGGAGAAGGCAATCATGATCCTAACAGAGAATATTGGCAACAACCTGCAAAGACTGGCCAATGAGCTGGATAAATTGAGATTGAACATCCCTGCGGACCAGCAGATAGATGAGGTGGCCGTGCAGAAGTACGTGGGGATCAGCAAGGATTACAATACTTTCGAACTGCAAAAAGCACTGTCCCTTCGGGATGAAATTAAGGTTTTCAAGATCATCACTTATTTTTCTGCTAATCCTTCGAGTAACCCCCTGATACTGGTCATTGCTAACTTATATGCATATTTCTCTAAGCTGCTTTTGATTCACCATCAGAATGCCTTTGATCAAAACTCAGTCGCAAGGGCCATTGGCGTTAACCCATTCTTTGCCAGTGAATACATTCAGGCAGCTCGAAATTACCCGGCCCATGTGGTCATCCGGAATATCGAATTGATTCATCAGGCGGACTTACAGTCAAAGGGCATCGGGTCTGCGAGCATGAAAGATGGCGATATTTTGAAAGAACTCATTTTTAAATTGATGCATTGATACACTTAGCGGCAAGTTTACGTTCAAGGCATAAGAATCAGGATAAATCATCTATGCGCACCGGCATTTTCACCCTATTATTAGTTGTTGCTCTGTCCTGGAGGGTTCAGGCTCAGGAAACGCTCTCCAACACCCCGCCAGATAAATTCTATGATCAGGGACTGGATGCATTTCATCGGGAAGCCTATGGAGCCGCCAGAAACTTGTTTGCACAGTATCTGGCACTCAGTAGCAACCCTGTGAAGGAAGCTGATTACTATCTGGCCATATCGGCGCTCAGGTCAGGTGATTCGGAAGGGGTTTCCAAACTACTGACGTTCATTTATCAGGAGCCATTGCATCCATTGGCCGGCAGTGGTTATTATGTGTTGGGTAGTCATTTTTTCGCTCAAAATGAATTTGAAGAAGCGCTCAAATATTTCATTCAGGTATCGGGTAGCCAGCTCAATGCAAAGGACGAGGAAGCATGGCGATTCAAGCAGGGCTATTCCTATTTGGAAACCGGCAATGTGACCGAAGCAGAAAGTAATTTAGAGGCAGTACAAAACTATCGCGGCAGTTATTTCAATGAGTCCTCCTACTATTTGGGAGGGATCTATTTTGATCGTGGGGATTACAATCAGGCCCTGACGGTGCTGGAGGCGCTGGACGGACTCTCCACACCTTATGCGGATGAGGTGACGATGATGATCGCTGGGATCTACTTCCATACCAACAGATACGCACAGCTGTATAAATACGCAGGCGCTCAGGTTTCCAATAAGGTTTCGATGAAGAATAAGCAACTCAATAAGCTGTTGGGCGAGGCTTATTTTGGTGATCAAAAGTACACGTCGGCAGCCAGTCACCTCCAGAAATACCTGGACATGTCGGGAAACAGGGCAGATGCGGAAACCTTCTACAAGCTGGGGTTTGCTTACTTCCAGACCAATGAAAACCAGAAGGCCATCGAAAACTTTAAGAAGGTCGGCCTGGAGAAAGGGGCCATGGGCCATATTAGTAGTTTCTACCTCGGTCAGCTCTACCTGAAGGAACGAAACCTCAACTATGCCTACAGTGCGTTTAAAACCGTGGCTAATAGTGCTGAAAATGGTGAAATGAGGGAGGAATCATCTTTTACCATCGGAAAAATCAACTTTCAAAGGGCCCAGTATGCAGAGGCCATTGTTGATTTCGCGGCATTTATCGATCAGTTTCCTAATAGCCGATGGAAGGTAGAAGCCAATGAGCTGCTGGCCCAGTCCTATCTGAAGACCTCCAACTATGACCAGGCCATTGCTCACCTGGAGTCTATCAAAAACAAATCTTTACCTCTGAAAAAGGCTTATCAGAAGGTGACCTTTCAGAAAGGTCAATTGCTGTTTAACGACAGCCGGTTTCAGCAGGCACTACTCTATTTCGATAAGTCCACGGACTTTCCCATCGACACGCGTATAGCGGCCCAGGCCTATTACCTGAAAGGGGAGTGTCATACGATTCTCAATCAATCCGCCCAGGCGGGTACTGCTTACCGCAAAAGCATCGAAACCAGGGATCCACAATGGTCCGTTTATGCCAACTATGGTTTGGGCTATGTATACTATAATGACAAGGCATTTGATCAAGCAGAGGGTTATTTCCTGAATTATATCAGAAAGGCCAATCCAACCGACGACTTTTATCAGGATGCGTTGGTTCGTGTTGCGGATTGCTATTATGTACAAAAGAAGTATGAGCAGGCCATTCGGGCTTACACGGAGATTACTGATCCTCAGTACGTGCCGTATGTCACCTATCAGATGGGGCTGGTGTACCGGTTGAAGGGGGAGGAAGCCAAAGCTCAAAGTGAATTTGGAAAAGTACTTCGGAATCCTCTGTCAGGATATGGTGATAAAGCCCTTTTTCAGATGGCTGACATGAAAAGCGAGTCCGGTGACTTTCAGGGCTCAATTACCACTGTCAACAGGCTTTTGAATGATTACCCGGAAAGTAACCTTATCCCATATGCCAAAAGCCAGCAGGCGCTGAGCCATTTCAACCTCGGACAGTATCAGGAATCGCGCAAGGCATATGAGTTTGTTTTGGAAAACTACATGGGTCATCAGGTAGCCAACTCAGCTTTGCTGGGTTTGCAGGAGCTGGTGAAAAAGGGAGTGGACATACCCAATTTTGATGGATACATGGAGGCTTATCAAAAGGCCCATCCAGATGATAATAGCCTGGAAGTAGTGGCTTTCGAAGCGGCCAAGGGAGCTTATTACAATCAGAAGTACCGGGAGTCCATTGAAAAGCTCAAAGCTTTTATGTCCAAGTATCCAAATAGTCCATTTGAGGAAGATGCCCTTTACTTTCTGGCCGACTCGTACTATCGAAATGAAAACTGGCAGCAGGCAGCTGATGGATTTGGTGAAATCATAAAGATACCGGGCTCAGCTTACGTCAGTCGTTCTCTCGACAAGCGCGGGAAAGCACTGGTAAATCTGGGTCAGTTTGCTCAGGCAATTCAGAATTATCACATGTTAAGCAAGCGAGCAGTTAACCAGAAGGAAACTTTTCAGGCGCACGAGGGACTCATGAATACTTACGTGAAGCTAAATAAGTCTGATAGTGCGCTTTTCTTTGCCGACAAAATTTTAGAAAGTGACTATAAACCTGCGAATGCAGAGGCATCCGCCTGGCTGGTGAAAGGTAAAATTTACCTGCAGAAGAAGAATTATAATCTTGCGGTGGATGAACTACTGAAGGTGATGAATGACTCTAAAAATGAAAGTGGTGTAGAAGCCACCTACCTGCTGGGGAGGGTGTATTTTGAACAGGGTAAGTCCAAACGATCACTGGAAGTCCTCTTTGACCTCAACAGAAACTTTGGGTCTTACCCGTACTGGATTGGAAAGTCGTTTTTGCTGATAGCAGATAACTACCTGGCGATGGGAGAGATCCTCCAGGCGAGGGCCACGGTGGAATCCATCATTGCCAATGCAACCATCCCCGAAATCAAGAAGGAAGCCAGTCAGAAATTGATCAAGATTAAAAATGAGGAATCCAAATTGCTCGTTTCGGATACGCTAAAAACCGATTCAATCAAATGAGAAACGTACCCTACTTTCTTTTTATCACTCTTTTTGCGGTTGGTTTGAGTCCACTCAGTGCACAGGATATCCCCACTGGGGAGATAGAGGATGCCCAGATCATTATAGAGAAGGACAAGCCCTTGACCTTACCCAAGGCCGGGAGAAATTATCAGAAAACGGAGGTGTTGCCCATTTCCAGTGATACGGTAACGCTTCGGTTCAACCTCTCACAGCCTTCATTTAAATTTTCACCGTTCATCTATCAACTTCAAACCAAACCCTATCAGGTCGGCGCAGAAGCCATGCGTAATCACAATTATGTAAAGGCTGGATTTGGCAACTACCTTTCACCGTTGTTGGAGGGCTATGTTGGACAGCCGATCGCTCAGGGAAGTGTGGGTGCCTGGGTGAATCATGAGTCCTTTGCAAGGGGGCCGGTCAACGATGAAAAAAGTGCCTACGGACGATCTGACATTCTATTGAACGCTGTGCTGGAAGGAGGATCAATAGTCTTCGAGCCTACCTTTTTCTATGAACGGGAAGCTTACTATTACTATGGATACAAGGAACCTATTTTCCTTTCTCCAGGAGCTTTAGGGCCAATTACTGAGAAAGTATCAGCTAATCATTTCACATTGTCCAGTGTTATGAGGTCGGCGAAAGAATCTGAACTTCAGTGGGCGGTGAAGCCGGGAGTCAGTTTTACCAACATGGCTACCGGGGGCAATGAGGCTTTCAATAAAGAGTCCCATTTCGATTTGCAGGGCAGTGTTGATTATGAAATGAGTGCTACCATTCAGTCAGGTGCTCTGGTAGGATACAATTACCTGGCCTATCAGAGTGGAGCGTTTTCTCAGAAAAGAAACGTCCTTGATATTACCCCGTTTGTCCGCTTTCATCAGGAGAAGGTGGAGCTTAAAGCAGGAGCCAAACTGGCAGTGGGGAGTGATAGTGTGAATAGTACAGGAGTATTTGTATACCCCGACGTTTATGCCAAATATCAGCTCAATGATCAGTTGGGAGTATATGCGGAGCTCTCTGGTGGTCTGAACCCACAGACCCTGAACAATACAAGGTTGACCAATCGATACCTGGAAGATTCCCTGACATTGCTTAATCAAAACCAAAAAATCGCATTGAATGCCGGATTGCAGTTCTTGTTTGCTGAGAACCTCATGCTTCAACCTTTCATAGGGTATTCCCTGACTAAGAATAAGATGCTGATGGCACCATCTGAGGATGATAGTTCACGTTTCCTTTTGACTTACGATCAGGGAAATTTCGGGCAGGTGGATCTGGGGGTTAAAGTGAAGTATATAACCAATCGCACCACTGTGACGGCTGAAATGATCTTGTCCGGGTATCAACCAGATCAGGCTTTGGAAGCATGGTATCTGCCTGCTACCCAGGTGAATTTGAAGGTAGATCAACAGGTGGGTGAAGCCATAAGGCTCCATGCAGGTGTGATCATTTTAGATGGCATCAAAGGGCAAGAAACGAGTGCCTCTGGAGTAAATCTTCTCCCGGCGATTGTGGATATAAGCATGGGTGGAACGTACGCTTTTTCGGAGGCATTTTCGGGTTTTATAGACTTTAAAAATCTTCTGGGAGTGGAGTATGAGCGATACCTCAATTACCCGTCACGTGGTTTAACGGGTAAATTGGGTTTTATTTATCGTTTTTAAGTGACATATTCGCCAAGCAAAAGAAAAACGCATTGTTTTGGAATAATGAAGTTTTTACTATCTTGGTTTTACTAAATCTAATCTAATGGCTGACGACAAAAATAAAAACGAAGATCCGGAGGAAGAAAGAGACGATCAATTCGATGATGATGAGGATTTCGGGTTACCGGATCTGGAATATGATGAATTGGATGACGATGATGATGAGGACCTCTCGGACGAAGAGCAGGAGGATGCATTGGAGGAAGAGGAGATAGTACCCAAGGACGATGAGATTGATCTGAGTGGAGACAATCTGGATGACGTGGAACTCACAGATGCTGACCTTGAAGATTCTGATGAGCCGGAAGATTGGGAAAAGGAGCTGGAGAAGGAACTCGAGGATGAATTGAAGTCTGATGATGAAACCGGAGGGTTTTATGAGGAAGAGTCCTACGAAGAATTTGAATCACAAGGAGAATCACAGGTAGCTTCCTCTGTTTTCGATGATGATAGCAACGATACTGGGTTTGGAGCGACCTCTGAGTATACCGAAGAGACTTACGATACACCAACTTACACCACTTCATCAGGAGTGTCGGACGAGGATCAGGCAGAAAGTAGAGGTAAGTTTGTCAGAACCGTAGTGATAGGCACGTTGCTTTTTGCTGTGGTTGCGGTAGTACTTTACTTATATAGTGGTAGTGACGATGCCCCTGAAGAGAAAAAAGTAGCCAAAGTAGAGCAGAAGGCTCCCGCCAAAAAGCCAGAGCCTGAAGTGAAAGAAGTACCTAAAGAGGAAACCCCAGCTAAGGTAGAAGAGAAGAAGCCGGTGGCCAAGCCAAAAGCGCAGAAGCCAAAACCAACTCCTAATACTACACCTGCAGGTGAGATCACTAAGTTTGATCAGCCCACAGGCAAAACTTACGTGATTGTAGGTAGCTTCTTCGATGATGATCTGGCGACTGACTATGCCAGTAAGCTTGCGTCAGAAGGAAAAAGCCCTATGGTAATTCCTCCATTTAATGACTCCCGATTCTACAGGGTGGCCATTGCCGGATTTGATACTTTCAAGGATGCTCAGCAGAGTCTTGATGGTTACAAATCGGAGTATGGGTCGGACGTCTGGACACTTAGATATTAAACAAACTTAGTTGACAATCTATCGTTTAATCCCGCGTTACCTTCGCGGGATTAAACGATTTTTTTGTTTTATAGACCTTTGATAAAAATATGCTTCTTCAAATAGAACCTGTTGATGGCCTTGAGACCATTTCTGTATTAGAGCTACTGCTCAATGGTGGCTTTATGATGATTCCTATCCTGTTGCTCTGGATTGGGGCCATTTATATTTTTGTCGAACGCCTGTTACTGATTAAGAATTCTTCCAGGACTCCCGCTGATTTTAAAGACAGAATCCGAAGTATGGTGCTTTCCGGAGAAGTGGATGGAGCAAAGCTGCTCTGTGCGCAGACGGATACACCCGTGGCCCGAATGATCGAAAAGGGTATCAGTCGGATAGGAAGCCCCCTCAAAAACATTGAAGTGAGTATTGAGAACACTGGTAAAATAGAAATTTACCAACTGGAAAAAAACCTTAGTATGCTGGCGACCATCTCGGGTGTAGCACCTATGATAGGGTTTCTGGGTACTGTTACCGGGATGATACAGGCTTTTATCGCCATAGCTCAGGAAGAGGGCGCTGTGAGTCCAAAGCTACTGTCAAGTGGAATCTATGAAGCCATGATTACCACAGCCGCTGGCCTTTTTGTGGGGATCCTGGCTTATCTCGGATACAACTACCTCGTCACCCGGGTACAGAAACTTGTTCATAAGATGGAATATTCGGCCATTGATTTTGTTGACCTACTTCAGGAACCGCAGAAATGAACCTCAATTCAAAACATAAAGTAGAAGCAGCCTTCAGTATGTCGTCAATGACAGATATTATTTTTCTGTTGTTGATCTTCTTTATGCTTACGGCTTCCTTCATTACTCCGTCGGGGCTCCCGGTGAACGTGCCCTCCAGCCGGAGTTCAGAGATCGTGATGCAAAAGGTAGGAGTGACCATTACCGAAGATCTGCAGTACTATGTGAATGATCGTAAAGTCAGCATCAATCAGCTGGAAGCGGTATTGCGTGATGCCTTTGCAGGAAAAGAGGGTGTGGTGGTGCTCCACTGCGATAGGTCAGTTCCCGTGGAGTATGTGGTGCAGGTCGCCGGGATTGCCACCGCTCTGGAGGCCAGAGTGTCGATAGCTACCAAACCGGAATAGTGATGGGCGAGGAGAAAGAGAAGAAATACAGGAAAATCGGGTGGTTCACCTCCATATTGGTTCAGGTGATCATGTTGATACTTTTTTACTTTCTCATAGCCTGGAAGGAGCCCTTTCCCCCGATTCCATCTTACGGCATTGAATTGAGCTTTGGTATTGAGGATGCTGGCTCCGGAGAGAAGCCGCTGAGTAATCCGACACCCACAGAAGAGCCTGAAGAAGAGGTGGAAGAGGTCAGTGCTGACGAGTCTGTAAATGAGCCTTTGGAGGAAACAGCAGAATTTCAGGATGAAGTACTTGAAGAAATCACCGAACCCACTGAAGCTCCTTTGGTAGAAACCCCATCACCGGATGTGGTAGAGAAGAAGACCGAAACCCCCAAGGTAGAAAAGCCAAAAGAAGGGGTGAAAGAGGTGAAACCAGCTAAAACTCAACCCAAGGAAGCTGAAAAGGTCACTAAAGAGACCTTGAATCCGGCGGCTACCATGCCTAAAACGGAGGGTGATCCCAATAGCACAAAAGGGGAACAGAAAGAGAAAGGAGCTGAGGGTAAAGAGGAAGGTAGCATTGACGGGCGTGCCTTGATGGGCGAGCAGGGATCTTCAAATGGTGCCAGTCTGCAGATGGCAGGATGGGTTTGGGATGTCAAACCCAACCCCAAGGATGCCTCTTCCGAATCAGGAAAGATCGTCTACCGAATCAAAGTGGACAGCGATGGTTACCTGACAGGTATTGAGCTGGTGTCCAGTACGGTTTCACATGTCGTGGAGCGCTATTATCGACAGTCCGTTGAGCGCCTGTCTTTTACCAAGACCAATGATTACTCCCCGGCACCCATTTCATCAGGTACCATTACTTTCATTATCCGTTCAAAATAATGAATTATCAGCAGGCTTTGACGTATTTATACGAGCGGCTTCCTATGTTCCAGCGCGTAGGGGCGGTTGCTTTTAAGAAGGACCTTGGAAACACCAGGCGTCTCCTGGAGGCCTTAGGCGATCCTCAGAATAGTTTCAAATCTGTTCACATTGCGGGCACCAACGGCAAAGGATCTTCGGCACATGCGTTGGCCAGTATTCTTCAGAGCGCTGGCTACAAAACAGGACTCTATACCTCTCCACACCTTAAGGAATTCACTGAGCGCATTCGGATAAGTGGCACCGAAGTGAGTCCGGAATTTGTCGGGCAATTTGTCACACAACATCAGGGCTTGATTGAAGCTATTAATCCTTCTTTCTTCGAAGTGACTGTAGCGATGGCCTTCCAATATTTTGCAAGTGAAGCGGTGGATATCGCGATTATCGAAACGGGCTTGGGCGGCAGGCTTGACAGTACCAACGTTATTGATCCGTTGGTGAGCCTCATCACCATGATAGGCTATGATCATGCCGACCTGCTGGGCAATACCCTTCCGGCCATCGCTGGAGAAAAGGCCGGAATCATCAAACCCGGTCGGCCCGTTGTGATAGGAGCAGACCAACCTGACCTGTTATCGGTCTTCGAAGCAAAAGCTCGGGAAGTAGGGGCTCCATTGAAAATCATGCGGCAAATGAGGGTTGTTACGGGTGAACAGGGCGTTTTTCATCAGGATTTTGAGGTATTGGAAACCAATAAGCCTGCTATGACCTTGAGGACAGACATTACGGCCAACTATTTTTTAAAAAATATCCCTGGAATATGGGGTGTGATCAGTGAGTTGAAAGGCCAGGGGTTCGACATAGATGTAGAGGCCATTCGATCAGGATTTGCGAACATCAAAACTCAAACCGGCCTCAAAGGTCGATGGCAAATGATCAGGCAAAAACCATTAGTTGTGGCAGATGTGAGTCACAATGAACCGGGTATGGCCCAACTCCTGGACCAGGTCTCATTGGTGCCCCGTAAGCGATTGCACATGATCATAGGGATGGTAAGGGATAAGGATATTTCGGGTGTTTTGAATCTGTTGCCAAAAGAGGCCACCTACTATTTCACACAGTCGTCGGTACCCCGTTCGCTTCCTGCCTCTGACCTTCGTATGCAGGCAGAAGCGATGGGACTCCCTGGCAAAAGTTTCGATAATGTCAATGAAGCTTTGAAAGAAGCAGAAAAGAATGCCCATTCCGATGACTTCATTCTCATCTGTGGTAGTACTTTTGTGGTCGCGGAAATTGACCATTTGTGAGAAAGAAACTAGTACGATTTGCAGAAAATGCCCTGCGAGATAACATCATCGAACCAGGGAAGCCACTTTTTGATGAAATAAAAGGAAACTGGCACCAACTATATTTCAAAAACGATTGTCCTATCACCGTTGAACTTGGCTGTGGAGATGGTGAATACACGGTGGGGTTGGCTGGTGTGCAACCTGAAAGAAATTTCATTGGGGTGGACATCAAAGGGGATAGATTGCATCAGGGCAGCACCATAGCCATTGAAAAGGGCCTAAACCAGGTCGGCTTTCTGAGAAGTCAGATCCATATGTTGGACAAGTTTTTTGGTGAAGGAGAGGTGGATGAGTTTTGGCTTACATTTCCCGATCCCAGGCCGAAAAAAGGGGACGCGAAGAGGAGACTGACCAACCCGCGATTCCTACAGATGTACCAGCAGATCTGTAAGCCAAATGGATGGTTTAAGTTTAAAACCGACAGCACTTCACTTTTTGAATATACCCTTGAGGTGCTGGAGCAGGAATTTAAAGTTGAAAACCTGGAATACACCCGGGATTTGTATAAGTCCGATCTGATGGCAGATCATCATGGCATAAAAACCAAGTATGAGCGCATCTGGACGGAAAGGGGTGAAGATATAAAGTATTTAAAATTTCGATTCAAAAGTAAATGACTCAATCAAAATTAAAATCTGTTCTTTTAGGACTCAGTATCATTCTACTGGCCTTTACTACTTCTTGTTTGAAATCCGACGATGTGTTTGACAGTGCTGCTCAATACACAAAGGATCAGGAAATCATCAGCCAGTACATTGCTGACAATGGGCTTACCGTTCAAACGGACACCAGTGGTCATGGACTCAAGTATACCATGGTCAAAGAGGGAACTGGAGATTCTCCTAAACTTAATGATATTTTGTTTTTGAATTATAAAGGAACGCTCCTGTCAAATGGAAAGGTATTTGACGAGCAGGACAGTGCCTTCTTGCAGCTGAGTCCAAACCTTATTGGAGGCTGGCAGGTGTTGGTGCCTTACCTGAAAGAAGGGGGGGAAATGACCATGTATCTGCCGTCCTTTTATGGATATGGTCATTATGGAAGTGGAGATGGCTCCATTCCAGCTGATGCGATATTGATCTTCAATATAGAATTGCACGGAATATTTACGCAGTTTGAATTTGAACAATATCAGATAGAGCGCTACCTGGAAAACAATGACCTTACTGCCATGACCGATACTGTCAAAGGACTGAAATATATTATCACCAAGGAAGGCACTGGCGACCATCCGGTACCTTCTGACAAAATCAAGGTGGACTATTCAGGAAGACTATTGGCCAATGATGAGGAATTTGAAAAGAATGAAAACATTGAATACACGCTTTCATCTTTGATTGAAGGTTGGGAAATATTGATGCCATATGTCAAAGAAGGGGGCTCAATCACCATGTTCATACCTTCAAAATATGCTTATGGAACGAATAGCGTTGTAAGAAATGGTGTTGTTAAGATTCCTCCCAACTCAACACTTATATTCGAGGTGACACTGAATAGAATCGTGGATTAAATCATGAGAGAACCAATGGTATGGCGGTGGATTTTTGTACCTCGGTCATCACAAAAGAACTATTTACATTGGCGATATTTTCCATGGAGGCCAACTGGTCGATAACCACCGCCTGGTAGGCCTTCATGTCTTCTATGACAATCTTCAATAGGTAGTCAAACTGCCCTGCAATGTGGTAGCACTCCACCACAGCAGCTATTTTGGTGATCTCCAGCTCAAACTTCTTGATGTAAGTTTTGCTATGCTCTTTAAGGGAAATGCTGGTAAATGCCACCAGTGACTTATTGAGCTTGTCGGGATCAAGAATCGCCACATAGTGTTTGATATACCCATCTCTTTCGAGGCGTTTCACACGCTCATACACCGGTGTAATGGTGAGATTCAGCTCCGCAGCAATTTGTTTATGCGTGAGTCGACCATCCTGCTGGAGTAAGTCCAATATTTTGAAATCCGTGGTGTCCATTTGCCAGATATTTTTTCTGCTTTGCATCCTTGAAAGCACTATTCTAAGAAATTATTTCTATAAAATGTGAGGATTTAGATTTATTAACTGATATTATTCGGATATCCAGAAGTAATGTGGCAACCAGCTATCTTTGATAAAAAAGCACCCCACATGAGACCCGAAAGTTTAATGATGTCATACGGCTACCGACCAGAGTTGTCTGAAGGAGCCGTAAAACCCCCGATTTTTCAAACCAGTACCTTTGTTTTCAAATCTGCAGAAGAAGGCAAAGCGTTTTTCGAAGTGGCCTATGGCCTTCGGGAAAAGCACGAAGGAGAGGAGCTCGGCCTCATCTATAGCCGACTGAACAATCCGGATTTGGAGATCCTCGAAAACAGGCTTTCACTTTGGGATGGTGCAGAAGACTGTGCCGTTTTTGAAAGTGGTATGTCAGCCATCACCTCCACACTTTTTGAGTTCCTCAAGCCTGGAGACCTCCTTTTGCACAGTGCACCTATTTATGGAGGTACAGATCATTTCATTCGAAAAATCCTTTGTCAGTATGGCATTCACACGCTTGAGTTCAGGCCTGGCGAAAGTCAGCAGCAGATCATTGATCGAATAGGATCCGCTGAGGGCCGTTTGAAGATGGTTTATATAGAAACTCCTGCGAACCCAACGAATGCGCTCATTGATATAGAAATGTGCAGACGAGTGGGAGACCATTTTTCCGGGGAAGATCACCAGGTCATTTTGGCGGTAGACAATACCTACATGGGGCCACTTTGGTCGCACCCACTCAAGCACGGCGCAGATTTGGTGCTCTACTCGGCCACCAAGTATATCGGCGGGCATAGCGATGTGGTGGCGGGAGCCTGCCTGGGAAGCAAGCAGCTGATGGCCAGGGTCAAGGGGTTTAGGACATTTGTGGGCAATATGGCAGGTCCGTGGACCAGCTGGCTCCTGATGCGAAGCCTGGAAACGTTGAAGGTGAGAATGGATCAGCAAGCTTCCAATGCCGCTATTCTGGCTCAGCGTCTTGCTGATCACCCCAAGGTGGAAAAAGTCTACTACCTGGGACTTCTCAAGGAAGACCATCCGGAGTACGCCATTTATAAGCGGCAATACAGTTCTCCTGGCGCAATGCTCTCATTTGATATCAAAGGAGTGGAAGAGGATGCCTTCACGGTACTCAATCACCTCAAGTTAATCAAGCTGGCAGTGAGCCTCGGGAGCACAGAAAGCCTGGCACAGCATCCGTACAGCATGACACATGCCGATGTGGATCGTGACTTGAAGAACGCACTGGGTCTCACCGAAAAAATGGTGCGATTATCAGTAGGTGTGGAACATGTGGATGATATATGGTCTGATTTGGTTCAGGCCCTGGAGCATGTGGGTCAATCTTCTTCCAAAACCTCCAAAATGTCCATGACATTGCCATAATCCTTGAATCCGGGGCGGTCTTCCGGGCTGCCCTCTAGTTCTATTCCAAAATAAATCGGATCATCAACCACTTCAAAGGCATTTTCGTGTGTTAGTTCATACCCTCTGAGCAGTTTCGGACGGGAGTTCATTTGAGAAAGGATCGCTTCCGCTTCATTCTTCTGGGAATCGTCGGTCAGGTGAATGCTAATGAATTTTGCGAACTCCGATGCATAGTTGATACTGGATTCAAGTTTGGAGAGGTCTTTGGCATCTGTCAGAACCAACTTGAAAATGAGCTCTTGACTCAGTTCGGCTAGTTCCTCCAGTTGATCGATATTCTGTGTTTCGATATATTCTACAGGATATTGAGTAGCAGCCAGCTTTATTTCAGCCACCTGAGCATGGGCAAATTCACCACAGAACGACACTCCGGCTACCCAATCTGTAATTTCTTTGAATCGCTCGGGGGAAAGATAACCCTCAGTGCCTTCTTCCAGGTTGAAACCCAAAATGTCCACCATCATTCCGGCGCAGTATCGGGCATCACTGAGATTTTCTATTTTACCAATCTTCACAAAAGTTTTTAAACTCATCCTTTTCTATTTTTGCGGAACAAAGAAACCAAATCTTGAGTTTCTAAGCTTTACAAAACCAAAAAAAACAGGAATATGGCAGTTGATCTGATCACAGATAATGATTTTGAAAATGTAATTACTTCCAATGAGAAAGTAGTGGTGAAATACTTTGCGGATTGGTGTGGCAACTGCCGTCTTTTTTCACCAAAATTTAAAAGACTTTCCAATGATGAGCGATTCGAAGGAGTGACCTTTCTGGATGTCAATGCTGAAAAGAGTCCCGAAGCCCGACGTGCCGGTGGCGTGACCAATTTGCCCTACTTTGCTGTTTTCAAAAATGGGGAGCTGTTGGAAGGGTTTGCAGGAAGTAAGGAAGATGCCGTGGTGGAGTTGATTTCCAAACTCAATTAATACCGTTTATCACCCTGAATATAAAGTTATTGGATGGTTATAGGGGATAGGTGTCCCTGAGCTGCTATCTTTGCAACAGAACGGAAGTATCCGTTCTTTTTTTATAGGTCTCGTTCAGTTTTGAAGGGATTTTTTGTCGAACCGTAAACGAGGCTTTCAACCTCGCGAAGCGCATTATGAGTAAACACGGAAGAATACTTGTTGCCATGAGTGGCGGCATAGACAGCTCACTGGCCGCAGTGATGCTACACGAAGAAGGATATGAAGTCATCGGGATGACCATGAAGACATGGGATTATCAGACTTCAGGAGGATCCAAAAAAGAAACAGGCTGTTGCAGCCTCGACTCCATCAACGACGCAAGAAACATTGCCGTCAGTCTTGGTTTCCCACATTACATTGTTGACATCAGAGAAGAATTTGGTGATTATGTGATCAATCATTTCACCAGCGAGTATCTGGAAGGCAGAACGCCTAACCCATGTGTGCTTTGCAATACCCACATCAAATGGGACTCTCTGCTTCGCAGGGCGGATAAGCTGGATTGTGAATTTATCGCTACCGGGCATTACGCCAATGTGAGGCACGAAAATGATCGCTATGTGATCTCCAAAGGGAAAGATGAGCACAAGGATCAATCATATGCCCTGTGGGGAATCTCTCAGGAGAGCCTGAGCAGAACCAAATATCCTTTAGGGCATCTGCACAAATCTCAAATCAGGGAAATGGCCACAGAGCGTGGTTTCCATGAGCTCGTATCTAAATCGGAATCATACGAAATCTGCTTTGTGCCAGACAATGACTACCGGGGCTTCTTGAAAAGGCGAGTGGATGGTTTGGAAGAGCAGGTGAAAGGCGGTGAGTTTGTCCTGGAAGATGGTACCGTAGTGGGTACTCACGAAGGGTTTCCGTTCTACACCGTAGGTCAGAGAAAAGGATTAGGGATTGCATTAGGATACCCTGTGTATGTCACTGAAATACAGAAGGATACCAATCGTGTGGTACTCGGAACTTTCGATGAACTATCGCGGGATGGCATGTATGTAAAGAACCTGACAATGCAGAAATACGCGAGTATTGAAGGGGAGCGGAAAGATACGGTCACCAAAGTGCGGTACAATGATAACGGTACACCTGCCGTGATTGAGCAGATTGGAGATACCATGAAGGTCTATTTTGGGAATGGCGTGAAAGCCATCGCACCCGGCCAGGCTGCGGTTTTCTATGAAGGTAATGACGTGATCGGTGGTGGTTGGATCAAATCCAGCTTCAGACAGGAAAATCCAATGGGCATGCCTGCTATTTCTAACAGGTAGCATATTATTTTTGTATGATGCGCAATTCTCTGATACTGATATTTCTATTGCTTCTCTTCTCTTGTGAAGAGGAGCCGAGTGCGATCAGTATAGCGCCGGGTTATGATTTTTTTCCGGTAGAAATGGGGCAGTACAGAACTTATTGGGTTGAGGAGATCAATTTTGGAGCATTTGGTGGTGACACTTCCAGATATTTCCTGAATGAAGTCATCTCCGACTCCCTCATCAGCGGGGATGGTACGGTTAAGTATCTGGTAGAGAGGTTCAAAAGCACTGATTCTATTGATTGGAAACTTGATTCGGTCTGGACGCTGCAGCGTTTTAAGGAGATCATGATTGTTACTGAAAATAACATCCCGTATGCTAAATTGGCCTTTCCGGTGATCGTAGGAAAAAGATGGGATGGAAATGCATTCAATTCTCAACCGGAAAAGATGTATTATTATCAGGCTTTGTCTGAGACAGCTCATCTTCAATCTACCGGTGCATCAGAATTCATTGAGGTGATTATTGAGGACATTGAGGAAAATATAGTGAATCAGGATGAGCGCAGGGAGACGTACGCCAAAGGAATAGGATTGGTAGAAAAGGATTATGTTACTTTTCAATTTTGCAGCGCCAATTGTGGAGAGTTGGGAGAAATACAAAGCGGTAGAATTTTGAAACAGAATTTAGTAGGATATGGCCCAAATTAAGCATCTGCTGGTATTGGCGATTGTGTTGTGCGGGCACCTGGTGTTTTCCCAGAAGGATCGATACATGGTATTCTTTTCTGATAAGGAGGGAGTTTCTTTCTCAATCGACCAGCCGGAGGCCTTTCTGAGCGAAAGGGCCATCTCTCGACGCTCCCGCATGGGGATTGCAATTACAGAAAAAGATCTCCCTGTGAATGCCACCTATGTAGCAGGCGTGCGCAGTACTGGAGCACAGGTCTATTATACCAGCAGGTGGTTCAATGCGGCATTGGTGCAGATGACAAATGATGAGTTGATACAGGTCACACAACTGGCATATGTGGACAGTGTGGAATACATCGCTAAAGGGGAAAGACTTTCTGATGCCCGGGTAGCCACGGCCAACGTGGCTGAGTTTAAGGCGCCTTCCCGGGTAACATCGACTACCAGAGCACAGCTCGGGCTTATAGGAGCTGACGAAATGCATGCCGAGGGTTACAAAGGCGAGGGGATGATCATCGCGGTGTTTGATGATGGCTTTATGGGTGTCAATGAATACGAACCTTTTGAACACATCTTCACTGAAGATCGATTGTTGGGTACGAAGGATTTTATTTCCAATTCGGGCAATGTTTTCCAGTTTGATGATCATGGAAGTGCTGTATTATCCTGCATCGCCAGTTCATATGGAGAGGATGTTTCGGGTACAGCACCAAATGCCTCGTTCCTATTATGTGTGACTGAAGACATCAAGAGTGAGTATCGGATAGAGGAATATAACTGGCTTCTGGCCGCTGAGTATGCCGACAGTGCCGGAGCAGATGTGATCAACGGTTCGCTCGGTTACTCCACCTTTTCGGATAAAACCATGAATTATAACTACCAGGATATGAACGGTAAGGTTACCGTGGTCTCCCAGGCTGCCGAGATGGCCGTGGAAAGAGGAATCATAGTGGTAGTGAGTGCAGGCAATGAGGGGAATGGCTCCTGGAAGTATGTGACCAGCCCTGCTGATGCTCCGGGTGTGTTAGCAGTCGGTAGTGTGAACCCGGATGGGTCACGGTCCAGTTTTAGTTCGGTAGGTCCCACCTCGGATGGTCGGGTGAAGCCTGACGTGATGGCCATGGGAGCATTCACCACCATTTTCTATGTATCTGGAGACGATGGGGTGATTTCCACAGGAAACGGAACCAGTTTTGCTTCGCCTCAGATAGCAGGCTATGCCGCAGGAATCTGGCAGGCCAATCCCGGATGGAGCAACCAAGAAGTGATAGAGGCCATTAAAAAATCAGCCAATAAAGCCTTTGCTCCCGATAGCCTCTATGGTTACGGTATTCCGCATTATCCCATTGCAGTCACTGATACTACTTTCAAGGTATATCCCAATCCATTTCGCGATAACATCATTACTATTAACTTTGGAAACCTTGAGTTTGACAACAAGGTGGAAATATCACTTTACGACATACAGGGCAGAGAGCTATATGTTCGGGAGATTTCTACAAAGGCGCTGCCTCGTAAATTGGAGATCGAAGTAAATAACCTCCGAAGTGGAACCTATTTTTTGTCACTCAGGTCCAGGAAATTCAAGAAAACAGTTCAATTGAAAAAGATTTAGAATATGAAACAATGTCTGATTTCTCCCTCTATGCTGGCTGCAGATTTTGCCAATATCCAGCGGGATGTAGAAATGCTCAATGAGAGTGAAGCAGATTATATTCATATTGACATCATGGATGGGGTGTTTGTCCCCAACATTTCCTTTGGGTTTCCGGTGACGGAGGCCATCGCCCGTCATGCTAAAAAACCTTTGGATTTTCACCTGATGATTAGCCACGTGGACCCTTATCTGGAAGCGTGCAAAAACAGTGGCGCCAAGATCATCACCGTGCATTATGAAGGGGCTGTGCATCTTCACCGGACTATTGCTACGATAAAGTCTATGGGCATTAAAGCAGGTGTCGCGCTCAATCCACATACTCCCGTATCAGTATTGGGAGATCTGCTGGCAGACCTGGACCTGGTACTAATAATGTCCGTAAATCCCGGATTTGGAGGCCAGAAGTTTATTCCTCACACCTTTGCCAAGGTAGAGCAGCTGGCTTCTATGGCGGCTAACATCAACCCGGACTTACTGATCGAAGTGGATGGAGGGGTCACTTCTGAAAATGCCGCTGCGCTGATTCAAAAAGGAGCCAATATGTTGGTGGCCGGAAGCTTTGTTTTTCAATCTGCGGATCCTAAGCAGACAATTATCTCTCTCAAAAACGTTTAGTAACCGGAATGCATATAAAGCCGGTTCTCACTTTTCTTTTAATGCTACTGGGTGTCCAGCTGATGGCTCAGTCGGTACTGATCTCAGGCAAAATCCTGGATGACAATGGCGAGGAAGTTCCCGGCGTATCGATACTACTAAAAGGTACCAGTCAGGGGGCTATTTCAGATATTGAAGGAGCCTTTGAACTGAGGGTGCCTACGGGGAATGTTACCCTGCAGTTTACACACGTTCAGTATGAGCCGGTGGAAGTGGCCTATACCCTGGAGCAAGACAAAACAGTTGAGATACAAATGAAGGAGGGCACCACCCGGCTCCAGGATGTCCAGATTGAAGACAAGGGGCTACGGGAAAGTGAAGTTGTGAATGTTCAGAAAGTAGATGCCAAATCCGCCAAAAGTTTGCCCTCCACTTTTGGAGACTTCAATAAAGTACTTGTGACGCTTCCTGGGGTGTCTGGTAACAATGAGCTCAGTTCGGCATACTCCGTTCGTGGTGGCAATTTTGATGAAAATCTTGTCTATGTGAACGATATGCCGGTTTACCGACCATTTCTGTCCAATGCTGGGCGTCAGGAAGGGTTGAGTTTTGTCAATCCTGACATGGTGCAGGATATAGAGTTTTATGCAGGGGGGTGGGAGCCCAAATATGGAGATAAGCTTTCCAGTAGCCTCAATATCGAGTACAAAGAGCCGGATAGTATTGAGAGCGCTGTGACCATAGGTTTATTGGGCGGTACAGCCTATGCCGGAGGCAAAACCAATCAGATGTCTTACCTGATCGGGGCCAGACACCGGGATTCCAGGTACCTGCTAAACACCCTGGAAACCAAGGGACAATATTTTCCTACCTATACCGATATTCAGTCCCTTTTCACCTTTGACTTGTCAGGGAATAAATCACAATACATCAACAAAACCAAGCTGAATATCCTCCTGAGTTATGGGCGCAACAGGTACCTCACCGAACCGGTCTCTCAAACCACCGATTTTGGATCCGTACAGCAAAATTTCAGGCTGCAAACGGCTTTCATCGGAAGGGAAATCATGCGCTATGATACCTATCAGAGCGGATTCAGATTGACACATCGCTTCAACGAACGCTTGCGAACGCACTTCATAGGTTCCTCCATGTTTACTTCAGAGAAGGAGCAATTTGATGTGGAAGGGGCTTACCGCCTCTGTGATGTCAACAACAACCCCAACTCCTCGTCATTTGATGAGTGTGTGGTGGTTCGCGGCATTGGTACCAACTATGATTACGGACGAAACGACCTGGAAGCTAGCATTCAAACCTTAGAAAGCAGGTGGGAATATTTACTCAATGTGAATCATGTGTTGGAGGGTGGAGCAGGGGTTACGTTTCAGCAAATCAATGATCACATCAATGAATATTCCTTTATAGACTCTTCCGATTATGTGCATCTGACCAATTCAGTTTTTAATGACATCAATCTGAGCACGCGACAGTATTTTGCCTACGTTCAAAACACTTTTTTGTGGAATGACTCGGTGCATGCCATTAGTTCGGGAGTTCGGGCGACCTATTGGGATTACAATGGTCAAATCCTGATCAGTCCCAGAGTATCCTACCGGTGGGCACCCAAGTGGGCTAATTTCACGACATTCAAGGTCGCTACCGGCCTGTATCAGCAGCCTCCTTTTTACCGTGAACTCCGAGGGTTCGATGGTGAGCTCAGATCCAACGTCTATGCGCAGAAGTCCATTCACCTGATTGCAGGCTTTACCAGGCTGTTCTACATGTGGGGCCGTCCATTTTTGTTCACCACAGATGTCTACCACAAGCAGCTATTTGACATCATTCCCTACGATATAGACAATGTGCGGCTGAGGTACTATTCGGATAAGACAGGCACTGCCTTCGCTCGTGGCCTGGATTTCAGGATCAATGGTGAGTTTGTGAAAGGGACTCAGTCTTGGTTCAGCCTTGGCTTTTTGCAAACTCAGGAAAACATCGAAGACGATGGACAGGGTTTTATCAGACGCCCGAGTGATCAGCGGATCAACCTCGCCGCCTATTTCGAGGACCATATGCCCGGAGATCCCACGCTCAGGGTCTACCTGAATCTGGTCTTTGGCTCGGGTTACCCTTTTGGGCCACCCAATAGAGAAGACCTCAGAAATGCCTTCAGTGGAGACGAGTACTATCGGGCCGATCTCGGCCTCTCCAAACAATTTAATCTTTCCATCAATAATTTCTTCAATAAGCTCTGGGTGCGTCTGGAAGTGCTCAATGCGTTTGCAGCTGATAATACGCTGTCCTATACCTGGATAGAAGATGTAAATGGTGCCCAATTTGCCATCCCCAACTCATTATCGGCAAGGTTTTTGAATATTAAGCTCACAGCAGAACTTTAGCATTAGTTTTACGTCTAATACTGCGGTTTATTCAAATTCAAAAACTTAACAAAATCATGAAAATTCAACACACCTTTTTAATGTTGGTACTGGTAAGCATCGCCGTAGCATGTACCAATCGTACGGTCACGAGAGTGAGCCCAGATCAGCAAATAGACCTGAGTGGTCGATGGAACGATACCGATTCTAAGCTGGTGGCGGACGAAATGATCAATGACGTACTGAACAGACCCTGGAGAGAAGATTTCAGTCGTGCGAATGGACGTAAGCCTGTGGTGATCGTAGGCATGATCCAAAACAAAACGTCTGAATACATTGAGCCGGAAACTTTCATCAAGGACGTAGAGCGGGAGTTTATCAATTCAGGAATGGTGAGAATTGTCCAGAATGCGGTCTTCAGAGAAAAACTGCGTGAAGAACGTGCAGACCAGGGTGAATTTGCTTCACCGGAAACTCAATCGAAATGGGGCAGAGAACTCGGAGCTGACTTTATGATGTTTGGTGTAATCACCGCTGTGACTGACTCCTATAAGAATGAGAAGGTGGTCAATTACAAAGTAAACCTCGAATTGGCCAACCTCGAAACCAACGAAAAAGTCTGGATAGGAGACAAGGAGATCAAAAAATTCATCAAAAATTAAATCCACAACACCGCGTGAACGTCAAATGGATTAAGGCAGCCAGTATCATTTTTCTGGCCTGTTCTACCTTCTCATGTGCTACTTATTATCAGATCAATTCTGAGTTCAATCAGAGTTTTGAGCAGGGTAATCTGGAAGCGGCTGAGCGGGTGCTGAACAGCAACAAGCAGGCGGCTAAGAAAAAGGCCCAATTCCTCTACTTTGCCAATCAGGGTGTAGTGAATAGCATGCTTGGAAACCTGGAAGAAAGCAATGAATGGCTGGAGAAGGCTTACTTGTTTGGTGAGGATTATCAAAAAAACTACGCCAGCATTGCTGCCTCATTCCTGGTCAACCCCAATACCATCGTGTATCCGGGAGAAGATCATGAGCATTTGTTACTGCTGTACTACAAAGCGTTGAATTTTCTGAAAATGAAAGATTATGAGTCGGCACTCGTAGAGTGCCGACGCTTAGTCAACCGACAGAACGAGCTCAGCGACAAGTATAAATCGGATAATAAATACAAGGAGGATGCCTTTGTGCACAACCTTATGGGCATCATCTATGAGGCCAGTGGCGAGATCAACAATGCGTTCATTGCCTACCGAAATGCCTACAACATCTATGAAGGCGACTATAAGCGATTGTTTGGGTTGGATGCCCCAAACCAACTTAAGCAGGATTTGCTCCGCGCTGCTCATCTGAATGGTTTTTATACTGAGCTGGATTTTTACGAGCGTAAGTTCAATATGAAATATAGCCCGGCCGCATCTCAGGAATTGGTGTTTTTCTGGCACAATGGGCTAGGTCCTGTCAAATCAGAATGGTCTATCAATTTTACCGCTGTAGATGGGGGCGATGGTTTTGTCACCTTTGTGAATGATGAACACAATTTCAGTTTCCCTTATGCCATTAGCGGGCCGGATCAAAAGTCTCAACTGACTGATCTGCGATTGTTCAGAGTGGCTTTTCCAAAGTATGAGGAGCGTAAACCTTATTTTCAACGAGCAGTACTGGAAACGAATCAGACACGCTATCCACTGGAGCTGGCCGAGGATGTTAATGCCATTGCGTTCAAAACTCTGGAGGAGCGGATGATGCAGGAGCTGGCTAAGGGACTATTGAGAGCGGCCACTAAGAAGGCTGTGGAGATGGCCATCAGGGGCCCTCAGGGAGACAGTGGAGAGAAGAAGACCGAAGAGGAACGACGTGAAGAAGCTATCCGAGAGGGCTTGTCGCTGATGGTGGGCATCTTCAATGCCAGTACTGAAAAGGCTGACACCCGAAACTGGCAAACCATACCACACGACATTTACTATAGTCGCGTGCCGCTCAATACCGGTGAAAATACGGTGACACTCAAGACCATCAGTAGCTCCGGCGCCACGTCCACCCAGGATTTTTCCTTTACGGCAGCCAAGGGAGAAACCCTTTTTCATTCATTTCAATCCCTGGAATACAAACGTTAGTGCTTTTTTACTGTCATTTTTGGCCAGGCTTTCATAAACTTGCCAGCTGTTTGAATGTGAAAACTTAAAAAATGATATGATGAAGAAAGCAGTAACAATGATGTTGTTCCTATTGGTAGGTGTAGTTGGTTGGGCTCAGGAAGACACTTTTACAGATGAAGAACTAACGACTTATGCCTCTGTGATGGTATGGGCAGAAAACGAAAAGGCAGCGCTGAGCAGTGTGGTGAGTGATTCAGTAGCCATTTGGTTGGAGAACACAGACCTCACCAATGCCCAGTACAACGAGTTGAGCAAAGCTGACAAAAAGGGTGAATTGGAGAGTGTCGAAGCTACAGAGGCTCAGGTGGCAGTATATACCGCCATTAGAAACAGAATCGATGACAAAGCCGCGAAATTCAAAGAAAGATATGTGTCACGAATTAAAGATGACATTGGAGCAGGGCTTTACAACAAAGTGAAAACTGCCCTTAAGAAGGATGAAACAGTGAAGGCCAGGTATGATGAGATATATGCCCAACTGCAGACCGAATCTTCGGAGCAGGAAGAGAGCACCGGCGATACAGAATAGAGATGAGAAAAAGGACTGAGATTCAGTCCTTTTTTTATTTATATCAGATGATGTTGATGTTTTCCGGGTTTGGTAATAATGCACCCCTTATAGTCAAAAAGACCCCTGAACGGGCAGAAATCTAAATTATTAAGTTTAACCTTCATGGTGGTGAGATTGAAAGAAGGAGCCCTATTTACCCGAAGGTTTTAATTACGACAAGAATTTTGTTATTTTCAGGCAAACGAATCCAAACAGAGACCAGAATATGTTCACGGAATATGAAATAGAAACCATGGTTGAGCTTCCTGAGGTACTGGAAGCTACCCAGGCCTTAAAGAAAGATTTTTGCAAAAATGAAGCGCCTTATCTGGAGATCAGCGACCATGACTTCTTTTCCCTGATCATGATGGCTCCAACGGTGGGTATTGCGCTGGCGGATGGCACGGTGAGTCTATTCGAGGAGTTAGCGCTGAATAAGAAAGCCCGAAAACTTTCGAAAGGCGGGTATTTCATGAAAAAGGATCCTGTGGTATATGCCATGAAGTTCTTGTTGAAGAAATATGATATCTGGTCTGATAAGTTCTTCAATGTACTGAAGGTGGCCATGCACGTATCTTTCGATATGGAGCGGCTGGAAAAGAAAAAGTTTGATGAGGAAGCTGAGGTAACGTACCCTGAGTATAAAAAGGCTGTGCTTAATACCCCATACATTCTGATCCGGTTTATCGCCAGTTTCTTTTTGGAGAACGATGAAGAAATCATCAGTACCAATCGCCACATCGGGCGCAACGAATATTTGCAAATGCTCAAAATTGGTGAGCAGATGGGATTGAATAAGTTGCCAGTCTTCCAGATGTTTTGCAAAACCTTTGATCAAAAAGCGTAATTTCGAAGCATAATCTTTTGTGCATTCGTTCGTTTTGGCTTTTAATGAAGAATTTTCCACCCTTTATCATGGTTCTGCTCATCTTATCATTCATCTCCTGCAAGGAGGATGAGGTAGATACTGTAGCGGAGGAAGAAGCCCGGATTCAGGCGCATTTTGATTCACTGGACGTGGATGTGAGCATAAGTGAATCCGGCTTATATGCGTACCCTATCAGAGCAGGAGGGGTGCCATCAGCGGGTTTTGTGCTTTCTATTTCCTACAAGATATGGGTCCTGGGTGCGGATTCTGCTTCTACCAGCATTCGCAGTTTAGATACGGTGGTGGTGAAGAAGAATGCCAATGCTATTTACCCAATCGGGATCGATGAAGCCCTGAGTTATATGAAAGAAGGGGAGAAGTGGGGTTTTGTGCTGCCTTCTTATTTGGCTTATGGTGATCATGCCTTCCCCAATGTATTGATCCCAGCGGGAGCCACCATGGCGGTGGAGCTTGAACTGCTGGATGTCCGATCAGAAAATGACATACTGGATGCTGAGGTCTCAGCCATCGCGGATTATGTCACAGACAATAACCTGAGGGATACGGTGACTTATCCGCTCAATCAACCTGAGATGCTTGCCAACGGAATGGTCTACAAGCGGCTGAAGGCCGGTACCGGAGCGACTCCCCAGAGCGGGCAGTTTATTTCGGTCACTTATGAAGGGCGTTTTTTGGATGGAACTGTCTTCGACCGGGCGCCCAACGCCAGCGTATTTGAATTTTACTTAGGCGCTGGTTCGGTGATTCCAGGTTTTGAGACTGGCGTGCAGCGCATGCAGCTTCAGGAGCGAGCGCTGATTGTAATCCCTTCTTACCTTGCCTATCGAGAAAGTGCCGTGGTGATCCCGCACAACATCACTTCAGAGGTGGCTGATCTTGAAATAATACCATCCTATGCGTCAAAAGTACCGCCCTATACACCTTTGGTCTTCGAAATTGAGGTGATTGGTATCAATTGATTCATATTATCCCTAATTTTAGAATTCAAACAGGATCGTATTGCGTAGGCTCTTCATATTTGTATGCACATTTCTCATGGCTTATCAGTGGTCTGCTGCGCAGGCACAGGATATCTATCAGAAATATGATATCTACAGGTCTCCCTTTCGTGTACTGGCCAACAAAATAGGGTGGACGGTCTCCACAGGATACGCGGCCACCAATTACAAACATGATCTGGCCGGATTTTACTTTTATCAGGATGGTGAAAATCAGCTGATTCTCAGCAAACAGAATGAGTTGGGACCGGTATTTTCTGGTTATCAGCACTGGATGAGCAATCCCACAGCCGGAGAAGAAGTGAATCTGGATGATGTCTTTGATGTGCCATATGATTACCTGGAAAACCCGGTCAACAATCCAGACCTAAGGAACAGACAGTTCATCGGGGATGCCGATACCATGGGACTGAGCTTCTCATCTATTGCTTCTACGGTTCCCGTCATGGCCTCAGCACACTACGATTTTCAGAAATTTCGAATCGGGTTGGGCTTTCAGTATGAGAGACACTACATGACTCCCCTCAAACCATCCGTGTATCAGGAAGTGATTCGCCCGTACGAGCCAGATTTTAAACAAACCCATTACATCAAGTATTTTGGAATGATGGGCTATGAATTTTATGAGTTTTGGGATTACACCTTTGTGCTGGAGGTGCAACTGGGCCGGGCTAAACCGGGGAAAGAGATAAATACCAACGCCATTGGGATTGGTCAGAATTTTTATACCAACATAGGGGTAAACATTGAGCATAACCTTTCTGAGTATTTCAGGGTGGTGATACGCCCCAGCTATGACATCAAAAGCTATGTCATCAATCTGCCCGATGCATCCAGCATCCGCCATACCAATTCTGCCTTCATGGTCCAGGTGGGAATCAGCATTAATATCCCGGAAATACCAAGGTCTCCTATGGCCAGTGATCACGTACAATTGAAGCATGTAATCACTGATCCTGCCAGCGGAAGACTCATGGAAGTGAGGGGTCAACCCATGTGGAAAAAGCAGAATCCAAAAGTGGGCGAAAACCACCGCAGACTATGGCGTTACAAGTTGAAGAACAGGAGAAAAATAGACCCCTATTAAAGCAGTTCAGACCGAAAAAAATTGCTTAAATTGCGACTTGTTTTTAAGGTAAACTTTTAAAGCTTTTTCATGTCAGACGATAGTGAAAACCTACCTGAAGGAGAGTCAGGAACCTACCCGGGGCAGAACATTATCCCAATCAACATAGAAGATGAAATGAGAGGAGCCTACATTGATTATTCAATGTCGGTAATCATCTCACGTGCCTTGCCCGATGTAAGAGATGGTCTTAAGCCGGTTCACAGGCGTATTCTCTATGGAATGCTGGAATTGGGAGTGAACTATAACAAGCCCTATAAGAAATCAGCCAGGATCGTAGGAGAGGTACTGGGTAAGTACCACCCACACGGCGATACAGCAGTATATGATACCATGGTGCGTATGGCGCAACCCTGGTCACTCAGGTATCAGTTGGTCGATGGTCAGGGTAACTTTGGATCGGTAGACGGTGACTCACCGGCAGCGATGCGATATACTGAGGCCAGACTGAAGCGTATTGCAGAAGAAATGCTGGCGGATATCAATAAGAATACTGTTGATTTCTCACCCAACTTTGACGATAGTCTGAAGGAGCCCTCGGTACTTCCCGCCAAGCTGCCCAACCTGCTGCTCAATGGAGCCAGTGGAATCGCGGTGGGGATGGCCACCAACATGGCCCCTCATAACCTGTCAGAAGTGGTGGATGGCGCTGTTGCCTACATTGACAACAATGACATTACCATCGAAGAACTCACTCAGCATATCAAAGCACCGGATTTCCCGACAGGTGGTATCATCTACGGGTATCAGGGTGTGCGCACGGCCTTCGAAACTGGCCGCGGCAGAGTGGTCATGAGGGCCAAGGCGGAAGTAGAAACCATGAAGTCAGGGCGAGAGCAAATCGTAGTGACTGAGATCCCCTATATGGTCAACAAGGCATCGATGATCGAGAAGACTGCCATGCTGATCAATGAAAAGAAAATTGATGGCATCTCTGATATCCGAGACGAGTCGGACAGAGATGGTATGAGGATTGTTTATGAACTGAAAAAGGATACCATTCCGAACATCGTTCTCAACAACCTCTATAAACAAACACAGCTTCAGTCTTCCTTTAGTGTGAATAACGTAGCACTTGTAGGAGGTAGGCCTAAGACATTAAATGTCAAGGACTTATTGAAGTACTATGTGGAGCACCGACATGAGGTGGTCATCCGCAGAACCCAGTACGAGCTGGAGGAAGCAGAGAAGCGGGCACACATTCTGGAAGGTTATCTGATCGCTCTGGATAACCTGGATGAAGTCATCAAATTGATCAGAAGCTCACGTGATCCGGAGATTGCAAAACTGGGACTGATGGAGAACTTCAAACTCAGCGAGATTCAGGCACGCGCCATTCTCGACATGAGGTTGCAGCGACTGACCGGTCTTGAGCGTGAGAAGATCATCAAGGAATACGAAGAAGTGAAGGCTTTGATCGAAGAGTTGAAGGCTATTCTTGCCGATGAAGGTAAGCGAATGGAAATCATCAAGACAGAGCTGTTGGAAGTGAAAGACCGCTATGGTGATGAGCGCCGCACGTACATAGAGCATGCTGCGGATGAGTTTACCGCTGAGGATATGATTCCTGATGATGAGATGGTCTTGACCATTTCTCGTGAGGGCTACATCAAGCGTACTCCGCTGATCGAATACCGTACGCAAAACAGAGGTGGTGTAGGCTCAAAAGCGGCCACTTTCAAAAGTGACGACTTTACGGAGCACCTCTTTGTGGCGACTAACCACAACTACCTGCTCATCTTCACAGAATTTGGTAAAGTGTACTGGCACAAAGTGTGGGCCATTCCTGAAGGCAGCAAAACTGCTAAGGGACGGGCTATCCAGAACCTGATCAATATAGATCCCGCGGATAAAGTTCGTGCAGTGATCAATGTATTGAACCTGGATGATCCAGATTACATCAACAACAACTTCCTGATCATGTGTACCGAAAACGGTACCATCAAGAAGACCACCCTGGAAGCTTACAGTCGTCCGAGACAAAACGGAATCAATGCGATTACCATCAATGAAGGCGATAAATTGCTGAATGTGCGTCTGACCAACGGGGACAATCACATCGTGATTGCTTCGAACACTGGTCGTGCGATCAACTTCCACGAATCGGATGTAAGGCCAATGGGAAGAATGGCAGCCGGGGTGCGCGGTATCAAAATGAAAGAGGGTGAATTTGTGGTTGGCATGGTCTGTGTTGACCATAAGGAGCCGGCAGACCTCCTGGTAGTATCAGAAAACGGATATGGCAAGCGCTCCGATCTTTCTGACTACCGCATCACCAAACGAGGTGGTAAAGGTGTGAAAACCATGAATATCACTGAGAAAACAGGTGCTTTGGTCGCTATTAAAGATGTGGAAGAAACGGATCACTTGATGATTATCAACCGTTCGGGCATCGCTATACGTACCGAAGTATCCAGCCTCAGGGTGATGGGTCGAGCCACTCAGGGAGTGAGACTGATCAGGCTAAATGATGATGATTCCATCTCAGCGGTAGAAAAAATTTCCAATATTGAGGGAGATGATGAGCCGGAGGGAGGAGAAGAAGGAGCGACTCAGAGCCCTAATGAAGAGAATGTAGACTAAACTTTAATAGATAACCTTAATAAAATTGACAATGAAACGTACTTACATAATCATGATGGCATTGGTTGTAAGCCTTGCAGGTTATGCCCAAAAGAAGCCTAAGATCACCAAGGCCAATCAGGCCCGGGAAAATGGAGACCTGGCTGAGGCCAAAGCAATCATCGATGCTGCCATCGAATACGAAAAAGTAAAGGATGACGGGAAAACCTGGTATTACCGCGGACTCATTTACGCTACCATCGATACCACTTCCAATGAGCAATACGCGAGCCTTTCAGACAATGCGCTGGAGGAAGCTGTAGCAGCATTCAATAAAGCGGATGAAATAGACCCTGAAGGCAAGGGTTATTATGTGACTGGCATGATGGGTATTCCAGTTTTGAAAGAGCAGCAGATCAGCAACTACTACTCCTATTACTACAATAAGGCGGTAATGGCCTTTCAGGATAGCGAATATCAGACGGCTGTGGACGCTTTTGAGAAGTCGTACTACATTGTTCCGGATGATACCAATGCCTATATCAACGCGGCTTATGCAGCTCACAATGGCCAGCTGTACGATGCAGCTACCAAAAACTACCGCTTAGCGATCGATAATGGCGCGACCAGCAAGGATTTGTATTACAACTACGTGAGCATCCTTACCTCAGCTTTGGACGATAAGGAAGCAGCCTTGGCGGTGGTAGATGAAGCCCTTGGAAAATATCCTTCGGATGGCACTTTACAAAAGAACCGAATCAATCTACTCATCAACATGGGTAAAATAGATGAGGCCAGAAGTAACCTTGAGGAGGCCATTGAAAGTGAACCTGACAATGCCAATCTATACTTTACCCTGGCGGTGATTAATGATGAGTTGAAGGAACAAGAGCGTGCGATCAAAGCATACCTGAAAGCCATTGAGATCGATCCAAACCACTTTGAAGCTAACTTCAACTACGGGGTAATCCTGATTAACCAGGCGAACGAAACGATCAAAGAAAGCAATAGCCTGGGCATGTCCAAGGCAGATCAGAAAAAGGCGAGAGAGTTGGAGCCAGTCATCAATCAAAAATTGAAAGATGCTCTGCCACAATGGGAGAAAGTACATGAGATCAATTCTTCTGACCGAACAGCAATGGAAACCCTCGCTTACATCTACACGCAGCTGAAGATGAAAGAAAAGGCCAATGCGATGAATAAAAAACTTGATTCGATGTAAATTTCACAACGAAATCACGAAAAAGCCGTCAAAAAAATACTTTTGACGGCTTTTTTTTATACATTTAATCTCCACCGTTATTAAGGTTGTTAAGTCAGACCTTATTTTTTATAAACCACCGCCAATATTTTCTGTTCATCAGGGAATTATTCCTGTTGGCGTAAATCTGTTGTTTTACGAATGTATAGTTGTTGACCTTTATGAACCTACTGCAAAACCCCTAAAAATGAGCACCATCAAAATTTCAGCCCGCGGCATTGACGAGATCAATTCGGTTTATAAAAAAATCAAGAAAGAGTACAAGGCAGTGGATACCATCAGACTCAATCAGGATACAATGGATTATGAATTGATTCTGGCTAAAAACGAGCTGGATGGCTACCTCAAGTCCATTTGCGATAAGGTGATTGATAATGATGAACTACTGGAGGAAGAGAGCGTGTTCAAAGATTTTGGATGGAAAAAATTCAGTGCCGCCCTGGCCGTAGAGCGTGTGTCCATTCCGCTGAGGAGTTTGAAAACCATCTGGAATGACCTGAGTGATGAAAAGAAGCGTGCTTGCTTTGATTATCTCTGTGAAGAGAAAGAACTGACGCCAGTAGAGGGAGAAGGTGACGAAGTATTGGCCTCCTGAGATTCATTCCCAGCAAAATACGATCAAAAGCCCGAATGTTCGGGCTTTGTTTGTTTAAGGGCTATAAAAACATTTTTAACGAATCAATGTGGAGAATTAACTGACTAGTTGATCACAACTGCATGAAATCACTTGGTTTCGTGAAGCCTCCAGCTTCCGGGAGTCATACCTTCTTCCGACTTGAAGGTGGTAACAAAATGAGAGAGATTCTCAAACCCACAGGCAAAACAAACTTCAGTAATGGACATATCAGAAGTACTTAGATGGTGGCAGGCCAGCTTGATGCGCTCTTTTAATATGTACTGAGCGGGAGAGACCCCCATAGTCTCTTTGAACTTCTTGAAGAAACTTGCCCGGCTCATGCAAGCCTGGTTAGCAAGGCGGCTCAGATCTATTTTATTTCGCAGGTTAGATTTAATAAAGCGAATGGCCGCCGCCAGCGGGTGGCTGGCGGATAATACCGAATAAGAAGATTCAAAAATCACCCTGGCTTGTGTCTGCATGAGCCTGATGACCATTTCACGAAGTGTCAGCTCCACCATCATATCCTTGGCTTTTCCCTGCTCACTTTTAGTGATCCGAACGATGCGGTTGACAGTGTCTGCCAATTCCAGATTATTAGTCAGGTGAAAGATGGTAGGATCAATCTGCCAATCACCCCAGGATGAAGCTTTAGGGTGGTATTCATTCAACATATCGATGGTTTTTTTGATCACCTCATCGGAAATGGTCAGCGCGATGCATTGTGTGGGGTTGAGCTTCCGGGCTTCAGGAAAGTCTATATTCATCATTTCGCCCGGTGGGAGAATCACCGACTCCCCCGGTAAATACTCGAAAGAGGCACGTTGTGGCAGCTTCATCACTTTCTTGCCCGAGAGCATACTGGTCAACACAAAATGGTCGAAAGTCAGGTGCACATTCTCTGCCTGCTCATGGGTTTCGAAGAGGTTGAGCTCGCAGGTTTCATAAGAATAAGCTGTCCTGTTTTCCACCAGGGTAAATAACGACCTTTCGTCATGGGTCGGAAATCGTTCGATCAGGTACTTTCTCAAGGCTTTTCCGGTTTGTGAAGTTTCTAAATTTAAAACTATTTTATTGATAATATCACTCGGATGCGGAATAGATAAGCCTTCAAATTACAAGAATTACAAAGTAGAGACGCTGACCAAATGGATTTAGACGCTCACCAAAAAGGGATCAGTAAAATGGGAGCACTTTTAGGTAAAACTAAAAGACTACAAAAAATGGAAACATTAACTAAGGAACACAAGGCGGTAGAGCGCCCTCCGTTTAAGCCCGCATATGATCACTTCATTGGTGGAAAATGGGTGGCCCCATCTTCGGGAGAATACTTTGACAACATTAGCCCCATCGATGGAAAGGTATTTACCAGAGCCGCCCGAGGCAATCAGGAAGACATCAATAAAGCGCTGGATGCCGCGCATACTGCCTTCTCCAGCTGGTCCACTACATCAGCTGCTGCCAGGGCCAATGTGCTGCTGAAGATTGCAGATATCATAGAGGAAAACCTGGAGATGCTGGCCCGTGTGGAGACCATCGACAATGGAAAGGCCCTCCGTGAAACCAGGGCTGCTGATTTGCCCCTTTGCGTGGATCATTTCAGATACTTTGCAGGGGTGATTCGTGGCGATGAAAGCACCATGTCTGAGCATGACGAACATACGGTAAGTCTCAACCTGCAGGAGCCATTGGGTGTGGTGGGACAGATCATTCCGTGGAACTTCCCATTGCTAATGGCCACCTGGAAAATAGCCCCGGCACTGGCTGCCGGCTGCTGTACTGTGGTGAAGCCTGCTGAGCAGACGCCTACAAGTATCATGGTACTGATGGAGCTGATTGCAGAAGTGGTGCCTCCGGGTGTGCTGAATGTGGTGACCGGCTTTGGTACGGAGGCAGGTAAGCCACTGGCTACCTCACCCAGAGTGGCAAAAGTGGCTTTTACAGGGGAGACCACTACCGGACGCCTGATCATGCAATATGCTTCTGAAAACCTGATTCCGGTAACCATGGAGCTGGGAGGGAAGTCACCCAATATTTTTATGCCCAGCATTGCCGACGCGGATGATGCTTTCTTTGACAAGTGCGTAGAAGGTGCCGTTATGTTTGCCCTCAATCAGGGCGAAGTTTGCACATGTCCTTCACGGATATTGGTACATGAGTCTATTTATGACAAGTTTATGGAGCGGGTGATCGCACGCACCAATGCCATCAAAATGGGACACCCATTGGATGGAGAAACCATGATGGGAGCACAAGCTTCTAATGACCAGTTTGAAAAGATCCTTTCTTACCTTGACATAGGTAAACAGGAGGGGGCTGAAGTACTCTGCGGGGGCGAGGCAGCTCAGCTCAATTCAGGTTTGGAAAATGGTTATTATATAAAACCCACCATCTTCAAGGGACACAACAAAATGCGGGTATTTCAGGAAGAAATTTTCGGGCCGGTGACCTCAGTGACCACTTTCAAAACGATGGAAGAAGCCCTGGAGATTGCCAATGACACCTTGTATGGACTGGGAGCCGGACTTTGGACCAGAGACGCTCATGAGATCTATCAAATGCCACGTGCCATCAAAGCTGGTCGGGTTTGGGTCAACTGCTACCATGCGTACCCGGCACACGCACCATTTGGAGGGTATAAGAAGTCAGGGTTTGGACGTGAAACCCATAAGATGATGCTAAATCACTATCGCAATACCAAGAATATGCTAATCAGTTACGATAAAGAAAAGCTTGGCTTTTTCTAAGTCACCAGAAGTGTGATGAGTGACATGCCCGGAAAGTATCCCGGGCATGTAATCGTTTCTGGTTCCATTATTATGTTAAGTAAGGAGTGAATGAGCCACCTGATTTCACTCATCAATAGAGGAGATAATATGACCCAAAGAATAAGTGTAACGGATGATGCCATCAAGATTATAGATCAATTGAAGGAGCGCTATGGGCCACTGATGTTTCATCAGAGTGGCGGATGTTGTGACGGTTCGTCACCTATGTGTTTTGAGAATGGAGATTTTAAGGTGGGAGAAAGCGATATCCAGCTGGGAATCATAGCCGACTGCCCGTTCTACATGTCGCGCGACCAATACGACTACTGGAAGCATACGCACCTGACTGTAGATGTGACTCCCGGACGAGGCTCAAATTTCTCATTAGAAATTCCATTAGGTGTGCGGTTCATCATTCGTTCCAGACTGCTGAGCGATGAGGAGTTTCGCTTATTCCATCAATAATATACATACAGAGATCAGACTACTCCAGACGTAGCCATTGGTGCAGAAGCCGTCCGAGGATGCGCTCTGCAAAATTGATTTTAGGTGCCACCGGAGTGTGATGGGTATGTTGGATGTGGTCAATGGATTGTTGTAGGATTTGGTGGATCTCATGGTGCGAGTGGATCTGAGCTTTTCCTTTGAGCGTCTCCAGTGCTTGCAGAACTTCCAGAGTGAGTTCGCCATGGGTGTATGGATTCATGGATGATTGGGATGTTTCCTGTAGAGACGTAGGACTTGAGCCAATCGCTGCATGGCTCCACGCAAGATTTGAACGGTACGTAGAGATGTGTTGATTGGAGTAACTAGTTTTAAGCATATGGATATCAAGAAGTTATGTAGAGGTAATGAATTGGCCAGAAGTAGGGTTTTCAGACATTGACTTAACATAATATAAATTATATAACAAAGCTATGGATTTGCATTCCTGGCCCGCAGTGCCTGCGCCGTGCAATCCATCCCCACGCTAAACCCTTGCTTATATAATGATATTATGTTAACCAGCAAAGCTGGCGAGTATGTTCGTGTAGTGCATCTGTTGTTTGACTTTTTGATTGGCGGTTCCCATGTTATATAATTTGTGTTATGTGTAAATAGCCGCTGCGCCATCGCGCTGTAGCCCTGGCCACATCTCGTTCGATACCGCAGCGACTATGTTACGTAATAAATTTTGTTCACTGCTGGTAAGATCAATTATCTATAGCCAGGTCTGCCGACCCACGCCGTGCCCTTACCAACCACGACTGATAAAGTTTTTTTGCCATCGCGCTTTCCCGCTTGGGCGGGAATATTGGCCATTCAACAGCAAGAGAATCCCAGGCAATTGCGATGTTCTATTTTCCGATATTCGATAATTGTACAGGATTAATTCATCTACGCAATTCTCAGACGTTAGAAAATTGCCTGTGATACACTTGCTTTATCCAACGCTCTCTGTCCGCAGCGTCATTCTCTTGAACGTCATTCCTGACGTAATGCAACGGAGATCTGGGCGCACGGCTAGTGAATCTCATCTAGCAGAACTACAATTGCTCACAAGTCAATCTCGCTTTCATAGGTGTTCGCTATATGCCCTCATGCCGGGCAGGCAAATACTTTTGGCATAGGCCCAAAAGTATTCAAAAACCCTAGTCAAAATAATCACTATCCGCCCACAAGCCGACCCACGCCCGGTATTTTGACTGGCCAACGCTCAACAGAGTCTACTTAACATAATATTGATAACATCTGGATTTCGATTCGGTATTCCCCACACAGGAAAAAGCAAAGTTCCGGTTGCTCTTCGGGAAATGACAAGCCTAAAATGAATCCAAGCCTATTTATCTACCGCTCAACCCAGCCCGCCGTAAACCGGCTTGGCCGCTTGCATTTGCTTCAGACCTTCCGGGGATCATAGCTTTCCCTGGTGTGGTTGCCGGGGTGTCACTTTATCATTATTCATTATGTATACTTATTTGTTTCGTTTCCGGCTTTTCGGCTGGTGGTTCTTTGGCGTTCGTTATCAGCAGTGTTCGTTTCGCTTTCACTGTTCCAGTGCTGGCATAGGTGGGCTTTTGCCTTCAGGTTTTGGCGGCAGCAGTGGCTATTCTCATACTATATTCGCATCGGCCGATATGAGTTTGGTGTTCCATAGCCCCCTATGAGTAGGGACTTTTTTTGGTCATATCCTATATTTCCCCGATTTGCGTTTCAAATGCAAATTTCCTCTTCAACGTATAAATAGTTTCTCCAATTAGACTGATTCCGTATTCCGGATGCTTGATTGCAGTATCAGTAAATAGTTTGTTTGGCTCATTCCATACGGTGTATGTGAAGCCTTACTAGTTAGTTCCGCCGCTCCCAACTACTTATGCCAAAAGATTTTAATTCAACGTTATTAAGACAAACGAAGAATTCAGTTACTAACTGATAGAGGGTATAATTTATCAATCTGGTAGAGTGCCAAATATGATATCCCATAATTTTGTAGATACTCCAAATGATTTAGTTTCGGGATATTTATAATGATGCAAAGCATGACTTTTCCATAATTTCGCCAATGGGGCAAATTTGGGCGGTTTGGTTGTATGCATTAAATAATGTAGTGATACATATAAAACATAGCCAAGCAAGAAGCCTGGAAAAAACGCAACTGCATAATCTCTCATTACAAGCCAAATTAATGCGTAAAAAACTGATATTAAAATCAAAGCAGGTAATGGTGGCATGGCTAGCCTTGTAGAGTCTTTTGGATATTGATGATGAATTCCATGTCCTATATGTTGAATTTTAAGAAGCCATTTCATTTTTGTTTTTACGTGATACAAATATCTATGCACCCAATATTCAGAAAATGTCCAAAAAAGAACACCTGCTACAAATAATAATGAAAATGTTATAATATCGAACTGTTGCAATGCCAAATATGACACAGAACAAATAATTATCAGATGCATCGTAACTGGTACAGATACATGCGCCCTGGTGAATTTCTCTATGAACCGACTTCTAAATAAGGTATTTGTCCCTTGATCCTTCGGCCTTAAGTGTTCTGGTATTGTATTAAATTGATTTTCCATTTGATGATATATTTATGTTCATATTTACTGGTTTTCCCAATAGCTAGGAGATATCTAGGTAATTTGATTTTGTAATCACTTTCATGTTAATCACAGCATGCTTAGATTGCTGGGCGATTTCTCTAGCTTCTAATCTTTATACGCTTTTGACATCTGTAACTTGAGCAACACCATTTTTAGCATTTCGGTACCATTTTGATGTTTTAATTTGTTCCCCATGAGTTTATTGAGTCTTGGACGCAACTACTCAGAATAATCATAAGAATAAATGTTGCTCTTTTTAGTTTATTCATTGGCTTTATCCTTTGTTTCAATTCTACTTTATTGGGTTTTTATTCTTTAGTAAAAAAACGAATCAATTTTTCTTCAATTTTTCCATTACTCGCACTGATTTTTGTTTGGTGTTATAAGAAATGTAATACATGGCCGGCACCAGCACTAGTGTAAGAAAGGTTGCGAAAGAAAGCCCAAATATGATTGTCCATGCGAGAGGACCCCAAAATGATGCAGTATCACCCCCAAAATATATTTGAGGATTGAACTCTGTGAATAGTGTATAAAAGTTAATGTTCATTGCCAGGGCAAGAGGTATAAGTCCCAGAATAGTTGACGCTGCGGTCAATATTACTGGACTCAAACGAGTCGCTCCAGCTTTTACTGTAGCTTCTTTAATCTCCAACCCATCTTTTTGCAGAATGTCCGTGTAATCAATCAGAATAATGCCGTTTTTAACCACTACCCCTGCAACAGTTATGATACCCATACCAGTTAGGACAACTGATATTTCCATGTTGAAAATAATGAACCCTAAGAGTACACCAATCAAACTAAAAACAACCTGTGTTAAGATAATTATCGGCTTGGAAAGAGAATTGAATTGGCTAACTAGAATTATGAATATCAGCCCGATGGACATTAAGAATGCTTTCGACAAGAAGTCAGCTGCCTCTTTTTGTTCTTCCTCTTCTCCGGTCAAGGATATTTCAAACCCTTCTTCCAGTGGGATATTGGTCACTGCGCCAGCAATTTCCTTGTTTATTTCATTGGGGTTGTACCCAGTAAGCACGTTAGAATAAATTGTTATGACTCTTTTTAGATTTTTTCGTTTTATTCCTCCATACGTATAAGAGTACTCGATATTTGCAACTGACGAAATGGGTATTTGTCTAAATTTTCCTCCAGCGGCCATATCTTGGTAAGTGATTTTCATGTCCAGAAGTTTATTGATATTGTCTCTGTAGCCTTCAGTCAAACGCAGCTGGATCGGGTATTCATCTTCGTCTTCTTTATATTTTGATATTTCTTTTCCATAAAGAGCAGTTCTGATGGTCATGCCAATTTGCGCATGGCTCAGCCCAAGCGAATTGGCTTTTGCCCTATCAATTACTACTGTCAATTCTGGTTTATTAACTTGTATATCGGATTTCAGTTCTTCTATTCCAGGAATTTGTAGATTATTAATATGCAGTTTCACTTTCGCCGCAAGTGCTATGAGTTTATCAAAATCCTCACCACTGACTTCAATATTTATGGCTTTGCCCGTCGGTGGACCTGAGGCTTCTTTGTCCACAACAATTTCGACACCAGCAATACCTTTGACTCCTTCTCTTATCTGATTCATATACTCCCTGGTTGAGAGACCATTTCTGTATTTGAATTCAACAAATGCGACCGAAATCTTGCCTTTGTGCGGACTCACACTCCTATCCTGATCTTGAGGATCACTAGCTCCAACGGCAATATTTGATATGACTGATTCAACAATTGGATTGTTTTCTCCAAGGATATCAAACACTTTTCGTTCAACTACCTGAGTCACAGAATCTGTCACCTCCAAATCTGTCCCAACAGGCATAGTTGTATAGACATAAATGAAATTAGGATCTGAATCTGGGAAAAACACAACCTTTGGGGATTTGACGACTAACAAACCAATAGTTGCACATAATAAGAAAACAGTGCTAGCCAAGACCAAATAAGGCCTTCGTCCTGTAAGCACCCAAGTTAACGTCTTATTATAACCCTCCATAAGCTTTGGAAGTATGTGCTTTTGAAAAGCGTCAACCAGCGGGACAATTGCAAATTTTCCAATCAATTGGATGACAATTGCTGAAAATGACAAATTTCCTAACAGCGTATTTCCCATTAGATGAAAAATTATTCCAAGAACAAGTAATCCTATGAGTGTGATGTATAGGATTCTGTTGTTTTTCTTGTTTGCTTGTTTATCCTCTCCCCTTTTCATAAATGAAACCGCTAGGACGGGGTTTATAGTGAACGCCACTATCATGGATGCTGTAAGGACGGTTATAAGTGTTGCGGGCAGGAAGAACATAAACTTACCAATAATTCCACCCCAGAAAAGCAACGGAACAAAAGGAGCCATCGTGGTTAAGGTTCCTGTAATAACAGGGAGTGCAATTTCACCAACGGCTTTCTTTGCAGCGGTCTTGATATCCAGCGAGGTTGTGTTGATGTATCGGTGAATATTTTCAACTACCACAATCGCATTGTCTACGACAATTCCCAATGACAGAATTATGGAAAACAATACCACCATATTCATTGTGAAATCCATTGTTGGAAGTATTGAAAACGTAATTAAAGCTGACAATGGAATAGCCAAACCCACAAATATTGCGTCAGTGATTCCTATGAAAAACATTAGAACAAGTACCACGAAAATGAACCCAACTATTATGGTATTGAATAGGTTGGAAACATTGTTCCGTGTCATTGTAGACTGGTCTCCTGTCAATGTAATATCCAGCGTTTCAGGGAATTTTGATTCTTGAAGTTCTGCAATGAGATCTCGTATCTTATCCGATGCTTCTATCAGGTTCTCGCCACTTTTTTTGATAATATTTAATGTGATAACAGGATTGTTATCCAGTCGTGCGTAACTCTCACGTTCCTTGTACCCATCGACGATTTGAGCAAAATCTTTCAAGTAAGCCAAATTACCTTGTCCTGATTTTACGATAACATTTTCTAATTCGGTGACATCATTAAACTCCCCCCTTATTTGAACAGTCCGTTGAAATCCATCCATTTCAATTTGTCCACCCGATATGGTCATGTTTTCGAAGGAAACAGCTCTTTCAATATCATTAAACGTGATCTTTGCTGCTTGCATTTTATAGAGATCAACATTTACCTGAACTTCTCTTTCTAATGCGCCAATAATGTCTGCTCGGGTGATTTCGGTCAATGATTCGATTTGATCCTGTAATTCATCAGCATAGTCTTTCAATCGAACTAAATCAATGTCGCCCGAGAGATTGACATAGAGGATTGGCATTTCAGAAAAATCCACCTCCAATACGGTGGGTTCAGTTGGCAAGTCGTTTGGTAAATCACTTCTGGCCTTATCTACAGCATCTTTTACCAGTTGCTTAGCCTCCATTACATCTTCATCGGTATCAAACTCTATCATAATCGTAGAGTAATCCTGCACTGAATTGCTTTTGATGTCCTTTACTCCATTGATCGACTTTAATTGTTTCTCAATAGGCCGAGTGACCAAATTTTCAATATCGGACGGAGATGTACCTGGATAGATTGTGCCAACATAAATCGTAGGAATAACTACCTCCGGAAATTTCTCTTTTGGTAAGGACAAATAGGAAGAGATGCCCAACAGGGAGATTAAAACAGTGAGTAGGTAAACACTGGTTTTATTATCTATGGACAGGTTGGCTAATTTGAAATCTTTGAATGCCATAATTAATTATTGATTGTAATTAGCTCATCATTTGTCAAATCCTGATAGCCCACAGTTATAACTTTATGACCTTCGTTTATTCCCGAAACCACCTGACTTAAGCCATTGTATTTTAATCCGGTTTTTATTGTTTGCTGTTTCGCTACCCATTTATTTCCGTCATTATGGGCAACAAAAACAAACTCTTTATCACCCGATTTCTGAATCATTCCAACAGGCAGAACAATTGTATTCTCCACAATTTGGTCATTGATTGAAAGTGAACATATCATGTTGGGGCTTACTTTACTCTGAGTAGGCGGGAGTTTTAACTCAATACTAAATGATCGATTATTGGTATCAATAACCTTACTTACTACGTCAATGGTCGTCTTCAATTCATAATTGATATCGGAGAAAAACACAGTTACACTGTCACCCTTTGCTACCTTCGATATGTGTGCTTCTGATATATTAGCTACTATTTTAAGGTCTTCTAAATTGGCGATTTGAAATACAGGAAATCCAGCAGAAACAGCCTCCCCCTCCTTTAGGTTTACCATATCCACAGTACCAGAGATTGTCGCTTTTATCTTGGTCATGTCTAGTTGCTCTTGCAGGCTAGCTAATTTTTTCTCAAGGGACTCTTTATTAGCTTTTGCTTGAATTAATTGAACCTCAGTGCCAATGTTTTCATCCCAAAGGGATTTTTGTTTGTTGTACATTATTGTAGCTGTTTCAAGACCAGTCTTGAGTTCATCTATCGCTAACAAAATGATGCTTGGATCCAACTGAGCTAGCAGTTGATTTTTAGTGACTTTCTGGCCCACTTTCACATAATTTTTAACAACAATGCCGCTCATCTTCGGACTTACCTTAATAGTGCGATCTGACTCGACTGATCCTTGTACGTCTATAAAATGCCTGAAAGTTCGTGGTTGAAATGATTCCGCCTTCACGTATTTTGTCTTTCGTATAGTGGCTGTAGTATCTAATTTGGCAATCTCCTTTTCAAGGATTTCTATTTCCTTAACCTTCTCCTTCACATCTTCTTTGAGCTTGGAAAGTTCAGCTTTCTTCTTATCGAGATCACTGCTCCCGCAAGCAAAGAGTAGAACGGCCAATAATAGTATAGATGCGTATTTCATCATTAGTTTGTTATTTGATGTTCGTTTCATTTTTCAATTAATAGAGCCCCATTGCTTTCTTAAAATCAATATTTGCCATTATTAAATCAAATAGTGCGTTGAGATAATCCGTTTGAGCCTGTTTCAGATCGGTTTCAGAATTTAGAATTTCAAGATTGGAGCCTACGCCTTTTTCGTATTTTTTTCTTGCAACTTCAACAATACTTTCGGCAAGTTCCATGTTTCTACGCTGGCTCTCCAGAGAGGATTTCGCATTTGTCAGATTAGTCAGCGCATTTGACAATTCCAGATCAATACTTTGCTTAAGCATTTCTTCATTATTGTCCACCTTCAATAGTTCAAGTTTTGATTGCTGGATAATTGCACTTTTTTGCAACCCATCAAATATGGGAATACCTAATGTCACACCTATAAGTGACGTTTTAAACCATTTGTTACCAGCACTAAAATCAAAAATGTCGAATTCATTTCTTTGTGCTTGGTAGCTAAAATTTCCGTAGGCAACCAAACTTGGTAAATAGGCGAGATTATTCCTTTTTAAATCAATATTCAGTAATTCCCTCTGAGATTCTAATAGAGAAAACTCAATCCGATCCTCATACATAAACTGATCAACTGGAGACGTTGTTGAAGTATCCCAACTCTCTATGCTATCAGTCAACGTCAAGTTAGTCTCAATGCTCATCCCCATTTGGAACTTCAATAAATTCATGCTTAGTACCATGAGCTTTTTGACTTTTTCTCTCTCGGTCACTAAACCATTATATTTAACTTCTAGCCTATTCAAATCAATTTTTTCAACAAACCCATTCTTTTCTAAGACCTTGGTATCACGCAATAAACCTTCTATTCGAACGATATTTGCCTCCAATAATTCCAACCGGTTTTCGTTTATCAATACCATGTAGTAAGCTTTACTTACGTTCACCGACGTTTCTACTTTGGTTCTTTCAATATTCTTAATGGATAATTCTTGAAATGATTTGGCTGCTTTCAATCCTAACAGATATGAGCTATTGAATAGTAGTTGCGATGCTTCGATACCTGCCGTCGCATTGTATTGAGTACCAAATTGAACGGGAGTAAAAGTGCCCGGTTCACCTCCGAAAAATTCCCCGGGAACTAGTTGTGTTGGTAATTCAATAAAATCTTTTAAATCAAAGCTTGCCGTAATCTGTGGCAGTCCCTGCCCTGTTATTTCGTGAATTTTTTTCGTGGCAATCTTTTCGTCTAATGAGGCGTTTAAAACTGTGCCGTGATTTTGATGAGCATATTGGATAGCTTCATCAACTGAAAGTGATATTGAATTTTCAGCGTCCTGAGCCAATACTATTGTAAACGGGCTCAAGATGAAGAAACACAGTAAATAGATTGGTAACCTGATAAACAATGTGGTAATCTGTATTAATTGATTAGCGAATTTCATGAAGTTCATTTGATGTTTTTAATAAACATTTTAACCTTTTTACTATTCTCCATTTGTTGCTCGATACTACTTGATAAGTTTTTTAGTCAGCTTTTAACAAAAAAAATTAGGAGAATACTTTCGGCACTAAAACGTGTGTCACCTTTTCTAGTTTCTGGAAATCGAAGTTGGATCCCCTAGCAATCGAATACTTAACAATACCTAGAAATGCCGCGAGTAACGTTTCAGAAAACCAAGGAATATCCTCTCGTGAAACACTTTTGAATTCATCCGAATCATAGCCATCTTCCAACAACCTGGTTACATAGGATATTTCATATTTCATTATTTTTTCAAAGTAAAAATCCTTCATTGAATTGCTCGCTAATTCCTGTTTTACGATGCGATAAATATTTACCTTATTTAACAATTCTCTATGAAATTCATTAAAGTAGGTCTCTATCTTATCATTAAGTGATTTATGGCCATCGACTAGCACTTTAACATGCCTTCTTAGATTTACTAATTCAACATCCACAACGGCTTCATAAACCTCTTCCTTGCTTTTAAAATAATGATATAAAGTACTTTTAGCTTTTTCGCAATCTGCTGCTATTTCATCCATAGTGGTCTTCTTTAACCCAAACTGCTGAAATAGTTTTTGAGCGCTTAACACGATTTCATCTCTTACATTTTTGTCTTTTTCCGATTCCAAATCTGATTTTACGTTTGTTTTTGTATAGAAGGTTGAAAATTTCAGACTGCAATGCTAAGAAAGAAAATCAAGAAACCGACTAAAATACCAGATTAGTTTTTAATATCAAGGCGCGGTGGCGAAAAAATCAGTAGCTCAGAATCGGCTTTCATACTTTTGAGCGACTTCTGGTTTAGCAATACCAAAAAATTGATTTTTCATCATCTCCTGTAACAAGCGCCATGAATCATACTCACGCTTTGGGAAAGTCAGGCTATCAAAGGCAAGTTGCAATTGTTCGACAAATACTTTTGAGGAGATTTCTACATTAACTTCCTCTCTATAAAGGCTTTCTTTAATTCCATTTGTGAAATTATTCTTCACCTTCTCGTGGATTATAGTATTCTTATACTCAAGAAACATTGACAATACTTCAGGGTATTTTTTCTTCAAATCAAAAACAATCTTCGGGCTAAATTCATTGAACATATCCAAACAATACTTGGATATATAAACGAATTCCTCAGCCGAGTTAGTAAATCCACTTTTCTTTACAAGCTGTCTTTTGTGTAGCTTAAAATATACCCTCGCCAGGGTAACTATAATTTCGCTTTTAGAACAGTACTCCACGTATATCGATTTCTTAGACATATGAAGTTCGTGAGCAACATCATCCATGCTTACACTTACTATTCCATATTGGCGAAACAATTCCGCTGACACATTTAATATTTTATTCCCGTAATCAATGTCCATTATTGATCAAGCTAATTACCAGTCGCAAACTCATAAGACCTGAGGAGAATTTTTTTAGCTATTTCCATTTCATCCGTATCCCTTGGCGCAAAAAGCATAATGAAGTTTGGTGGCAACCAACCTTTTCTGACGACTGGATGTAGTTCCCCCCATCCCTTATCTATGACGAGGTTGGCATCCGCCAAGGGTAAACCAATATGCATACTGTAATCAGGATGTGGATGAAAATGAGCAAATTCTGTTCCGGTCATAAACGCATTACACGCATCACACACCTTGTCGGTTGGTAAACACATAGCCTGTGCGCCTGGTACAGAAATTTTGCTATATTCTCGGTTAATATGTGGGAGTGAAAAGGCCCATTCCATCAACTCTTCAATAATTAATGGGTCATTGGGTTGCTGATCCAACTGCATGTGCGGGTTGGATGGTGTAGTCGTTGGCTTATTCCCACGTCTATTGGGTAAATTGTTCATTTAAGTAATTCTGATTATACATTTGTTTCGATAATAAAGCTGCGGTTACTAAACCCTGGAAGCATATCTGAATATGTATGCTTTATTTCATCCTTTCCGTCCGCTAGAGCCATAGAATAAATCACCGGAATATAATGATCTGGCGTAGGGGCCACTAGATCGCTCAGTTTGCTTTTTTTATAATTTATTAGGGCTTCCAAATCTCGATTGTCTATTCTAGCTTTAATCCAATCGTCAAACTCCAATTCCCAACCGTATAATGACATATCACCTCTCTGCATTTTGGCCATAGCAAGTTGGAGGTTATGTACCAATGCCCCACTTCCAATAATGAGAATACCCTTTTCTCTATATTCCTTGAGTTGCACTGCTAATTCGTAATGGTATTGAGCAGGTTGGTAGTAATCTATGCTCATTTGAAATACGGGTACATTGGCTTCTGGAAATAAATGCATAAGCATAGGCCAGTTTCCATGGTCAAATCCCCAATCCGTGGTTGCACTAATTTCGGAGATGTTTTCCGCAAGATCTTTTGCGATCACAGGAGCCCCAGGAGCAGGATATTTCTTTGTATAATATTCAGCAGGGAATCCATAATAGTCATAGAGCGTTTCAGGCCAGGGAGATATGTTCACATAAGTACCGCGAGTACACCAATGAGCTGACACAACCAAAATAGCTTTAACTTCATATTTCCTCCGAATCTGTTTCCCCAAATCACCTAGGTATGAGTTAAAAGGGCTTCCATATGGAGGCACGGGAATGTCCATCGGATTTCCATGTGAAGTAAATAAAACGGGCAATTTTTGTCCTGTCCGTTTTGTTCCTTCCAGTGTTTTGGCCATGCCCGATAAACCAATTGTGCTGGTGCTAAGAGTCGCCATACTTAATAGTTTTACAAAAGTTGACCGATTCACTTATCTCTAATTTTATCCAGCAAACCATTTAGTAGCTTCACTTCATCTATATTGAGATTTGACAGGATGTCATCTTCCTGTTTCTCACATACCACCATTTTGTTTAGTAATTCAAGACCCTTCTTAGTGATTAATATGTCTTTCTGCCTACGGTCTGCTTTGCTTTCTTTCCGCTCAACGAGTTTCTTTTTATACAATCGGTCAACAATGCGGCTGGCATCAGAGTTTTTATCCAGCATCCTTTCCTTAATAAGACCAATTGATGCCGCTTGTGGATGCTGTCCTTTTAATATCCGCAACACATTAAATTGTGGAGCTGCTAATCCGTAATTTTTGAGCATTTTAAAGAACTGTTCACCAATCACGTTATTTGTATAGTACAAATTGACTAAAGCCTTATGATAATCATTTCGGAATTTGCTTTTTATTTCATCTTCGATGCTCATTGATTACTCATTTGAAATGCTGGGGTTTGTCTGATAATATTTCTCATCATCAAGTATCTCCAACATAAATTTAGCAACGTTTTGCCGACTGATCATCATTCGAAGCTTCTTTGAGCCATTTTGACTAATCCTAGTCGGGTGATGCTTGGTATCGTTGTTGAGCCCAACAGGTCTAACAGCAGTCCAATTAAGTGAGCTATTTCGTAAAATCCTTTCCTGATCCTCATGCCCTTTATAGGCCACTCCGACGTTCGTTTTGTTAATGAGAAACCGAAACATCCAATTCACTTCTTTGTAGCTATCTCCAACTCCCCAAGCGGAAACAGTGATCACTCGCTTAATACCTTTTTCCTTCATTGCATTGACAATGTTCTTCATACTTTCCTCAAGTAAGTTGGGTGGGGATGTGACTGTTGACCAGGGGAAATCGGATTTACGTGCAATATTGAGCGCACAAAGTACCGCATCGCACCCCTCAATAGTTTCAAGTACAGCGCCATAATTCATCGGAGATCCAAGATGAGTAACTACTTCGGTTTGTATGGGTTTGTTGGTTGATTCCTCCCTTACTAAGCAGACTGGAATATAGCCTTGTGCGATAACTTCTTCAACCAGATAACGACCCGTTCGACCGCTAGCTCCAAAAACTGCAATTTTTCTCATTATTATCTTCTGAAGCTACTCAAGGTATCCGGATTTCTGACCCATGCTGTGACCCAAATGAAAACCAGTATTCCTGCTATCGGAAAGAATTGCTCATTGTTTCCCATATGCGTTGCGATTGCCCCACCAAAGTGGGCACTTAGCAGTAATAAGCCTAATGAGGATGTTCTTGGGATCAGGAAGAGTATTCCCGACACCAATTCACCAATAGCAATAATTACAATCCAATCGAGCAAGTTCCACTTGGTGAAGTTTGTAACCAGTTCTTCACTTCCCATTAATTTTGCTGAAGAACTCATGAGTAGAAGAGCTGTTAGTAGTCCAACCATTACCCATCCTGTGATTTTTCTTCCTTTTGAAATTTCTTGTGTTTCCATGTTATTAAAATTATCGATAGGCTCCTTACCTTAGTAATTCAAAGACGGCTATTTACTTTTTCTTCCAGAGATGGAAATAGTCAATTCTATGTCATCCGAAATAACCATATCATTCATTGTGTTTTCATAGGCAATTCCATACTTCTGTCTATCAAATACCATCTTACCAGTTGCTGTTACAGAACCATTGCCTTCTGTTAGCACCACATCAGTAACTGATTCTTCAATTGTCACACCTTTTATGGTCAAATCACCCGTCAACGTATTTCCTTCAGCACTTGTAACCCTAAACTCTGCCGTAGGAAAAGTGGCCGAACCGAAAAAATCGTCTGATTGTAAATGGCCAATGAGCTTCTCTCTTGGTGCCATTTCATACAGAGCATCGTCATCGGTGGTCACCATAGATGCCATGTCTACCGTGAAACTTCCGCCTGTAACTGAACCTCCTTTGACAGTGATAGATCCAGAAACAGCTAAAGTTCCTTCGTGTGCATACACACCAATCATGCTTCCTTTCCAGGCTACCAGGCTTGTGGTATCAAGTGCATAAGAAGTGGCTTTAGCTTCTTCTTCATTTGATGCTATTTCATTTCCAGAATCAGTTTCCTTTTTGGTTGAATTGTTACAAGCGAATACCCCTAGGGCAATAACACTTGACAAAATCATCGTTTTTATTTTCATAATAATTTATTCATTGATTTTCATTTTTATAATTGATTTCAGAATGTTCTCTCTTCCAATTCTCCCAGCAATATTGATTATTGATTAGTTCAAAATCAGAAGTCACATTGCCAACATTAGACTCTCAATATCATAGAGATGAATAATAGAATCGTTCGTGAATAATCTGCCCATCCTGCCACTTCTGAACGGCGACTTGATTCGAGGTATTTCTTGGAGCACCTTTATAGGTAACATCCATCTCCCACTCGACCATAGTTACATTTTCACCCACAGCTGTCGCTTTTACTTCTGCACCGTGGAACTCTTCAATCATGCCCATTGATTTGATTTCACGCTCTCGGTTAGCATCCTTTCCAACAGTTGGAGACTCGTTGTTCTCCTGCATTGTCACATCATTATGATAATACTTTTCAAAAGCATCCATCATTTGGCCACTTAGAATCATTTGATTCATGTCTTCGATTTTTTCTTTGATATTCATAGGTTATCACTTTGTGTTCAGAAATAAATTCTTGATCATTTATACTGATCTGTCAGTAAACTTACTACAATAAGTTTAAACATTATATGTTTAAACACATAATATTGATAAGCGTACCCCTTCGGGTCGGGCTATCGCCCCAGAACACACTTTTGTGGTCAAAATGCACACTTACTTAATCAATACTTCAAAATCATCAAGCATAGTCAGTCTGCCCGAAAGCTCACTTATGTTTCCCTAGAGCGCACTTCTGTTGCCCCAGATCATACTTTAACTTCCCTAAGCACACTTTAATCTCCCGAGACCATATTTTAAAAATCCGAAGGGATACTTTCAATTCCCGAGTGCACACTTCACAATTCCGAACGGATAATCAACTTTCCCTAACTGATACTTAATTCGTCCGAGAGCAGATCTCAATTTCCGGTTAGTACTTCTTCTACCCGAACCAATGATTGCAATGCCCAAAACCACACTTACCACTTTCCGTTATACACTAATATTAAAAAAGCTCGTTACTATATGAGTTTATAACATGTTTCACATTTTAAATTTTTACTGCAATGGCGACAAAAACGCTCACAGACAAACTTGAATCTTCACGTGTCCTGATTTTCAACAGTCGGGATGCAGAAGTGGCTGCCCTACTCGATACAATGGGAATTGATACAGCCTACATTGATGAGGGAGAATCCCTTTACAATGAAACCATGACACTGGTAGATCAACAGAAGAAAGAATACCAGGAACAGAGCCTCGCTTACGACAAATTTTATGTCGAAAAAGATGTGGCAGAAGCCATTTACAAACGTACCCTGAAACTGGTCAAAGTGCTGTCCCGCTCAGACAAGGATCTTCAAAACCGATTGGGTTTACAAAACGGAAAAGTCTATGCTATCGAGCAATGGATCGAAGGAGCAGTTGACTTCTATAACCGCCTGTTAAATGAAGCTGATTTCCTTACCAATCTTGCCAAATTCAAGGTTACCCCAGAACAACTGAATACAGAGAAAACAGCCATTGATGCCTTAAAAGACCTTCGTAATCAGGCCGTAGTGGAGAAAGGCAAGGCACAGGAAGCAACCCGTCTCAGAAATGAAAAACTGGATGAGTTGGACGACTATTGCACCGAGCTAAAAGCCGTAGCAGAAATAGCCCTTGAGGAAAAGCCTCAGTTGTTGGAGAAGCTGGGAGTAGTGGTTCCTTCATAATCATTCTTTACACCATCATTCCCCGGCTTGTTCTGGGAATCTTTTACCCCCCCTACTTCCACACACATTTGCCATCCGTTCAATCCCTCCCAAAACCAAGCCTGCCTGCCGCCGGCAGGGATGCCAAAAGAGTGTATAAGCCGCCTCCCTCCTGCTCGTATATTTTCCCTTCCCTTAAAAAACTTTATCCCCGACCCACTCACCCTAGCCGGGTGCACCAAAGCTATATTAACATAACACTCATCCATTATATAACAACCTATGGATTTGCATTCCTGGCCCGCAGTGCCTGCGCCGTGCAATCCATGCCCTCGCTAAACCCTTTATTATATAATGATATTATGTTAATCCGGCAGTGGCCGGCGAGTATGTTCGTGTAGTGCATCTGTTGTTTGACTTTTCGATTGGCGGTTTCCCATGTTATATAATTAGATGTTATGTGTAAATAGCCGCTGCGCCACCGCTGTAGCCCTGGCTCAACTTCATTCGGTACCGCAGCGACTATGTTACTTATTAAATCTTGTTCGCTGCTGGTAAGCTCAATTATCTAAGGCCAGGTCTGCCGACCCACGCCGTGCCCTTACCAACTACGACTGATAAAGTTTTTTTGCCAACGCTCTTTTGCGCTAAGGCGCAAGTTGCAGCCCAAAGCAAAGAGAATCCCAGGCAAAGGCTGTCGTTCTATTTTTCATTATTCCGTACCAATGGTCAATTTAATTTCAAATACAGCATTCTCAGCGATCAGGAATTTGCCTGTGATACACTTTGCGAACCAACGCTTTATTTCGATAGCCACCGACTTACTAAGTATCAAGTTTTGAATTCCTTGAGCAATTGGTTTCTGAATTTCTTTTGGTTAGCGATACAAATGATGTTTCTGCTAAATAATCCCAGTTGATTTCTTTTTTCAGCTTCTGCAAGCCCTTGTGCCGGGCAGGCAAATACTTTTTTCTTGATAAAAAAGTATTCAAAAAATCAAGCCAAAATAATCACTATCCACCCGCAAGGCTTAGGCACGCCCGGTATTTTGGCTAGCCAACGCTCAAATCAACATTACATATTTATTTTCAAAAGATCTCGAAAGGTATATTCTTGATTCTTAATATTGTATTCACTCCTCATCATTGGAGTATTACTCAATAATATTATTCTACTAAAAGACATATACTGAAGTATTGAGTAATTATCAGGTATTATTATTAAATCAAATAAGCCTCTTTTATTGTCATCAACCATAAATTGATCAGTGATTTTTAACCTTACATTATCATATAGGTTATTTTGAAAGGCATCAATTGGAAGAATTACAATAAGATCAATATCATTTGGGTAAATATTTTGTTCATCGACATAACTTCCACCAATAATGAAGCCCAGTTTGTCCGATTTGAATTTTTTTATACAGAGATCTATTCCTTCTTTTAATACTTGAAAAAGCATTTTCCTTTGATCACTGCTCATGGACAATTGAACCTTTATATCTTCCAATGTTGTAGTCTTAATATTAGGCCATTTCGGAATATCAAAATCGTTTACCACGTTAAGATTGGTTCCTAGAAAAGCTAATTGATTGTATTCATATCGATTTAATCTAACAGACTTCCTCTTTTGATTTAAATAATCGTAAATGAAAAGTCTTTCTTCATTGCTTAAAATGAATCCTGGATTTGACAACTTTTTCTTTCTTATTGCGCATAAATGATCATTCATTGAGTGTTCAATGTTTTTTTGTAAAGTTCGATGTAGATAATAAAATCTTAATCTTTCCTCTTTATTCAATATAGGCATTGCGTTGTTTGGTATTGAGTCTGCTATTAAATCATATTCTTTTTGGTTTAGCTCCATATTCTTTTGCATTACTACAATATCCGATATACATTTAATTCATATAAAATACATACTTATGATTTACTTTTCATTACTTCTTGCATTCACATTTCCTCAAAATCTAGATCAAATTAAACTAATTGATTTAATAAGAATGAACAACAAGGAAACTATGGAAATTAGTTTAGATGTCCTTAATTATGGCTTTGATTATAAGGGTGTTACGGAATTTAATCGAGATTCAAAAAATTGGAAACACTATACATGGAAAAACGACAAAAGCACAGAAGAATCGATTTATTTAGAAGATATAGATTTTCTACACATTTACAGAGATGATGATGATGGATTTTTTTTGCACTTAATTCTAAGGAACAGCCAAGGTTTTAGTTCCCTTTTCAAGGACATTACTTCATTGAAGGTTGATAAGATTTGCTCATTCGATAAGCTAATTAGTCAAGAACACAATCTTAATCGAACATTTCAAATCTATAAGGGTAATAACTACTCAATTTCATATGTAATTTCAAGTAGTTATAAATTCACTTCGGCCATAACACAAGATAAAAATAAAACCCAAACTGATTATCATGTTTACATAATGTCAAACAATACTAAAAATTCCGATCTTTGGGAGGAAGCTGACTATTGGTTTACATGCCAAGATTAGTTTTAAAATACCCACCCATTTGGCATCCGCTCAATCCCCCTCTCTGGCTAAGATGCCAAAAGCGTGTTAGTTTCTGTAAAACATCATGACTTTGCTTCTTTGTTTAATTTTTTCCTTCCCTTTAAAAAAACTTTATCCCCTACCCACTCAAGCCAAAGCTATATTAACATAACACAGGCCATTATATAACACCCGTGTGGAATAAGAATTAGCCCGCACGATTCTCAAACCACGTTTTAAGCCGATTTTTAATAAACATACGGCCATAGTGAGTCTTGAAATATTTCTCTCTTTTAATGGCATCCCACTTCTCACAACAAACTTCATAATAAATCAAAATCAATGGCCGTCTGGATTTTGTTGATTGTACCAATCCTTTATCGTGCTGACTAATTCTTAATTTCAAATCTTCAGTGTACCCTACATACAGTTTTCCGTCTTTTTCACTGTATAGAACATAAGTGTAATACATTATACGAATATAAGATTTGAAATTATTCCACCGGGTAACAATACTAGTGATTTACTGCTTACGAGCACAGCGAGTAATTAATCCGGCGTGGACCGCATAAGATCAGATATAGAATCTGTGTGCTGGCCATTGGGTTGTAAAGTTCTATATCGGTAATGATTTTATGCCGGCCGGCCAGGCTTAAAGCAAATCACGGTAATCCTTATCCTGCTCTTGAATGTTAAAGCAAATCAAGGCCAATGCTACAGCCCATGCTTATATATAATTCTATATTATTTGCGGACGGCTAGTCTAAGCTGGCAGTAGCCAACGAGTTTGTTCATGCACTGCTCCTAAGTTTAATTCCTTGGATTCCGGTCTATGGCTCACCGCCCGTGTTATATAATTAGACGTTATATGCGGACGGCTAGTCTAACCAGGCCGACGTTTCGGTAGCCTTGCAGGCCAACGCTTTGTTTGCGACCGGCTAGGTGGCTCACAGTACAAGCCATCAATTAGCACGTCATTGTGAGGAACATTCATCAGACGACAGGAAGATGAATGTGACGTGGCAATCTCATAGAGTCTAGCAGACGGCTTCTAAGGCTCACAGTTTTGTAGATATCATTTACGTTCGCTGTATGCTCTCATGCCGGCGGTCCGCCGATCCGGCAGGCAAATACTTTCTTCATTGCCGGGCCGACGATTCGGGAAAAAAGTATTCAAAAAATCTAGCGGTTCCCCGCCGGGACAAAATAATCACCTGTCATCCGCACTCCCGATAACTATCGGGACCAACGCACACCCCACTATTCTGTCAGGCCGACCCGCCAAGGCGTAGAATTGATTCTACTTAACATAATATTGATCATTGTGATAAAACGGCCTCCCATTGATCCGATTCAGCAAATTCCTTGATTGTATCGTTCCTTTTTATCAATAGCTTGGTCATGTATCTTTTCAAAACGATTATGTCTACCAATTTGCCAAGAATTCCGAATGGTGACTGATATTCAAAAATATCTGTCATTAACGTGCCATTCTCGATAGATTCAAAGTGATGCTCGTGTCTAAATCCTTTGAAAGCTCCCCTAACCATTTCATCAACAAAGAATCTCGGACTGTCAAATTCAGTGATCTTTGTGGTCAGAATTTGATAAACTCCAAAATGTTTAGCTCTCCAGGTTACAGACTCATTGAGCTTAATGAGGCCTAAGGTAACACCAGCGATTGCTTCCTCATTGGTGTGTTCGGTAGAAATCTTATGCAGATCAATACTCCGAGATAAGTCAAAACACCTTTCAATTGGAGCATTTATTACTGTTTCTAATTCAATTCTGGGCATTTCGGTTTATCCTATTGGCTTGGACCTATCTACTTCCCTCTCTTTCCTACTCGATTTACGACCCTAAAGTGAGCTCCTTTGTGGTTTGGATACTGGATGAAAGCAGTTTTCATAATTGTTGCGTCAGGGTCGCGCAGACCGGCTAGGTTCTGCTGGCTGATCTGGCTTGGAAAGTGGACGAAGTTGAGACCAGTTATGCATAGCTTTTAATTTAAATAATATCTGTGAACCTACGTCCTAACATAGATTTCCATATCTTAAGTGACTTTGCCTTATCATCTTGAGTTAGAGCTTCATACCCCTTCTTTATTAGTTCCTTCAAGGCTTCTTTAAAATTATCTTGTTGATCGTCATTAAGCTTTTCCAAAACATTATCCTTTGTCTCAACTGGCATTTCGCAAATCCATGATGACTTCAACTCTTTAAGTATATGAGTTGCGGTCTTTATAAAAGATATATCGTCTCTAATGTTACTCTCATAATGTTGAACTGTCCATATTGTGAAAACAAGACCACTTGGCATTTTTATACTTTTACTAGTTCTATACCTGTCTGCCCACGCCTTAAAATATCTTATTATCCTGATTAATTGATCATTGTCAGCAGCTTCCTTTTTTACCCAATCTTTAAATTTCTTTGAATCGCATCTTGTCCAATTATTACTCTTTGAGCCTAGCAGAAATACGCCTTGTTCTTTGACTAAATATATAGGCATATCTATATGAAAATCATTGCTGTATACGACCCTTATGCATTTTGACAACAACTTAACTTCACCATTAGTATGGTCAAAAAGTGCCTCCTTGATGTGTTTTTGAATTGATCCATAAGTCAGGTCTAGATCTTGAAAAAAATAAATACCCATATCGAGATCGCACCAGTCTCTTTCATTTCTTATCATAGTTCCAGTGGTGAATGATCCTTGGGTGGCAAACCTAGGTTCTGGATAATTATGCCATTTTTTAAGACGAATCTTGAGCTTGCGTTTGATACCTCTTCTTGCTTGCTTGAGTCTGTTACTTTTTGTTTTAGTGATGGATAGATTTTCGTTGAACACTAAGAATTCATCATGAGCATTGGAATCATCTGAGATATCAATCTTTTTCTTCTCAGCTTATCGTAAGCAGCATAGCTAATAATTCCTAACAGTAAAAGTCTAAGTAGAAATAGCATTACATATCAAAATACAGTTGTTTATCACATATTTTTATATGAGCACTTAATTCTTTTTTCGCTATAAGCTCTTCAGTTTTTTTGAAAAATTTTTCAATTAGCTTTTTGCCTAATCTCTCTTTTTCCTCTATGTCCGATTCATTGCTTCTTGATGCAATTTTGTAGTCAATATATGGTAATAAGGATTTTAGGGTACCAGGGAAATCAAAGTATGTTTGATTTCCTTCTTCCTTCTCTATTAGTATCACATCTCTTGCTCGAGAGTATCTGGGTTCCAAAACAATATCTGATAACTTAAATCCTTTCGCTTCTATAGCCTTTCGGGTTCTTTCGATGTTTTTCTCAAACAATTCTTGAATTGAGTCTGGTTTATATATATGAAAGATAGGATTCTCTTCATCTTGGATTAACTGTGTGATAGCAGGTTCCAAAAAATTCTCAACATATCCAAAAGCCAAAGCTAAAGATGGTGAGAATTCTGCCTCATCAAGTAGAATCTTAAACAGTACTCCATATGATGCTGATAGCGCAAATAGAATAGTGAAGGCAGCTTCAGGATCAAAATATTTTACCTCGATTGGAAGAAACCACAGTAAGAAAGCAACTATTGTAATTGCAATTACAGCGTAATGGCCAATTTTTACGACTCTACTATTTCGATTATAAATACCTACCAGATATTGCTTGAGTTTCATATTTTCTCTTCTTCTAATATTTCATTAATCTGATCCCAATCGCTTTTTAGTTGTTCCTTTCCAATAACCCTCAGATCAGATATACTTTGTTCATGACATTTCTTGTACTTGATCTCACTATTGCAAAAGCATTTTTCATTTCGAGAAAACTTAGTGCTATCAATTATGATCTTTATTGCCTTTAGAATAATTGACAGGTCGGTTGACTTTGTTGTCTCTTGATAAAATTGAACCTGACCAGCATAACCATGTTTGTATTCCTCATTTGCCCACTTTCCGTATTCTTCAAAATGAATCTGATTGGCAAGAAATGGTACAACATAATCTTTAAAATATCTTTCTATAGTTATCCCTCTCTTAGATTCAATTATCTGTTTTTGGAGGACCGTAACACAACAGTTTCCATTATCGTAAATATGTCTGTCAATTTCTCTTGGGATCAGTTTGCTAAGCTCACGCAAGGAAGGAAATCCATTTGGATACCTTGCTGAAAAATCAACCTGTATCTGAAAGGATCCCCTCTTTACATCATCCAAGTCAAAAATGTCAATAATACCTTCTAGTCCAACTGGAATGTTTTTATACATCAAAGGCTCTAATTCTGGATGTGTGCGTACGACTGCTTCTACATCCAATTCAAGAGCTTTCAATTTCTTATTTTTCAATGTCCCCAAGGTTTGCTTACATAAGCCACTCCAGCCAATGCAGCCTTGCTGCTGTTGTTGCTAGATGAGTTCTCCTCGGTATTTTCATATTTTGGAAATCTATCTCCGAGATGCTTTCTCCAAAGTTTGCTAGCTTTTCCTTTATCATCTGTTTGTATTGCCTCATCCGCATCTTCAATAAATGCATCAAGATTTTTGAAGAAATTATCTTTAAAAGTTTGGTCATACTTTTCAAATAGATTTTCATACGGCCAAGTAGGCATGGTACATGTCCAGAATGCTGAAAGGCTATTCTTAATATTCTTCAATGTTTCGTGTAATGATATGTCATCCCTGTCATCATACTTCGCGTTCTTCTCACCAAGTATAGTCATACATAACCCTGAAGGCATTGAATTGCGCTTATGATCTCCCCAAGCTTTCAAATACATTGTGTCCCTTATTAATTGTCCATCTTGATCTTTGGATCTATTGAACCATTCTACAAACTCTTTTGGATCATCATCAACCCAACCTTCATTTTTCACCGCAAGCCTAGGGTGATCCATGTCATCAGTTTTATATAGAACTGGTAAATCAATATGGAAATCACCAGCGTAGATCACTCTAATACACTTTTTTTTATGCTGCTGTCCGCCAGATGTATGGCCCTCGACAGCTTCATAAACCCATTTCTGTAGAGTCGTTGCGGTCACATCAGGATCTCTTTCAAAGTAAACCCCGTCATCTAAATCAGCTGTATCATCCTTGTATCGGATACCGTTTTTAGTCTTGTATGAACCTTGGATGTAAAATTTAGGCTTGTATTCTGGGTGTTTCTCTTTAAAATGATTGACAATTTTTTTCCTTAGAGCCTCTTTGGAGCTCTTCATTTTGTCTCTCTTACTTTTCAGAAGTCTAATGTTCTGATGAAAGTCTTGAAATAAGTTATGACAACTGGCCATTATTTTTCCCTCCTAACCCCTTTAAATGGTTTCCCATCTTGTTTAACGTCCATAAATTTTCCAGTTGAGGAATCACGTTTAACCCATTGATCTGTCTTAGGGTTGTGAGTTTGGGACCGTCCTTTTACAGCCCCTTTTCTAGCGTTATCGCCATAAGGTTTGTTTCTAGCCATTGTAATTAGCTTTTGATTGTGAAAGGCAATAACAGAAAGGAGGAATTAAGCAGTGGGTTTGGATAAATACTATTGAAGTACTATCTTTGCAGTCCTTTTAAAAACCTATCCTATCAGGATATTACCAAAAATTATTTTATTAGGTTTAGTTCGTGCTTAACCTGATTTGGTTTTACAAGCTCAATGCCAAAAATTCTTCTAGCTAAAAATATTGGCATCTTCTAATTTAATCTTTGGATAATTCTAAAATACACTGTCATACTGACATGTAGTGTTTGATAGACTGACACGTTCTGTGTGAAAGGGAATATTTGTCAGGTTTTTACGGGTATGTGTTGTACTCCGAATTCTGCACACATTCACCGCTCTCCCCTCCTGCCAATCCCGGTAACTTATCGGGATGCCAAAAGAGTGGACTAGGCGTCCCCGACTAACCTTCCTCACTGCGGCATGATGATTCCTCGGACCAGGTCGCGTAGACTGGCCGTCCGACAATTCCAATTGCGGCCCTAAACTAATGCCCACCCTGAAACATCTATTCATTGTTCTACACAGATAAACAATCCATCATTTTTTATCTTGCAAGAGTTTCAAAATAAGATCTACTTTATGAGGCGAAAAATCCCAGAATCAACGCTGCCAAAAATCATACGCTCGCAAATGATTACAGCCGAAGGCTTACAAAAATTGAGGGATGAACATGATCACTTGTGGCGTTTGGAACGTCCGGAAACTACCGCCAAGGTCTCATGGGCCGCAAGTTTGGGGGATCGCTCGGAAAATGCCGATTACCATTACAACAAAAAACGCCTTCGGGAAATTGATAAGCGCATTCGCTATCTGTGTAACTGTATTGACAACTTTAAAGTGATTCATTACCACCCTAACCAGGAAGGAAAAGTGATGTTTGGAGCATGGGTAGATGTTAAAAACGAAGCGAAAGGGCTTCAAAAGCGATTTCGAATTGTGGGTTACGAGGAACTGACCGACAATAAAGATTATATATCTATGGACTCCCCAATGGCTAAAGCACTTCTTGATAAAACGGTTGGAGATGTAGCGATAGTTCAAACCAAATTGGGTGACTTTGTGTGGGAAATTCTTGACATAGCGTATCAGAAGTAGGTATTGCGTGTCTCACAAACCGGCATGAAGGTAGTAAGCTCGTGCCTGGCATTTTCCATAACGTCATTCCGGTTTTGGACGGAGCACAGCGCAGGACGAATACCGGAATCTTTGACGATCAGGTGGTTATAGTGTATGAGATTCCGGTATTGCTCGTGCCTCGCAAACCGGAATGACGGAGCAAACTCGTACCTCGCAAATCGGAATGACGGGCAAACTCGTACCTTGCAAACCGGAATGACGCAGCATATCCCAATATCAAATGGCACCAGGTGAGAGCTTAACTCCAAACCACCCTCAGGTGGAATGGGTCATGTTTTTGAGGATTTTCTCATACAATTCCTTTGGATTGAAGGGCTTGGTTACGAAATCGTTCATGCCTGCCTTAAGCGCACGGTTTTTTTCTTCCAGGAAAGCCGTAGCTGTGAGTGCTATGATTGGGATATCCTTATAGGCTTTGTCAGAGTTTCTAATCTGTTGTGTAGTTTCAAACCCATTTTTATCTGGCATTTGTAGGTCCATCAAGATGATGTCAAATTCCTGTTCCTGTATTTTCTCCCAGGCCTCATTGCCATTTTCTGCGATGGTCACATTACATGCCCATTTGTTCAGGAATTTTCCTGCTACAAATTGGTTCATTGGATTATCCTCTACCAGGAGTATTTTCAGCCCCACCAATTCGTCCTGGCTTGCATACATTCCATCCACAGGTTTCGTTACCACATCGTCTGGTGTATCTGACAGGATAAACTGCAAAGAAAAATGGAAGTTTGAACCCATTTGAGGCGATGAAGAGACCTCTAAACAGCCATTTTGAAGTTCTATGAGTTTTTTAGTGATGGCAAGTCCCAACCCTGTTCCGCCATATTGCCGCGTGGTATAGGTTTCTGATTGGGAAAATGACTCAAAGATTAGTTTTTGTTTTCCCGGAGCTATCCCTATTCCCGTATCAATCACTTCAAACAAAATATCAACGCTGTTACCTTTTTGTTGCTGTGGTGTCAGCCTGGTCGTGACAGAGCCCTCCTTCGTGAATTTCACTGCATTGCCAATCAGATTAGTCAGGATTTGTGACAATCTGCCAGGGTCACCTACCACCCAGTTTGGACTCGATGGGTCTATGGCCAATTCAAGTTTAACCCCTTTTTCATTTGCTCGGTATTTGTGAGATTCGTTAATATTTTCAACTAATTCTTTAAGGTTAAAATCAATGTGCTCAAAGTCAATCTTTCCCGCTTCAATCTTATTGAAGTCGAGTATGTCATTGATTAAAATCAACAAGTGTTCACTTGAGAACTTAAGCGTGTTGAGTAGGTTCATGGTCTCCTGATCAAAGTCATCCTGAATGAGAATATTGGTCATCCCAATAATAGAATTCATTGGGGTCCTTATTTCATGACTCATGGTAGACAAGAATTCAGCTTTAGCACGGGATGCCTTTTCTGCTTTCTCCTTTTCCTCTATAATGATGGCCTCTACTTTCTTTCGCTCTGTGATGTCCCTTAGTAGGACGATTGATGAAACATCGTCTATCTCAAACTGACTTACAGATACTTCACAGGGTATCCTCTTTTTGCCCTTCCCTAGTATTGATACCTCAATTTGATTTTCATTCTTTGCAAGGTTCAAATAGTAGTGGCTGAGAAATTCATCATAGGTCTTAAAGTCGGCAAGTATCTCGGATAGCTCTAACTGCTTTATTTCGCTTTCATTTTTGCCGATGATGTGCTCGGCAGAGCTGTTGACAGAAATGATTTGGCCGGTCATGTTGCAGGTGATAATACCGTCCACAATCTTACCAAGGATGGTGGAAATAAAGGCTCGTTGTTTCTCCTCCTGGGCCCTATAAAGGTCATGCAGTTCCTGAGACATCAGGCGAATTGACCGGTCTTTCAGTTTTTGTACCCGGTCAAAATCCACATAGCTACTGGCTACTTTTTCGAATAGCCTATCAAAAAACTCCTCTTCAGGATACTTTTCCTTTATCCTGGCTATTTGTTTCTCTAGTAGCCTTCTGCTCATTATCCTTCAGATATTAGGGTTATGGTCATCGTTTGGTTGTGGAGTTCACATGAGCCAGTACCAAATTGGGGTGAAATCTCTCCGTAAGAATAAAAACCGATTTGAGTCGTTTGGCCATCAAACATCTGTTTTGTTGCCTCCACTTCCTCGTCTATTTTCGGTCCTAAAACAAGTTTCCTGCCAACACAGCTGATCAAAATCGCCAGTTTTTCACCTCTATTTTTGGCAATGATATCTGTAATGGCATGTTTGGCAGAATCTTCAGCTCCCTCCACCAGGTTTTCAAAGTTGGCCATCATCAACTGTGCAATATTGCCCTCGGGCATATCTCCGGCAAATGTCATACTGTTGTCTACTTCATTTACAGCCAAAATAGTTCTTACTTTTCCTGTATCCGCGGAATTGTAGTCACGGATCGTTAATGGAAATAGCAATGCGCTAGAAGGTAAATTATCCGCCTCTTCACCTAAGTATGTCTTATATAGCTCTAAAGCAGGCTTACCATCAAGTTCATACAAAATATTGGCTTTAGATTTCGTTATTTTCCTGTTGGGACCGAAACTATCCCACCCTCCTGCTGAACCATATCCAACCTGAAGTTTACTTCCATAAAAGCCTATCGCGACAATCACCCCAGATTTCGGATGGTCGTTGGCAACAACCAATGTCTCCTCGAAGTTTGGACCATCACCAGCCAACCCGCCAGTTACAACAACGTCCTGATCAATATGTTTTTTGAGTCCTTCGATCAAAGTGGTCCCATTTACTTTTTGTCCATCACTTATGATCAATACGTTTTTCAGGTCGTTTTTGGGCAGCATATTTGAAAGTTCGACCCCCTTGTCAAAAGACTCCTTGGCACTGTCAATGTTTACTGATGCATAAGAAATGGTTGAACTGTCAAACTGTACGGCTGTAGCCACCGCAGAATCATCATAAACTCTCTCACCCAGGATCTCTCCAGCTGTACTGCAGCCTAATACCGGAGTTTCCGGGTATAAGCGCTTCAAACTTTCGTAACAATTGGCTTGCAAAAGGGTGCCTTTGGAGGCGAATAATAACACCAGTTGTGGAGAAAAACCGGTCTTTACGTCCTGTTTCTGCCATGCTTCGCCATCGTAGATTAATTCCTGAATTTTCATATCCGCCCTGATTTACCATGAAAGAAGTAATAAGATAGATGAAAAGACTTGACGAAATGGATAATTTATATGAACCCCACATTATCTTCGATTAAATCACTGATATTCAACAGAAAAGCTGATTGGGGATTTAAAAAATCGACTCTTTCATGCAAATATTGCTTGATCTGGAGATTGCCAATGGTGGATGGGATTCCGGTATTGCTCATGCTTCGCAAACCGGAATGACGAAAGAAGTTCGTTTACCGCATTTTCCCTAACGTCATTCCGGTTTTGGACGGAGCGCAGCGTAGGACGAATACCGGAATCTTCAGGGATTTGAGGAATAAATGAAGAAGATTCCGGTATTGCTTCGTGCCTCGCAAACCGGAATGACGAAGCAAACTCGTGCTCACAAACCGGGATGACGCTTTGACCCTACTCCACCACTACTTTTCGTCGATACACTTGAGTATTGGTTTGAATTTGCAGGAGATAGATTCCTTTTTCGAGGTGTGAAATATCCATTACCACTGATGCCTCGGCGGGATGAATGGTTTGAAGTAGCCTTCCATGCACATCATACATTCGCACTGTAACCAGTTGCCGAGCGGAAGTAATCTGAATATGACCGGAAGTTGGGTTTGGGAACAATGAAATAACCGGCTCCGGTGGTGGACTCGCCAATAGGGTACCTGAGATCACATTTTCAGCCTTCCAGTTGGATGGGTCATTGTTATCAGCATTTGGGTCAATGATACTCAGAAAATACCCATCGCCATCTGCTTCGGTGGGCCATGGAGCTTCATCGCTGTAGGTCACTTCGTCGATGACCATCCCATAGCCATTGAGTAAGGTAATAGTCTGCCCCCCATTGTTCAGGCTCCTGCTAAACTCGTCATATGGATTGAATCCGTAGGCTTCCTTAAAAGCATCGGCTTCATTGGCCAGGAAGACACTATGTCCTGCCGCCAATGCGATGTTGGGAGGAAACTGATACACCAGGCCTGTACCACCAAAGTAGACGCCTGTGAGATCAACCGTAGAGCTACCAGTGTTGGTGATTTCAATGAACTCCAGGTCTTTCTCGTCCTTCCCATCTTCCGTCATTGGGTGATAGTTGATGCTGGTAATGACCAGATCGGGTACTGACTCTCCTACACAGGCCTGCCCATTTCCTAGCTGTGACGTGATCCAGCTGACCCGATTAATGACCCATTGTTTCATAGTAGAGACGTGTTCAGCTCGATCTTCTCCTATCCCCCATCTTGCGTGATTTCTCTCAGCGGCGGGTTCAGTGTTAGCGAACACCTCATCGATGAACGAGTTGATTTGGTCAGGATGAAGAGGCTGCCCTTGTGCGGTCAGTTCCAACCAGCGTTTGCTCAGGTAGCAATTGAATGTAGGGTTCAGGAACAGGTCTCTCCAGAATTTGGCCCCTACATTGTCTCCATCATCAAATTGCCAGCCATCCGTATGGCTCCTGTCATAGCCCCAGAAAAAGAGGTCATTGCCGAAGGTTAGATTAAAATCCCACACCGGACCGGCTCTAAGCTTCCCGTTTCTGTCTTTGTGAAAATAGGTGCTAAATTGATAGGCATCAGCGTTGGAAGCCAGCTCGTTCATGATCATGAAGTCGATGAAAGACGGCATATCAATAATGGATGGATACCCGCCATTCAGGGCATCGTTATTGCTCAATGCCTGAGCCTCCAGGTTAAAGAAAATTTCCCGAATGTAATTGTCCTGTAGAGAAGTGACCGTGGTGGGTTTTGGATGCTCATGTACAAAAGCCGTTTGCCAGCCGGAGTAATTATCCATGTACCAGGCAGCCACATCGCTCCCTTCGGTTTTGTCCGATTTGGTGATATAACCACCAGTGAGTGCTTTTCCGGTATTGTCTTCTGGTTCTATCTTGTTGATGTCAATTCGATTGTCATCTGCCTTTAGCTTTTCCTGCAGCACATACACACCCACATAGTCTCCATTCAAGATCACCTCGCAGTACCTCCCTCTGGATGCATATTGACCTATTTTGAGGGACAACTGGTAGGCGATATAGTCTCTCATCAGTGAAGGATCAAAGGCGAAACCATTCAAAATCCAGTCATTTTCTTTCGGCATACCCAGTAAGCTTACATTGTCCTTTTCATTGACTTCATCGTAAGTGGTCAGGGCATATTGTTTCTTGTCTGAGCAGCAATTGGAAGAAGAGCCTCTGATTTCTATTTCAATATTGCCATCAAAATCAAGACTTGCAGGGTTGGAACTGTCGGTGACGGCATTTTCCTCTCCCGGTCCATTGTCAATGATCGTCATGGAGGCCCTGATTTTTGGTTCATTGGGGATGCTTTGCCCACCCACAGTGTTGATGATGACAATGGGAAGGTTTGAGGTCTCCAGCACTATCTCCTCCATCTCCACGGGTTCATCAAACCAGTCAGGTACACTGCGATAGTGATTGGTAGTTGCGTTGACGCCTACGGACAGGGTCGGGATGGCCGTGAGGTCTGATGAGGTCAGACTTTCATTATGTACTTCAACGCCCAAAACGTTGGTGCCTTCAACCAAAAGGCTTAAGTCGATCTCATGCCGCTCCGGGTCTGCCCCGGTATATAGCAAGGCCTCATGGAGGCCGTCAGATGGTTGATCAAAGGCCGGAGACTCTCCCGAGACCAATGAACGGGCTATCTCCGTACCGTTGAGGTATGCCACAAATCCATCATCATAGTCCATGTCCAGAAGCAGCTGCTCTACTTCTGCCAACGAGACAATCGTAAACTCCAGTCGCATATAGACCGTCAATGTGGCATCGATGATCGTTTGGTCGTCATCATCGCCATATCCTATCCCTGAGGCACCCTGGCTCCACTGAGCATCATCGAAATCGATTTGATTCCAATCAATGGATGGCTGGGAAGTAGGCACCTGGTAGCTCCAGGTATCGCCGGGAAGGATCACGCTCTCCCAATGATCGATTTGGCCCTGAGCGGCCAGAGAAAGCATGGTGAACATGATGATTGGGATGAGGAATCTTTTCATTTCGGATCGATACATTTTTTAAATATAGGAGGAAATCATCATTTCGATGATTGATTTCCCCACTGGAATGCGCACAAACCTTCCTCCTTTAAGGTGATAACTGATTGAATGGCACATGTTCAGATTTTAGCAGTCAAAGAGAATAGATAAGTAAAGAAACCAGCAGTGGCGAAATAGGTTGATGAGATCCTATATCAATTGATCAGATTTTAGGATGGGTCCAAATATCAATAACCCAACACCCAAACTTCGTCTGAGAGATTGCTGAAGGCTACCGCGGCAGATTCTGCTTTCTCCCGCGAGGCATAATCACCCACGGATACCCTGTAATAGACCAGCTTGCCAGTATCATGCTCTATAATTTTGACGGCATTCCCCTCCTGAGCCAGTTTGTTGGCATAGTCCATGGCCAGGTCATCGTCTATACTGCTGGATACGATAATGTAGAAACGACCAGTCCGTGTCGCCACTGACTCCACTACTCCAGCAGCTCTTATGGCTTCCAGTGCTGCTAATTCGCCCAGTTTTTGATTGACGATGGCCAATTGATCTTTGGGATACTGTTCATTGGGGAAAAGAGATGATGCCTCGGTATACAGCGATTTTGCCCTTTGCCAGTTTTCCTGCCCCATTTCTGTGTCAGCATCTTTGATCAGTTGATCATATTTGATTTTATTCTGAGCCTTGATTTCTGCCGCTTTTTTAGCAGCTTGTTCTTTAGCAATCTGCTCCAGCTTCACCTGTTCTTTGGCCTCTTGCTGTGGCTTGTACATGACCCAGTACCACAAGCCCACCAGTCCGGCTAGTGCAAAAACCACGATGATAATAATTCCAACGGTCTTACCGCTTTCGTTAGATTGCTCACTCATTTGATTAAATCAATTTTAATGCTAAAGGTAGCCATTTGGTTTAGAATACCACAAAACGTTATTCCGGTTTTAGTCAAGTCAGCGAAGAATGCTCCATCCTCATTCCGGTATTGGTCGAAGAGTAATGTAGTGCGAATACCGGAATGGTGGTAGCGAAGATCGTGCATTTGTAAATCGGGAATGTGGCAATAAAGTTTTTACTCAAGAGTCTGAAAATCGGTAATATCTTGCTATTTTAAACACAACAAAGGCATAAGAGCGTTGTGAGTCTTACTATTTGATGAGTTGAATTTAATTTTACCGGACATATTTAATCCCAGCACTACACGTATGAAAAATCTTAACATCTATTACTGGATTTCTATAGGGTTGATCCTTTTTTTTCTGGTTCCCGGCTCTATTATGAACATTATGAAAAGCCCCGATTGGGTGGAGGTATTTACACAATTGGGCTACCCTGAGTACTTACTTCCTTTTCTGGGAGTGGCCAAGTTGTCGGGATGCATAGCCTTAGTGCTTCCGAAGTTTAACCGCCTCAAAGAGTGGGCATATGCAGGACTGTTTTTTGATCTGATCGGAGCTACGTATTCAGGATTAATGGCAGTAGGATTACAACCACCCCACGCAAATCTTTATGTATCAGTAAGTTACAAAACGTAATTTCAGCAGGTTCACCGTTCAGTTCTCAATTTATTCGAACTGGTTTGAGTGCATTTGGTGAACTCCGAAACCTTTGTAAATATACAAAAAAGCCCGCTTTTTGGGTTCAAATCGTGGCAAAAAGTGCTAAATTTTATTGGTAAGGAGGCATAGAATTTAGTGCCGTTTGACTGCCTTCATTTGGCAAGGTCAATCGGTGATGTAACGCTCAACAATTGCCGGTGCAAGGCCGGTGAACTCACAGAATTCATCTACACTAATGAACTGGTGCGGTTCTTTGGAAAACTCCTCCCTGATCCTGTTTAGGAGCTTCCTTCCATATCTCTCACTCTTGCCGGTGATGCGCTGCACGTCTTTTGGATAAATACAGGCTCGTTTGGTTTCGATCATACTCTATCTATACTTTATCTATGCTTTTGCTATACTGTAAATATACTAAATGACCTTCGCAGTTCTTTTTGAACCAATCGGAATAAACGGTATCCTATCGTCTTATACGGAACCTGCCTTTTGTCTGCCTGAAGGAGATAGTTGATTTTCGGTGAGTTGCAACGAAGCAACGAACTAAATCAAGACGATATGGCGCGACAAAAAGGCATCATTAAACTGCAAGGAACCATCGGGGATGTGTCCTTCTACAAGAGCAAAGACGGCTATTTAGCCAGGGAAAAAGGTGGAGTTGATGGGGATCGGATCAAGAATGATCCGGCCTTCCAAAGGACCCGGGAAAATGGATCTGAGTTTGGACGGGCAGGGAAAGCTGGTAAGCTGGTCCGCACGGCCTTCAGGCCGCTCTTACTGAAAACCTCAGACAGCAAGGTTGCCTCCAGGCTGACCAAGCAATTGATGACCGTCCTTCAATCGGATGGAGACAATCCAAGAGGAGAGCGGACGGTTTCCAATGGAAACCTGGACTTGATCCAGGGGTTTGATTTCAATGCGGATGGCCGTCTGGAGGCCACACTATACGCTCCCTATGAAGTGAGCTTTGACCGGGCAGCCGGTACAGCTTCCATTGATATTCCCGAGTTCATTCCAGCCAATAGCCTAGCGTATCCTCAAGGTGCCACGCACCTAAAGATGGTGGCGGCTTTATCCGAGGTAAACTTCGAGAATGATGAATTCACTTTCAACCTGGCAGAGTCCGCAGATGTGGAAATCAACAATGTGGCAACCGGTCCCCTGAAGCTGGATTTGGCTTTTAATGCCAACAGCGAGGAGGTACTGTTGGTCGCCTTTGGCATTGATTTCTATCAATCAGTGAACGGCCAAATGTATGCCATGAAGAATGGTGGGTTTAACTGTCTGGCTTTGGTTGAGGTAGACAAGTTTATCCAGCTACCGGAAAACTAATGATGCCCTGAAATGGAATTAACCCTATTCAGAGTTTATCATCAGGACGGTACCAACGGAGAGCTCTATGATGGGGAGCTGCTGATCAGCTCCACCATCGAGCTTCCCTGGAGGGAAAACCAGCGAATGGTATCCTGCATCCAGGAAGGGAGGTATGAGCTTGTAAAGCGATATACCGACAAACGGGGGTGGCACCTGCTGGTAACAGGGGTTCCGAACAGGAGTGGTATTCTTTTTCACCCTGCCAATGAAGCCCTGAAGGAACTGAAGGGCTGTATAGCCCCGGTTTCAAAGGTTATCGGTCCAGGCAAAGGGACGCAATCCAAAGTTGCCGATTCCATGCTGAAAACACTTGTGTTTGAGGCCATGGAAAGAGGCGAAAATGTATTTCTCAATATTCAAAAAGCAAAAAGCGTATGACGATCATAGAAAGGGCGAAAGCCCCAACACCCAAGTTTTTCAAAGTGCTCCGAAACGTAGGTTTGGCACTAGCGGCAGCTGGTGGCGCTCTGTTGGCTGCTCCTATCAGTCTGCCGGCCGGAATAGTTGCCCTGGGCGGCTATCTCACCGTAGGTGGAACGGTACTGACTACAGTCAGTCAGGTGACCGTAGAGGATATCGCAAAAGTGGACAGGAAAGATGGCTAACATGGTAAGCGGAGGAGGCACGAAGGCAGGAACTGCCGGAGGCACGTTGCTGAGTGTCCTGGTGAATATCAGCTCCGGGGATATCCTCCACACCTGTGTATTAGCTGCTGTTGGAGCGGTAGTGAGCTTTACCGTGTCCATTCTGCTAAAGGTATTATTCCAACGGTTCAAAAGAAAACATCCACCTCCGAAGGGGATGTGATTCCCGCAAGTCGGGAAAGTTTGTGTTCCTCTCAATGAAAAGGCCTCCTCGTGAGGCTTTTTTTCATTCCAGGAGTATCTGAAACATGATAGCCCTCTTGACCTGTTTCACGAGCTCCACCTGCTTTTGCAGGATTTTCGATTTCTTCTCAAAGTCCTGAAGGAGTACCATTGACTTTAGGTACTTCCTACGGTCTTTCAAGGCCTTTTCCTGTCCTGTCAGTAGCACCGCTCTGGCGTCACCTATCCTGATGAATGGGACAACAGAACCGGTCAGGTGTGGCGTGAACGCCTGTGCCTGCCAAAGACCGTAAGAGAGCCAGAAATAAAAGTTCCGTGGCTCCTCCGATTCTGTGGTGATGGCGAAGCAATTGGGACAAGGGGTTTCGAGCGGCTTTCCCGCATTCAGTCCTTTGGAAAGAATGAAGAAATGAGGTTTAGAGCTGGTGAAGCCTTCCCGATAAGTTTTGATCTGAAAAGTGTGCATAGTACGAGCATTTAAAGTTTTGCTCGCTGCGCTTCGCACACATTTCAAAAGAGAAAAGAAAAAAGGAAAAAAAAGAAAAGAGAAAGCCTTTGGTCAGGTGGGCACGGACAGGGCAGTCAAGGTTTTTTGGGAAAATACTACCCAGAGGGTGGAGATTTTTTCAAAAACCCGAAGGGCTTGACCTTGACGGACCTGATCAGGGGTGGCCTTGTGGGGCCCGCCTAACTTAGCTGCACTCTTTGTTTTTGTTCGGTTTCGTCAACCAATATGATTTTCGATCCCATTCATGTCAAGATGTTGGTTTAGTAAGTCAAATCTCATTTTCTTCAGGTCATTGGTTTCTCTTAACTCATCGATCATTTTTCTAAGGGTTCTTTTTCTGGCATCTTTTGCCACAATCCTATTAAACATCTCTATGCCGTTGTAATTAGGGTTATCTGGTCTTCTTCGTGTAAAACTGATAACGCTTTCCAAGCGAGTCTCAGGAATAATATTCCATGAAATACAGAGCATATTAGTAGCAGTAAGTAGCTCCCGATTGAAGGGATGTATTGATGCTTTGTCTTTGGATCCGGAAGAATTACTGTTGCCTGGAGAGTGATTCCCCTGCTCATGTATTAAAGGATTAAAAAGAGGAAGTGGGTCGTGTTTGATAATATCAAGAAATTCATTGGCACAATGAGTACCGACAAAAAAGTATTTCGATTGAGCGTCATAATCACTCCTGGGTCTATACGAAAAGATGTAGTATTTGTCATCCAATGCCCCACAACAGCCTTGTTTGTGTTGACCATTAAGAAGTTTTAAGTAGTTAACGGGTTGAATATAAAATTTTCGGTTGAGCTCTTCCTTTCTTTTTCTGGTTCTGCAATTCATAAATTATCAATATTGTTAGCTGTGGGAATTGAATTTAGTGCGGGAACGCAGGAAAACCAAAAACGGCTGGACGGAGGCTGTGGAGCGCAGCGTAATGGACGAACGGCCAAGTCAGCCGGAAGAGAGGAACGAACGGAGGCTTGCGAGCCACCTGCGAGTGGAGCAAGGGGGCTAGACCGGAAAGCAGTGAGGTACGAACTGCGGGGGCTTGCTATGTGTGAAGTGGAATGCAGGGCTTTTGTAATTTGATTCTTCACAAAAGCCCGGAATGAAACGGAACTACACAAGGGCTGGCGTGATTTTTTGCTTTGAGCATTGGGAAAGGTATAAGCGATTGCCTGTGTGCAAGGATACCGATGGGTTGTTGCAAAAAGCATGACAGCCCGCAGCCCGCAGCGACCCGCAGGCGAGCAAAAACACTGGCAGCCGGTGGATATTTAGCTATGCCACAAAGGGACGACTGGCAGGGCTAAAAAGACAGAGTAGGCTGCCGTGAGGATGACAACCGAGATGCAAGCAGCATGACAGGCTCGGAGCTTTAGCGGAGACCTGTAAGGCAACACAGCTTATTTTTTGACCTTAGAAAATAGATCCTTTCAAAAAATAGGCTTTGTTGGCCTGGCATGATGCTATGCCGAGGGCGAAAGACGAACACCGCTTTTCCTGCGTGGGGTTTGAGCGTTGGGAAAAGCAAGTGTGGCACGGTGTGGAATGAAGCGAAGCGGAATGCAATACCGGGCTACTCTTGCTGTGCGGTGCTGGAAGCTTGTGAGTGCAGCGCAGCGGAATGAGCAGGCTGGAAGCACATGGGTGTGGGGAGGTTTACCCATAAATATCATCGAACCCTGAGTAATTTTTATATCCTTTTCCCTTATTGATTCTACCCTGTTTTGTGTTGTCAATACGTTTTTGAAGGAATAGGCATAACGACTCAAATTTTGTTTCGGGAATCTGATAAGCACTTGCCTTGAATTCCTTTTTGATGATGCCCCAAATGGCAGCATAGTTCATTTTGGATTTACCAACATCTCCTTCCTTGTATTCGTTATATCGATCAATCAGATGCTTGACATAGTTTTTCAATTCCGCTTTTTTACCAATGGCACCATCAGCGAATTCCATCTTTGGTTTACTCCGAGATTTATAAACAATGGTCTGTGCACTGATCGAATTGGCTACCGTGGAGTTGGATACATTGCCTTTGATGTTGACGGTATTTGATGTTTTTGCACTGGATTTTCCTTTAGCTTTAATCATAAGATAGGTCTTGATTTGTTTGACCTCCTCCTCACTAATATCACCTTTAGTGATTTTGGAGTGACATATCGGGCAAAGCATTAGGAGGTTTTCTTGAGAATTATTTTCCGGATTTTCATCGATATGGTGAATCTCAAAATGATCTACTGTAGAATCATCGCATATTGGACATATCGAGTTAATCTCTTGCTGAAGGAGAGATTTGGTTTTTTGAGGTATTGACTTTCTATGCTTCGTCATCTAAATCAATTTTTTGACAATAACCACTCCCTAAGTTTCTTAGAATAGCCTGGAACGCCAACACGTCCTTTATAAGCCAAATATCTTTGTCTCAATTCTTGGATGTAGGGTGTGTTGAGCTTTCCAATTCTGTTTTCTACGCTTACCTTTTGACACTCTACCAATTCCAGTCCCGATCTAAAATCAATTAAAGCAATACTACTATAATTAGAAAGTTCGAATTCAAAGCATGGAAGTATATGTAGTCGAGGATGATTGGTTTGCGTAAACGCCTCTATTTGAAGGTCAAGCTCTGCTTTCTTGATTTGAGCATTTAATTCTTTTGAAAGCTGGACTTTTTGATTTTTTGTAAATTCCGAGCCTTTTAACTCCTCTGCCTTGGCTATGATAGGAGAAGATTTTATTTGAGCCTTTAATTTGTAATTTCCTTTTTTGTAATCATTTTTCGAGAAAGTCAGCATCTCGTATTTTCTATCTCCCGAAATATGTCTGATATCACACTCAGGAGTTATTATCAAACCATATCTATCTTCATCAAAACGGAAAATATCACCTGTCATTATTGGATCATCAGACAATGTATGGCCATAATATAAGATGCGAATCAACTCAGCGTACTTTTCAGAGTCAGTTAATTCTTCATTCTTGGAAGCAACCTCATCGATTTTTTCACGAAGAAATTTGTCCTGTATTATTTTTTCGGAAAGTATGTTTTGAAATAAATTAAGCACTTCAACACTAGGAGTTACACCATCAATCTTTGCTGTATCATATAACTCTTTTATCCAATTTGGATCAACGGAATTCAGTGATGCAAAAATTGATTGCACAGAACGATTGATGGATTGGCTCCAACTTATCGGAATAGAGATTCGCTTGTTGTCCTCTTTCCATTTCTCAATAGCTTCCAATAGTTCTTTAGCCTCTTGCTCGGTATTGGACAAATTAGATTTATCTCGAAACTCAATTCGGTCTTTGTATCTTTCTCTAAGCTTATCACCATATTTTGCCTCTATCTCCTCCTTTGCTGTTGAGTACACATAAACTAATGAATAAAATTCATTCTTCATGAGCAATTCAAAAGTTTTGTGCTCGATCTGTGAGGGTTTTTGAACCATTCCGACTGTTTCATCATCTTCAGGCTCATCTGCGATATTATCTTCATTATCAAACTGCCAGTCAAGAATAACGGCTGAGAATGAACCAATAGAGTTAATTGACCTCTCGATCTGCTTACGTTCATTGACACCCAAAACTGGATTTGATGCAGATAGAGCTCTGAAAAGTTGGTTTTCATGTGATGAACTACCATCTACAGATGTGTAGTCCATAAGTTTATCGTCAGCAAAAAGTATAACTCCTTCCATGCTACTTTTCTTCTTTTTTGAACTTAATGATGAAATTGGCACCCTTAAGAATTTTTAACTTAGGGTTAGTTATTAGCGATATTTCTGCATCGATTCTGTCAAGGAGTTCTTTGACAATATATAAACCCAGGCCTCTTCCTTCGGATTTCTTGGTATAAAATTCTGTGAATATTAGGTCTTCAATATCATCAGGCATTCCAGGGCCTGAATCAGCAAAAATTACAGAATTGTCAGTTTTGTCAAACTGTATGCTAATCTGCTTGTCCTTGTCGGATAGTTGCTCCAGCCAGTAAATGGAGTTGTCCATCAGATTTAGAACTACTTGAAGAATTAGTCCAGTGTTTGTTTTTACAATGATGTCCTCATGCGAGTCTATATTCACCTTGATTTTTCCTTCGAGCTCTTTCCTAAAGTACTTAATGACCCGATCGGATACATTCCGGACGCTCACATCTTTGGTTACCTTTCTGGCTACTCTGAATAGTGGTTGCAGTACTTGTAACTCCTGGTACAGGAATTCCAAATTTTCCTGAAGCTCAACTAAGAAATCTCTGAGTTCCTTTGACTGTATTTTACCCTTATCAAAACGATTTACAAAATCTTCAGTGTTGACTTTGAGCCGTTTTAGGAGTGACATGGTATCATGTGTTGCCTTTTCAACTGCCATACCCGTCCCCGCTAATTCCTGAGTAATTTTTAAGTCTTCACGAACTTTTTGAATAAGATTGTTGGTGGCACTAAAGAACTTTTTGGAGCGATCAATTAAGTCCGCATCATCATATTCTAGTAGTTTTTTTTGAAGTATATCATAAGTTTCTTCATAAGACTTGCTTAGGGATTTAATTGCCTTTTGCTTCTTAAGCTCTTCTTTCTTCTTGTCAATATCAACCCTGTCTTTCATTACCTTGAGTGCGGCTTGAATTAGAGCAACGAAATCATCTTTTGCCCCATTGATATTCATTAGCCCTTCTCTGTCCGCTGCATCTCTTAGCTTGGGGTTTTCCCCTTGTGTGATAAATACAAAACCAATAAGGTCATTATAGCTAAAATAACTACCGGCTTTATCCTCAGCTCTATATTTGCTCAACATAAGCCAATCATCACCAATCTCACCGTATGGATAAACTCTCACGTTATCTCGATATAAATAGACAGAGGTTTCCTTAAGAAAATCTTTTTCGACCTTCTTGAGACCTTCCGCGGGATTTTTTAAATCAAAGCCGTAGAAAAAGAACATAAACCCACCGGTTTCCGGTTGACGAACTCCAGTCAACTCCTTTCCTGACTCGTCAAATTGAAGGAATCTTTCTTTGAATAGTTTAAGTTTTCGGATATCAAATTCCAGTGCAGATTCCTCATCCTCCAAGAGATTAAAACTGATAGGTACCTCATTCTTGTTGCGCTTATAGGTCGCTTCCAAATTGTAATTTGAATCAATCGTACCTTCAAAATAAAACGGTGCCAGTTCAGACATTTTTTCAAAAGTCAGAAAGTTGCCTTGATATTGTTTTGATTCCCAAAATAGATCTACTGAAAAATCTCTGGAAATCTGGACACCAGGCAGGGTTGGCGGCATCATTCTGAAAAATGCCTTGGCCAATTTGTCAAGGTCATCATACTTCCAATCATTGCGTACATCAGAAATACGAATAATGGTACCTTGATCTTTGTTATTTCTTATTCTTTGAGGGGAATCATTTACCTCCCATTTGTTGAGAATTTCATGTAGAAATTTGTCTTTATGATCACTCTCTCTAAACTCATCATCAGCATACTCATGAAAATTAAGACTCAATTTCACTTCGTCTGTTGATTTTGTTTTGCTATAAACTTCAACTACATCGCCAAGCTTATACACAGCGAATCGGCCAACTCCTTTGTCTCCTTGCATTACCCGGCCTTTTTCCGTGAATCTTTTATCACCGGCCTTTTTTCTATTGAGTTTATTTGGTGTAGCAGGTTTCATCCAGACATCCAATATGGTATCGATATTCATACCATGTCCGTCATCCTCAATTTCTATTGTCGGCTTTGCTGAAGCACTAGGATTGTCAAAATTCAAAAATCTTACAATCACTTTCTCTGCGTCAGCATCGTAACTGTTTTTCACCAATTCAATTACACCCACCCATTTATCACTAATAAGCTGGTCACCTAGTACGCTGATAAGACGTGCGTATGCCTGAAAGGGAGTTTCGCCTGACTTTGTTATTGCCATATTATTTTCTTGCAATTAAAATGTATTCCTCAGGATAAACCAACTTGCTATTCTTATTGTCTAGCTTTGAAAATCTACCTGATTTTTTATCTCTAATTGTTGGAATCAATTTATTTGGGATAGAGCGCTTAATTATATCTACAATCTCAAAACCTTGCATGGTGAGGATTTCTGCGAAGACTTCTGATGATTTAATTTTCACATCCATCAATGTTGTATTGCCGATCACAATACAAGCGTGACCTCCAGTCCGTAGAACACGGAACATTTCCTTTCCTACTGAAAGCATATCATTGAAATAATTTGCGACCTCTTTTGCAGTGCGTTTGTCCTTTTCAAGCAGATTATTAACAATTTCTTGTCCTATAAATGATGGTGTGCTGGTCTCTTGATTCAGAGAATAAAAAGTGCCAATGAATCCCTTTCTAAACCCGTATAGATCAGTTATATATTCATACCAATATCCCGTGAGCTGATGGATATCAGCATATTCGTACGAAGTGACATACGGAGGGGATGTGATGATTGCTCCAACACTGTTAGAAGATATGCTCGTATTTCTAGCATCTTCAAGTTTTATTTCACATTTTGTAGTGATAAAATGACTGGTCTCGAGCTGCTCATAGAACTCTTTGTTCTTCCTGGTCATTTGATTGACCTGGATACGAAAAGCTTTGAACGGATCAACAGGATTCTTTTTAGGGTCAACTTGAGGCTTAGTGCTGGACTGTAACCATTTTGAGCAATTTTTCAGGATATTTGAAAGAGCTACTAAAAAGAAGTCTCTGATTGATGTATTTTGCTCTTTTAATACTTGCTGATATAAGAATGCTACCTTTTGCTTGTGTTCAGGAAAAAACCAATAATCAATTCTTTCATGGAGCTTAAGAGGTTTTGATTCAAACCCACTGAATTTCTCAATTTTATTAAAGACTTTTTTGGTTGCCAATTGTAACGCCTCAGGGTGGATAGGGGTAGTCTTTGCTTGGGTAATGAGAATCGCCACTGGGTTAATATCCACACCAATAGATGCTCTTCCATGAACTTTGGCCTCTACTAAGGTAGTGCCACATCCTGCAAAGAGATCAGCGACAAGATCATTCTCATCGGTGTAATCTTCAATAAGTTTCTTAACTAAGTTAGGTAAAAATTTTGCAGGGTATCGGTGATACCCATGTGTCCATTGTTCTGTAGAACGGACATTTTTAAAGCACCATTCAGGACTTACAGGAATTTCCTGAAATTTCATCCTGATATCGGTAATGGGGTTATTTAGAACCGTGTTCATTTTCGCTTCGTTGGATTTAATAATTCGCGGATATCAACATTTAGTACCTTAGCAACCTTGTAAAGTGTTTCAAGGGAAGGCTGAATCTCATTAGTACACCAACGGGATACAGTGGATTCACTTTTACCCAATTCTACTGAAAGCCATTTGTTTGTCCGGTTTAGCTCAGCTAAAACCACTTTGAGACGATTAATTGCTATTTTACTCATATTGATTAGCATCTCATGCAAATATATTGAGTTTCGTGAGACCGCCAAGTGAATGTCAAATAATCTGCTCACACCCTCTTATCCTTCGACCCCTTGTCAAAAGCGATTACATTCATAATCTCCCTTAACCTGCTTCTAACCCGATTGCCATAGCAGCTTTCAATCTCACTGGCGGAAAGGTTGGTAGTGGTGTGGGTGAGCATGTGCCGACTGATGAACATATCGTGTCGACTCAGCAGAATCTCCGCCATCACATTGGTTGGGTTTCCATAATATTTGATGTTGGACTCCACTCCCAGGTCATCAAAACAATAAGCTTTAGGTGTCAACTCACCGCTTGTTTGCTGGAAGGCTGCTTTGGAGTATTTGTTGATAACTGGATAGCCGTCCTGGATGAATTCTAGGGTGATGTCACGAGCGGATTTGATAATGTACTGTTCTTTGGGAGCAAGCATAAAGCGAAGTAGGGTCATCAAGGAGGTTTTCCCACAACCGACCGGGCCGGAAAGCAAAATGCCTTTGTGTAAGTCAATGCCGTGCTTTTCAGCATTGGGTTTGTCCTGGTAGAAGTAGACCAGAAGCTTGAATATGATCAAGTGATCTTCCTTCCATATCTGGAATTTTGGACTGATGTATTCTTTGCCTGCTTTCTCCAGGAATTCAAGGCATTTGTCGAATTGGATGATGTTGCTTTGAACATCCTCCGGCTTTTGAACACCCTCCGCCCTTTGGGCATCCCGATATTCATGTAGGACAGACTCTCCCTCAAGGGAGGATTTAGAGCGGTTCGCCATAGTCTTTGCCGGTTCCTGTGTGGAGGTTTCCGGGTTTAGGACCTGGCTGATGGTTTCGCTGATCTTTTGCATAAGCATTGAATTTTTGGGCGTTCAACATCCAGTTGCGGGCGGCTGCTTTCCAGTCTTTCATCTTGGAACGGCCACCTACCAGCCAGCCATTGCTCTGAAAGTAGTTGTAAAACTTCTCGGCCTCCACGGGCGGATAGCCTTTTTCTTCAAAGTAGATTTTCACATGGGCTTCTAGTGGAGGAATGTCCGGTCCATAGCCAGTAGCTTCCTTTTTCTTTTGCCGCAACTTTTCTTTTTCCTTCATTTCTAAGTTATTTGAACCTGTATTAAATTTCTTGGCTGGCTTAGCCAAGTTTGTTTCGTTTTCATTGTTTAAACAGTTTGTATTGTTTGTATAAGGTCTCACTGCTATTTCACTACCATTATCAACACCTGCATCACTACTTTTATCAAAACTGTACAGGTAAATGAGGCTGCCCCGGTGCGGATTGTAGGAAGGTTCGTACCTGATAAAGCCAAAACTGTCCAACTCCTTCAGGCACTTGGTATAGGTATTTACCGAACCAATTTTTGACAACCTCATCAGTTCGTCTCTGGACACGGATATCGGGTTCTTGAAAAAGTTGAGATTCCACCGTCTGAACAAGGCCATATACAAACTAATATGGTAGGGCGTGAGCCTGGTATCTATATCCATCTGTCCGAATGCTGCTGAAAGGTGCCTGATGTAGTTCATGCCCAGCCATACGCTTTACTTCACCCGGTTGTGGAACTTGTTGGACTGTAGCATCCCTTGAATGTCTGCATAGTCATAATATATCACACCCCCAATCTTGGTAAATGGTAATGTGCCGTTCACACGCAGGTTCTGTAATGTACCCGGTGAAATACCCAATAGCTTACGGACTTCATAGGACTTCAGCCATTTCTTCGTAGGCTGGCCGGAGTGTTCTTTGAGTAGCCTTTTGAGGTCTTCCAGGAGTTCTATCTTGAACTCACGAAGGTCATCTGTGGTAATAACTTCTGTTGCCATTTCTTAACAAATGTTGATTGAACAGCGAAGGTGCTACCGTTTGGTGGGTTTTATTCACAAGTCAAACCGAAGTTGGGAAAGATTTTTTGTTATTTATCATCAACTTCATCCATCCTTCGGGTCAAACTATCCCTTAGAGAATCTAGAAATTTAGTGCGCCCGGTCTTACGTATGCGGATTTCGAGAAATGTGCGGTGATATTGGCCCACCTCGATACCGAAGGTATCTTCAAAAAATGCTACGATTTCTTTTAGATCGGCTATTCCGTTGTTAAATACTCCACGGGCTTGCAAGGCATACATCAACTCGATTAGCGCTACTTTGGAATCTGTCCATGTTAGTTTCCCCTTCTGTTCACCTTGTGACCTTCCATTACTTAAGTCCCTCATATCCAGTTTATTCAATTCATCTTCCAAATAGACGTTAAGCAGGTCGTTGGCCAGGATGTTGGAAACCTTAAAATCATGGCTAGTTGAGAAGTTCGGGTCAGTTTCAAAGAAGAAAGAGTCAAGCGTTAACCTTATGTCCTGTTTGCCCCTGACAAAGTATTTGTGATCCAAGTAATTACTGTGAGTACGGTAGTAGCGGTAAAATTCCAGATTATCATCAAAATATCGTTTCAGTTTGTCAAGTTCATTGTGATAGTATTTACGTCTTACTTTGATACCTCCATTCGGCTTGTTGGTTTCAATATTGAACACACTAAGATGGTAGATTAGCTTACTGACGAATTTCGGTTTGATTTCCTTGAAAAAGAGAATTTCACTGGCTTGAGAATCTACAGGGTTTTTAGTTAAGTCATCTCGTAACCTATTAATGGCAATTAGGGCTATTTGAAAGCTCAGCTCTGATTTTTTGAGGAGGTTATCTTCCTCTAGATCGATCATTCTAAGTTTGTCCTCTAAATCTTCGTATGTTTCGTTATAATCCTCTAACATTTAATGTTTAAGATTGTGAGTAGCACGCTATACGGTTTTTCACTGGTTGATTAGCCTGGATGCTTCAGGCTCGTGTATGTTTTCAAAATCACTTTTACAAAGGGAGGAGATAATCTGTTAATTCTTCATTTCTCTCATGAGCTTACCTCAATCTCAAACTATTACCTATCACACTTATCGAGCTCAGGCTCATCGCCGCTGCGGCAAGCATCGGACTTAAAAGCAATCCAAAAAAGGGAAATAATATTCCAGCTGCAATTGGGACACATAGCGCATTGTATATGAAAGCAAAGAATAGGTTTTGCTTAATATTACGCATCACATCCGTACTGAGCTTTCTGGCCCGAACAATTCCGTCAAGTTCACCTTTCACCAGCGTAAGGCTGGCGCTTTCTATGGCTACATCGGTACCGGTTCCCATGGCGATTCCCACATCGGCTTGTGCCAGGGCCGGGGCATCATTGATGCCATCTCCGGCCATGGCTACTTTTTTGCCTTGTTGTTGCAGGGCTTTCACTTTTTCATATTTGTTTTCGGGCAAAAGGTCAGCTTCATAACCATCCAAGCCCAGCTTGTCAGCTACGGCCTTAGCGGTGTTTTTATTGTCCCCGGTAAGCATGATCACCTCCAGCCCCTGATCCTGTAAAGTTTTAATGGCAGAAGCAGAGGCTTCCTTGATGGGATCTGCCACACTGATATAACCGGCCAGCAATTGATCGATGATGACAAACATCACGGTTTCGCCTTCTGATTGCCTTTTGGTTACTTCATCTAAAAATTGCTCATCAGTTTTTACTTCCAACTGCTCCAGCAACCTGCGGTTGCCAATCGCTACCTGCCTTCCATCAATTGTACCGGTTATTCCTTTACCGGTGATGGAATCGAAATTACTCACGTCCAAGGTTTTGATACCTTGCGCTTCGGCTCCTGATATGATGGCATGCGCCAGTGGGTGCTCACTGTTGTTTTCTAATGAAGCAACCAGCTTGAGCAGTTCTTCATCAGAATACTGGTCACCGTAAGACTGGACTTGCTGCAGGGCAGGCTTACCCTGAGTGATGGTGCCGGTCTTGTCAATCACCAAGGTAGTGACCTTATGCATTTCTTCTATGGCACGGGCATCTTTAACCAACACTCCTTGCTTGGCACCTTTTCCTGTGCCCACCATGATAGACATTGGTGTAGCCAATCCCAAAGCACACGGACAGGCGATAATCAACACGGTAACCGCACTGGTAAAGGCATAAACCAGGGCAGGGTCTGGCCCCCAAACAGTCCAGACTATAAATGAAATAATGGCTATAACCACTACTACTGGCACAAAATAGCCGGACACCTTGTCGGCCAGATTTTGAATGGGGGCTTTGGTGCGGCTGGCCTTGTTGACCATATCGATGATCTGGGAGAGCAAAGTGTCGCTTCCCACTTTCAGGGCTTTCATTTGGAATGTGCCGGTACCATTGATCGTACCGCCAATTACTTCATCTCCTTCAGTTTTCTTTACCGGCACTGGCTCTCCAGTAATCATGCTTTCATCTAGGGTGCTTTTTCCTGACGTAATTTCTCCATCAACTGGTATTTTTTCACCAGGCTTTATTTTGATGATGTCATTAAGTGTAACATGCTCCAGTGGGATTACTTTTTCTTCCCCATCACGGATAACAGTAGCCTCCGGTGGCACCAGGTTGAGCAGTTCACGGATGGCCGAATTGGTTTTTCCTCGCGCTCGAGCTTCCAGTACCTGTCCTAAAAGGATGAGTGTCAGGATCACTGTAGCCGCCTCAAAGTACAAGTGCACAGCCCCACCTTCCGATTTAAACTGATCGGGGAATATATCAGGAAAAACCAATGCGATAATGCTGAATAGGTAGGCCGCTCCGGCCCCCAAAGAAATCAGCGTCCACATGTTGGGTGACTTATTGATCACTGAGCGGTAGCCACGCACAAAAAACTCACGGCATGAATAAAAAACTACCGGGGTGGATAGTGCAAATTCTACCCAACCCCAGGTGGTTTCACTAGCAATCATTGCAAGAGAAATGCCGATATAATCACTCATTGCTATGAAAACAACGGGTATGGTGAATATCATAGCTACCCAAAACTTATTTAGCTGGCGTCTATAAGCCTTTTGCTCGCCATCATCAGCATCATCTGATACCTCCTTGGGTTCCAGATCCATGCCACATTTAGGACATGAGCCAGGATGATCCTGCTCTACTTCAGGGTGCATCGGACAGGTATATTGCGTTTTGTCTGATTGGGCAGTCTTTTCTTCTCTTACCAGATCCATACCGCAAACGGGGCAATCACCGGGCTGATCGTACTTTTTATCCCCCTCGCAGAGCATGGGGCAATAATATTGTCCGTTGGATGAAAGTGATTTGTTCGATACACTTTGTTCTGTTGTATGCTTGTGATTATGTTCCATGTTAATTGCTTTTTGTTTGAATTAGAAGTGGGATATCTTCAATCAGTTGATTTACCTCCTCTTCTTTGGTGCCATCATAATATCCTCTGATCCGTTTTTGCTTGTCGATTAGTATAAAAGCCCCACTGTGGACAGCCCCACCAGGAGCGGAAGGGTCTTCATGAGCACTGACCATGTAATGACTTTGGGCTATTTCAAAAATCTTATCTCGGGCGCCAGTGACCATGTGCCATTGATCACTACTAATTCCCAGGCGATCAGCATATTCTTTCAATACCCCAACAGTATCATGCTTAGGATCGATGGTATGTGATAAGAATGCAATCTCAGGATTATCATTGTACTTTTCGTAAACCCGAAGCATCTGAGTTTTCATCACTGGGCAAATGGTAGGACAGGTGGTAAAAAAGAAGTCGGCAATGTATATCTTGTTATCAAAAGTCTTTTGCGTAACTGTATTGCTGTCCTGATCAATGAATTTGAAATCCGGAATGGTATGGTATACAGTATCAGCGGAAGCTCCGTTTTCAACCACCTCTTTTTTACCAAGAATGGGCAGTTGTTTTTCCTTTTGTTGACAGGCTATCGTCAATATGATCATTGACAGGACAAATAGTAAGGATAATTTTGATATCATGGGATGAATTTTATTGGTTAAGAACTGCTTCGGCTGCTGCCTTGCTGGAATTGATTTTTTGTTTTACTTCCCTGATGCTTTCCATTTTATTCTGCAAATACTTCAAGGCCTCCTCTTCGCTCATTTCCGGTGAAGGGTCTTTGTAGTTTCGCATCCACTCCATCATGGACTCATCTGCTGCTTCAAGATTATGAATCAACCGATCCAACTCTTCTGCACTGCCTCCAATGCTGTCTGGATAGGCGATCTTATCTTTCAACTGTTTTTTTAGGTTCATCAGATTGCCCATTTCCGGCATTACCTCATCGTGTACTTCCATTACCTCTGCTTTTAATTTTTCTACTTCGTTTACACTGCTGCAGGAAGCTAATAGCAGAGCAAGCAGCGCTGTGAATACGAACAGATTGATTCTTCTCATATTACTTAAATTGATTTTGTTCATTAGGTTTTGTTTGTGTTGTGTCTTCTGGTATTTCCAAATCCACATCAAGATACGTTTCTGCATTTTGTAGTGATTTGAAATAGAGTACTCGCGGGTATCTTTTGGGGTCAAAAGTTATGAAAGCGTTTGCTTTGTCTACGGTTTCACCTGTAAGGGGATCATTCACATGGTATAGGTGCGGACGGTTTTTTAGTTTCTGTTCACAACTCGGACAACATCCATAATATGTTTTATCGCCAATGAATACAGGTATCATTTCTCTACCTTTATAGCTGTTGTTCACCATGCAGACAAAGGAATGATCCAAGACTTCATTTTTGTTAGGCATTGGCTGATACGATTGAGCATTGAAAATGCCAGGCATAAAAATGTAGAAACCAAGAAAAGTGGCTATCAGGACAAGTGATCCAAGGAAAATGTATGCGAACAACCTCTCTTTCAGAGAGGAACTAACAGGTTTTCTCTGATCTTTCTTTTTTTGGTTTCTTCTATATGCCCGGTTTTCCACCATATTATGACTTTATTGTGCCTGTCAGAAGAGTGGAAAGAGTTCTGATTGAACAACCCACTCTTCAGCAGGACTTGATTATTTATTTAATGTCTCCTGCACGGATCCACAGCCAGGCATCTTTTGCCCCATGTATGGATTACTGATCTTTTCATTCATGCTAAGCCAGTTGGCTCCTTCGCCATTCATGGCCATATGACAATTGTTCCAGTAAAGGGTGTTGCCTTGCAGATCGATATCCTTAAAAACCGTGTAAAGCTCTTTGGACAATGCGGCAAAATGCTTTCGCTGATCACTTATGTCAGCAGAGCCTGACAACTGTTCCAGGGTATTTTTTACAGAAGTTTCATTCAAGGCCGTTGAGCTCAACTCTTGAGCATTTTGCTGAGCAGCCTTATAATCATCGTTGACAAGGGCATTTTCAATATTCATGTAGCCTGCCAGGATGGCCGCAAGATCTTCTTCAATTTTCTGCTCTTTGAAGAAGCAATGCACTGCACAGGCGTGAAGCTTGTAATTTCTATGCACGTAACCAATCGTATGCCCTCTGGCGTCTAGTATCCTGCATTTTTCGTTATTACCACTGACTTCCAGGACAAACACCCCGTTATTATTGTAATACTGGCCACCCTTTTTGGCTTTACCTAAGGAATTGCCTTCCGCATCGTAGACCCTGCCACCTTTGATAAAGCCCAATTTCTGGTTCTGGTTATTGAAGACTATATCTTCTTTACTGATGTACCCGAGTTTGGTTCCACCTCGAAGTACCTCGCCTTTACCATTGATGTGGAGAAGGCGCTGCGCTGTTTTGTCACTGGCTGGCTGAGCCACCAGTACTTGTGCTGCCAGCAGCATCCCTATCAGGAATGCAATGCTGAGGAAAATATTCTTTTTCATCTTTTTACTGTTTTTATTACTTAAAAGCAATTGAATTAATTTCCACTGTTCAATGTCTCCTGGACTGACCCGCATCCGGGCATCTTTTGCCCCATGTATGGATTGCTGATCTTTTCATTCATGCTAAGCCAGTTGGCTCCATCTCCATTCATAGCCATCGGGCAATGGTTCCAGTACATGGTCTCACTTATGTCACCAGATTGAGCCATGTTATACATTTGTTTAGATAGTTCGCTAAAAGCCATTCTTTGCTTTTTCAGATCATTTGATCCTGATATTGCTTTCAGCGCATTTTTCATGTCCTCCATTTCCACCATATCCATCATTTCGCTGGAAGCCATGCCAGCTTTTTCAGGATTATCGGATACGAGGGCATTTGTAATGTCCATATAGGAAGCCGTCATTGGAGACATATCACTTTGCATGTTTTCTGCATTATCGCCTTCCATCATATCTCCCATATCTTCCTCACTCATATTTTCCATCATGCCCTTCTGGTTTTCACCATTATTGCTGCCACAAGCAGTTGTCAGAACGGATAATGCGATAGCTACTATCATCATTATCCCGGTTGTTAATTTTTTCACTTCGTATCTGTTTTTGTTTATTTAGTATCAGGTCTATCATATTTACAGCAACCGGGAAGGGTACCGTAAGCTTCATCTGTGGCCTTGACCTTTTCAGTATCATGACCTACGCTGGCTATTTTCTCCTGTATTTCTTTCTCAGAAACTTTAGCTGCATCATATCTAGCTGTGAACTCCTTTGAATCCACATCCCATTTGGCCTCACTCACGCCATCCAATTGTTTGGCAGCTTTTTCAATTCGTTTTTTGCACATTCCACATTGTCCGAACACTTTGAATGTGGCGCTATCAGTCTGCTGAATGTTTGAGATTGTTTCAAATTGTTTGTCGGTTGGCTTACTAAACCCTGTGGTGGCCAGCATGGCTGACACAACCAAAATCATTATCGTTTTCATTTTTTCTTATTTTTATTTATTGATTAATTTGACAGTATTTCCTGTTTTACTTCCCCGCAGGAGCGCATGGCTTCTGACATAAAAGGATTTCGTATTTCTTTGGTTTCACTGAGCCAGAATGCTCCCTTATTATCATTGGCCATTGGGCAATAATCCACGTAGAGCTTTTCATCGCGAGGACCAAAGGCCTCCACCAGTTTGATGAGGGGTTGCGAGAGGTAGATGAAATTCTCACGTTTTCCGGCTATGGCGGGTGCTTCCTTACAGAGTTTTGCATGCTGCATCAAAAAACTTTTCTTTTCTTCCCAAAATGCCGCGGCATCTCCTTGCAAAAGACCACCGTTTACTTTTTGCAAGGCATTATATAAGGCGGTACTGTATTTAGCAGTTGTATTTTCATCCCCTTCAATCAAACCATTTTTTAGGCTGAGGTAAGCATCAATAACATCGTCCAACTGCCCTCTGAAAGCAGCTGGAGCCTGATCACGAAAACTGTAAGCCTGTCCCTCTACCATTTTTTGGGTACTTACCTGTTTATTTTTCGTTTTAGCACCTTCGCCCATCTTCATGCCGGGCATTCCTGGCATTGTACCTCCAGAACTTCCACCTTCAGGATTCATCATGCTTGCCTTTCCGCTTAGTTGTGCTGCTGCATCAATACTGAATGTACCATTGGTAACCACTTCTTCTCCTTCAAACAGGCCTTCTTTCACTACAAAATAATCTCCGCTTAGAGCTCCCAGTTTTACTTGCCGATATTCAAAAGTTGGTTTTTCATATTCTGTTTTCTTTACATAAACAAGTGATCTCGCTCCTGTCCACAGTATGGCAGATTGTGGTATGAGTAACGCATCAGATTTATCACTGGAAGGGCGTGCTTTAATTATTCCTTTGACAAACATTTCGGGCTTGAGCTTTCTGTTTCGATTACCTACTTCTGCTCTCACCTTGGCCACCCGTGTATGAGGATTGATAAACGGATCTATGAATGTTACTTTTGCTTCAAAAGTTTCACCAGGAATAGATGCAACTGTAAAGGTTACCTTGTCGCCCAGGTTTATCCATTGAAGGTGCTGCTCATAGGCATCTAACATTACCCATAAGTGGCTCAGGTCAACGACTTCAAAGAGGATGTCGCCCATAGAGACGTGATCTCCCACAGCAACATTTCGTTTTCTCACTACTCCGGCATGATGTGCCCGTATGGGTAGCTCGGTTTTTACCACACCTGATTGTTCGATATTATCGATCTCAGTATCGGCTATTTTCCAGTTTTTGAGTTTACTCCGTGCGGCTCTGAACAGTGCAGGATTAGTCTCCTTGTACGGAAGGGCTTCCAGCAATTCCTGCTGAGCGGTTACCAGGTCCGGGGAATAAACTGAAGCCAATATCTCACCTTTTGATACGTATTCCCCTGTAAAATTCACATAGAGTTTCTCCAGCCGTCCATGAAAGTGTGCCGGAATTTCATATATCCTTCGCTCATCAGCTTCGATTTTCCCAGTGAGGATTATCTCTTTTACTGCCTCATTTGCCTTCACTACAGTGGTAGTCTGTACATTGGCCAGAGCCATGGCTGATTCGGTCATTTGATAGGTATAATTATTATCCACCTCAGATCCAGATTCATTCAGGGGAGTCAGGTCCATACCACATATTGGACACTGACCTGGCTTGTTTTGTCTGATCTGCGGGTGCATGGCACAAGTCCAAATGGTCTCCTGACCAGACTCTGCTTCGTGACTATGCCCTTGATGAGACATTTCACTACCTGATGAGCCGCCAAAAAGGATCCAGCCGAGTCCAAGCCCGACAGCCAAAGTCACGGCTATGGTGATGATCTTTGATTTGTTTATTTTTATATTTTTCATCTTAGATGTCATTTTCGATTATTGAATATTTTTTGCCAATAGTTTGTCAATCAATGCAACGGCTATGTTGACTTCAGCTTTTGCCTTTTCCAGGCCAAGCTGATAGCGTAAGAGTTGCTGTTCTATCCTGAGAACCTCTTCATAGTCCTCTTCACCTCCCACATAAGCTTCGGTGAGGATATTAAGGGTCTGATTTGCCTGCTGAGTCAGTTCCCCGTATAGGTTCAGATTCCTCTGTGCATCCCGGTACTGGTTGATCGCTGCTACAAGATTGGATTGCAACTGATTCTCTACATTGAGGATGTCCTGTTGCAAACTGTTTTTTTGAAAAGTAGCTTCATCAACCATAGCCCTGTACTTTTTTCGGAATAGTGGGATACTCACAGTTGCCATTGGCATGAGCATATCCTGACCGTCACCGGGAATGTTCATCTCAGTGTCTGTCCTTGGGGTTACATTTGCATAGCTTAACCCAAGACTGAATGAGGGCCGCCCCGATTTCTGGGCAACCTTGATCTTGCTGTCCAGCGCCTCCTGCTGTTTTCGGAATCTGTTGATCTCCGGGTTGTGAAGCAAAACACTGTCAATCAAAGCAGTGTATTGTGATTGAACGCTATCAGCCATGATTTCCTGACTGACACTTAGTTCCTCATTCACTTCTCTATTGAGCAAAGCATTAAGCCTGGCTGCCACCGATTGTCTTTTGTCAACAAATGATTCCAGCTCGGCAGTACGCTCCTTTATTTCCATTTGAATCCTCAATACATCAGCTGTAGTGGCTTTGCCAGCCTCCACCCGGTTTAAAGAAACACGCTCATCCCTGGCCAGTATATCCAGATACCCTCTTGTAATAGAGATACTTTTATCAATGATATAAAGTTGATAGTAGGCTTCTTTTACCTGGTAGAAAAGGTCGTTCTTAGTTTTTAAGAAAACCTGGTACTGCGCCTCTGCCTCTTTGGAAGCCTGATCCTCTTTTGCTGCCAGTGTTCCGAACCAGGGAAACGCCTGACTCAGTTGAACATCAAATCTTCTGGGACCTACACGAGTCTCAACGGGCAGTATGAAATATCCTATCATTGCTTTGGGATCAGGAAGCGCTCCCACCTGCGGTACCCTCTCCAGAGCAGCGTAATACCGTTGAAAACTGGCCTTTACATCAGGATTGTTTTCTGCTGCCTCTGTCAGATAAGTGCTCAATATATCACTGTCCTGAGCTTGTAAATGCGAGGATACCAGGAGTATCCCCACTAAGCTCATGTATTTAATTAAATGCTTCATTGTAGTTCAATTTTTTCTGTTTTTCCAACCTTTCTTTCCTGCCACATGCTGTAGAGTACCGGCACTACAAACATGGTCATGACTTGTAAAAGCATGCCTCCGAATGTAGGTATGGCCATAGGTACCATAATATCTGCTCCTTTACCCGTGGAGGAAAGAACAGGTAAAAGAGCGATAACTGCCACAGCAGCTGTCATCATAGCCGGTCGCACTCTCATCATTCCGGCATGAAGGACGGCTTTTCTGACTTCTTCTTTTGTACGCGGTTTTTCCTTGTCAAAGGTTTGTGTGAGGTAAGTACCCATAATTACACCATCATCCGTGGCGATACCGAAAAGCGCAATAAACCCGACCCAAACAGCGACACTAAGATTAACAGTGCCCATTTGAAAGAGGTCTCTCATATTCATGCCGGAAACAGAAAAATTGAGAAACCATTCCTGACCATAAAGCCAGAGCATAATGAAGCCACCTGAAAATGCCACAAAAATACCGGTGAAAATCATGGAGGAAGTCACTACCGATTTGAATTGAAAATACAGGATCAGGAAAATGATCAGTAATGATAGGGGTACCACGAGCATTAACCGCTTGGTTGCCCTCACCTGGTTTTCATAGTTACCTGTAAACTGATAGCTTACACCTGCAGGTATTTTCAGTTCACCACTATCAATCTTATCCTGAATTAATCGCTGCGCCTGTTCCACTACCTCAACTTCGGCATAGCCTTCCTTCATGTCAAAAATCACATAGCTCACCAGGAAGGTGTTTTCACTTTTGATATTCTGAGGACCCTGTGTATAACTGATATTGGCCAACTGGCCTAGAGGAATTTGAGGGCCGGCAGGCGTGGGGATCAATATATCCTTCAGTTTTTCAGGATTGTCCCTGTATTCTCTGGCGTAGCGAACCCGTACAGGAAAGCGTTCTCGGCCTTCTACTGTCGAGGTTTGTTTCATGCCTCCTACAGTACCGCTGATATAACCTTGCAGGTCTTTAATGGTTAATCCATACCGTGCAATGGCCTGTCTGTCCAGATCAATATTTAAATATGGCTTTCCTACAACTCTGTCAGCAAATACGGTAGGGGCATCTATGCTCGGCACCTGCTTCAAAATATTTTCCAGGTCATAGCCTACTTTTTCAATGGTTTTTAAATCAGGTCCATAAACTTTAATCCCCATAGGAGCCCTCATACCCGTTTGAAGCATGATCAACCGGGTCTGTATGGGTTGTAGTTTGGGCGCAGACGTAAGGCCGGGATAGTTAGATTGTGCTACTACTTCCTGCCATATATCATCCGGAGATTGAATATGCGACCTCCATTGCCTGAAATATTCACCCTTATTATCAGGGACGAGCAGATCTCTGTCAAGGGTACTTAAGTCACTGTTGTCAGGATCAAATACGTCTCCGTTTTTAAGAATGAACTGATTCTTTTTGTTGACTTTGAACCGCTGACGATGGCCTTCCTCACCTACAATATATTCAGGCCTGTAGTTCACTATGTTTTCAAACATTGATACCGGTGCAGGATCGAGTGCTGAGTTTACTCGTCCCCATTTCCCAACCACAGACTCTACTTCAGGTATATTGTTTACCCGAATGTCGAGCTGCTTAATCACCTTGATGTTTTCTTCAACACCGGTATGGGGCATAGTACTTGGCATCAGTAAGAAAGATCCTTCGTCCAATGCAGGCATAAACTCCTTACCCACTCCGGGAAAAACATTTGTAGCGGCTTGCCAGCCTGAGGTCTGCCTGATTTCCAGCCCCAATTTTTCTGTGCCAGAGGCGACAAACCCGAAGAGTTTATCAAAACCCTGCCAAATCATGATTCCAAAAAGTATGCTGAACACCGGTATTAGTAAGAATTTACCTTTATTATCAAGACACCAGGGTAGGATCCTGGGGTAGAAATGAACGATGGCCATAAGCGTACCGAGAATAGCGCCAATTATGGCTGCAACGAACAATGCATTAACAAAAAGACTATTTTGCGGACCAAGTGGCATCCATTCTTCGGTAAGAAAGAATGTAACAATTGCTAATGCCAGGCCAATGTTGAGCAGGTTGGGGAGAGATGCCTTCCATTGTGTAATCTTATCATAAAATAAGTTGACTACTCCAAAGCCAGCTAAAGTAAGTGCCAACCAGGAGTGAAATACAATAGCCAAACCTACACCTAATGCAATTAAAGATACACCCCAAATTCTTCGGACTCTTTTGCGGTCAAATTTTATGGAAAATAATACGTGAGCCATCGCTGGAATCACAATAATTCCGATGACAAGTGAGGCCAGAATAGCAAATGTCTTTGTGAATGCCAGTGGTCTGAAAAGCTTACCTTCGGCCGCCTCCATTGTAAATACCGGAACAAAGCTGACGATGGTAGTCGCCAGGGCGGTAATAATCGCAGAGGCTACTTCTTTGGTGCCTTCATATACTACCTCAAGCAACCTGCGTCCTTTAGCTCCTTTGTTTTCAGGCATCTCTAAATGCCGGACGATATTTTCTACGAAAACGATACCGACATCCACCATGACCCCAATGGCGATAGCAATACCGGACAGTGCAACAACATTGGCTGCTACTCCAAAGTACCGCATAACAATGAAAGTCATTAGTACACCAACAGGCAGCAAGCTTGAAATTAATATAGAGGCCCTTAGGTTTAGTACGAGTACTATAACTACTATAATGCTGATCAGCACTTCGTGTGAAAGCGCTGCTTCCAACGTACCAAGGGTTTCTTTAATCAGCCCGGTTCGGTCGTAAAAAGGCACTATGGTTACTTTCGATACCGTGCCATCTTTAAGCGTTTTTTGTGGTAATCCTGGTTCTATCTCGCGAATCTTATCCTTCACATTGTTAATGACTTCCAAGGGATTGGCGCCATAGCGTGCCACAACTACACCACCAACTGCTTCTGCTCCACCTTTATCCAGGCCGCCTCTCCGGGGGGCAGGACCGAACGTAATAAAGGCTACATCTTTAAGCTTGATGGGAACATTGTCGCGAACTGTCACCACGCTTTCTTTAAGGTCATCAAGATTTTTGATGTACCCCAATCCCCGGACCAGGTATTCGGCTTTGTTATATTCTATCGTTCTGGCACCAATATCCAGGTTGCTTTCAGTTACAGCCCGCATGATTTGGGCAACTGTAACATTGTGAGCCTTCATTGCCTCAGGATCTATATCCACCTGATATTCTTTGACAAATCCACCAACTGACGCAACTTCAGAAACGCCACTGGCAGAGGTAAGGGAATACTTGATATAGAAGTCCTGCAAGGTTCTTAATTCATGCGGATCCCAGCCGCCTGTTGGCTCACCAGTCTCAGGGTTCCTTCCTTCCAGGGTGTACCAGTAAATTTGGCCTAGAGCCGTTGCATCAGGGCCTAAAGCGGGGGTAACTTCATCAGGAATAGTTCCTGCCGGAAGTGAGTTTAGTTTCTCCAGAATTCTGGTACGTGTCCAGTAGAATTCTACATCCTCTTCAAAAATGATATAGATGCTGGAGAACCCGAAAATGGAATTACTCCGAATGGTTTTAACCCCGGGAATACCCAAAAGGGATGTTGTCAAAGGATAGGTGATCTGATCCTCAATGTCTTGAGGTGAACGTCCTGGCCACTCAGTGTAGACAATTTGTTGATTTTCACCCAGATCAGGTATGGCATCAACGGGCACTGGGTCTCTTGGAAGCATGGAGGCTTCCCAACTAAATGGCGCAGTAGCTACGCCCCATGCTATAAGTGTAAGCAGAATAAGTCCGGTAACGAGCTTATTCTCGAGAAAGAATTTTATGATATTGTTTAACATTGATCATTCGATATTTATTGAGTAAATACAATTGAAATTGAGCATGACGTCTGATTCACTCTTTATGAGTGAATGAAGTATGCATTACTTACAAATCGAATGATCTTAAAGAAGAAAGGACTGAACGAGAATAATAATTTCCCGCTTAGGCAGAGGGGGGGATTTGAGATTTACAGAATCAAATTTTTGAGAAACTGAGGGAATACCGTCAAAGACAAAGGAGGAAATAAAGGCTGCTAGAAATACAGGGCTTATCTGAGTCGTTACATGTTCTAAAGTGTAATCTTCATCCAACTCTAGCACTACACTTTCTTCATCACAGCATTTCTTACTTTCCTTTTGCATAGGAGATCCACAGCAGCAAGATTTGGTAATTACTGAGTGAAATTCTTCTCCTGTCATCTGACACTCAATAGAATGAAAAGAAAAACCGCTCGAAACGGCTACTATGACCATTGCGAGCGTTAAACATACTATTTGCTTTAGCTTTTTCATTCTTAATCCAATAACGCAGAAAAACTCAAATGGTTTATACTTCTTTGATTCGTTATTTCCTGATGACAAAAATATGAATTATAATTCGATTGACTTTTATATAATTTTCTTAAAAATTTACAAAATTATATTAGACAGGTGCTTACTTGTCAACTTCATTCTTCGATTTGATTATAGGATTTCGTTTATTTTTATTTTCCAGAAATTGTCAAGACTACCATCCTCTTCGTCCCGTACCCATCCTTTTACCCGAATCTTCCCGGGTTTGAACTTTGTTAGAATGTCACCAGAAGTATCATCGCTGACTTTGAATGTTTCTCCATTGACCTTAATTCTCCACTCATTGCCCTCTTTAAGCAGTTCTCCTTTTAAAGTGACTTTAGCATTTCTGGCTGAAAATCCATTATTCTTCACTTCTTGCTGGATTTTTTGCAAGGTCAATTCATTGTCAGCAGCAAGCTTGAGATAAGCTTTGCCATCATTCAAACTCACCTGTACCTTTTCCAGCCCATCCATTTTCTTGAGTCCACGCTCCAGACCATAGGCACACGGTGCGCAGTCCATTCCAAATACTTCCTGATCTACTTTGATCAACTGAGCCATTGCACCGCTCAAACTAAAAATTGTCAACAATGCTATTATTCCTAATCTTTTCATTTTCTTCTGTTTTTTAAAGTTTATAACCAATAACTAATGTTCATTGAAAGCCTGTATTCCTCTTTGGGACCCTGCGTTACATCCTGATAGACCGGAAATAATGCTCCAAAGGATATACCCCAGGCTCCATAAAGCCCCAGGAATGAAGGGCCGAGCATAACTTTTTTCCCTCTTTGATCAACGGGGGTAAGCTGACCTTCACTGGTATTAGCTCCGGGAAACTCCGCCAGCGATTCCAAAAATATCCTCCAGTCCGGCTTTGGATAGTCTCCCATAAATATATTCGGCCGATAACCAACCACCAGACTTGCGTAAGGAAGGTCGCCTAATTGATCATCGCCTTCCTCAAAATAATATTGATAACCACCGCCTACCCAGGCATACCAGGTACGTGAAGCATAGCCTGTAGAGATTGCTCCATGAATGGAATTGCTTACATTGATGCCACTCCTGGTTTCTTCAGTAGGTGTCGAAACACTTAAAATAGCCGTGGATTCAAAGCGTTTGCCAACCCCAAATGCATTGGAAAAGAAGCGATACCAGACCGATGCTTCTATGTCGCCATTTGCTGGCATGTTGTTGTTACCTCTTGTTCTGGGTGCTTCAGACAATCTGTTGATCATGGTGGGTGTAGTGATATTAATTTGCAGATCTTCTGTCACCCCATACGACCAGATGTACCTAAGCATAAACGATTGATCATCTTCGGTAGCCAGGCTCATAGCTGCTGCATTAAAGTCAAATCCTCCTTTTGCCAATGTGGGGGTTTGTAAACCATAAAGTGGACCGTGCCCCTGGGCTTTCACCTGAGAAATGGCTGTAATAGTTAGTAGTATTAAAAAGGCTGTTCTTTTCATCGTATGTATTTTAAAGTCCTAAAAATTGTTGAATTGGTAGTAGCAGGTAAGCTGAGAACAATCCGAGTGTGTACAGTCCAAAGGATATCCATAGGATAATTTTACTCCAGCGGGCGGCTGTATCACAAGGTGTTTCATTCCCAAATTCGTCTATTTCACATGCCTGATCTCTTTTGCGGCCATAAAACAGCCAAAAGTTAAATCCGATCAAAATACCTGCTCCAAGAAACGTCCATTCCTTATACTTGCTCAACCAGATCAATGCCGGAAAGTCCGAAACCATTCCGGCCACTACTGCGCCCATACCTACTGCCACGAGTAATGACGGGAGGGCACAGCATAGCAAGGTGGATACTGAGGTAAACAAGGATGCTATGCTGACGAAATCGTCTTTTAATTTTATTAATTTTTGCATAACTGATTATAAGTCTTCTTCTTGATCTTCTGTTTTTACTTTCACTTTGAAGCCTCGGTCTTTGATCAAATTTTCGATCTCCTTTTGTGATATTAGTTCTTTGTTATACCAGATCACTGAGCTTTCGGTATCATAGGTTGTCTTGCTTTTTACGACCCCTTTCTGTTGTTTGAGCATATTGTCTATGCCATTGGCACAACCTGCCTGGCAGCTCATACCTTTTACTTCAAGCTCAATTCGATTAGTGACGTTAACAGTATCTACATCATTTTTTGACTGTGCTTTAGCTGTCACGTTCATCAGTGTAAATCCACTAACCAGGATTGCTGCAATAATCATTTGTCTCATAACTTCTCTTTTTATAAATGTTGTTTCAAATGTATGATGGGGTTAGGGGTGGTCACCTAATCCTTTTTGAAATATTTTTTTATTACATCCCTCTGAGGGCCAAATGATCAGTATGGCTGCCATTATGATGATATTTTTCATTACATATTGGCCCTGCATAGTCAGTACAAAAGGAAACTTTGCAAACATTAAATCAGGAAAAATGAAAAAGGTGAGCAAGGTCCCCAGCATGTGCAGAAAAAGTAAAACCAACACAGGTTTTAAGAGCCTTCCGAAAATCAATGAAATACCAATCAAACTTTCAAAAATGGCAAGTGTCACCGTGCAGGTGGGTGGAGATATTACATGAAGTGTAAGGGTACAAATTGTGCCGGAAGCCAGACTTTCTGCAGGACTTGATCCCGGAAAAAATTTAACAATTCCGAACCATAAGAATATCATTCCAATACAAATTCTAAGAATGGTATTTCTGTTAATTATTATGCTATCAAAAATTATATGCATTTCACTTTCGTTCCTTTCTAAATATCGGAATGGCTATCAGAGTAGCGAAAATTTGGATGGAGGCAAAAATGATGAGTGCAGCATCGAACCCTAATCTTAGCATTTCACCAAAAAGGAGACTGCCAATACCAAACCCGGTAAAGAGGGCAAATACATTCAATCCCATAGCCTGTCCGCCCTGTTTTTTACCTCCTATTTCCGTGACTATCCCTGCAAAGAGCGGCTGGGTGAGATCATACCCCAAGGAAATAGCCGTAACAGCCAGGGCTGCTATTATTACGGAGTGGTCAGTAACAAGCAGAGCTGTAGCTACTGCGGCAATGCCCAGGCCCGTCACTATGATAAGAAACCGGCCCCACTTATCGGCTGCACGTCCGATCAATGATCCGAAAAGAAAGCCTGGTAAGCCATAGCCGAGGATGGCCAAACCAATCCCGAATTCATCCAACTCATATTTTTGAGAAAAGTAAAGTCCCAGCCAGGTGTAGATGCCGGAATGAAAAATACCATTCCAAAACACGAAACTGTATGTCTTTAGTCCTCTGGATGAAGATAATAGCTTGTAAAATCCGGATAACATTTGCGAAACGGAAGATTTGATAACCTCATGTTTCGGGGTTGTTTTATAAACGCTACCCCACTGGAACAATAATATTATTGCTGCTATTAGGGCTATACCAAGAAATAGCATCCGCCATCCAATATATGGCTCCAACATAACTCCCGCTGTAGAGCCAAGAGCCATTCCACCTTCCATTGCAGCAAACAAAAAACCCAGAGGCTTGCCTCTTTCATGAGGTTCGTATAAGTCTCCAACCAAAGCCAGTGCCATGGGAACAACTCCGCTGGCTCCAAGCCCCGTCAAAAGCCTGAGCAATATTAACTGTGAAGAAGACTGTACAAAAGCCGTAAGTCCTGTTAGTAGGACAAAAGCAATTAACGAAAACAGCATAATTCTTGATTTGCCAATCCGGTCAGAAAGAACGCCATAAAAAAGTATGGAAATACCGTATGCTATCATATAAGTCGGTACGACAAGTCCAATCTGCTGTTCCGGCACACCAAAAACGTCTGATAGTTTCGGAATGAGCGGAGCTATCATATATGCCTGAAAAAAGATTATAGCTGAAGACCCAGCTAACAACCATAATATCCTGGATTTCATTGAGAAGCGCTGATCTGCCAAAACTTATCCTTGTCCTATGCCTGCTTTGATCAGCTCTTCTTTAGAAATCCCATGATTTTCACAGCAGGATAAAAGAGAGCCATTCACAGCGATAGCAGGTACTTTTTTGATCCCATATTCTTCCAGCTTGCTCAAACAAACCTTGTCATCACATAACTTGATCAAATCATAAACGGTGATCTCGCATTGCTCACAAGCCAGGTCTTTTACCATCTTAACAACTGGATCACAAACAGGACAACCTGCCGTGAATACTTCAACTGAACGTTTCATCTGTTTATTTTTTAAGTGTTAATTAAATGATGAAACAAACCTAAGATGGCAGGTGGGGTGGTCTCCAAAAAAACTTAGGAGTTATTTTGATCCAATTGATTGAATCGATCCAGGTGCTTTTTAAGTCGTGAAATTTCTTTCATTTTTTCCGTGAGGTCATCCACTTCAATGGCAGGAAATTGCTGACGTAGCATTTCTATTTGCTCTTCATTACCACAATTACCAGGACAAGCGCTTGAAGTTACGGATATCTTAATGGCCAGTGATTTTCTAAATGTTTCGTCCAATAGAAGGAAGTGGGCTTTATCTAAGCCGCTTTTGGCCGCTTTGAATTGTATGAGAATCTTTTCCGGGTCTTTCCCTTCATCCAGCATTTTTATCAAGCCATCCATTTGGCCTTTGATGCTTAGAAGTCGGGTTTTTATATCTTTTGTTAAGTCTTTGGGTAGCATAATACTTCACGTTTTGTTAAAGATACGTTTGCGACTAGGGTGGTCAACAATATATTTTGTGTCAAATATGTTTCCAGAATTGAGGTATTCCCCTCCTATGGCTCCCATTATATATTTAAATTAACTCGCACAACAACTCAATTCTGACACATCTTTATTAAAGGTGATGGCAGCCAGTTTCACTCCTTCCGACAGGGTCAGGTAAGGATGAAAAGCATCCGCCAGCTCCTGAACAGTCATTCCGGCTTTAATTGCCAGACTTATTTGCATGGCTAATTCACCACCTTCTGGTGCTATAATCCTGCCACCAATAAGTTTATCCGTCTCACTATTTCTAATTAGTTTGATAAACCCTCTTGTGTCCAGAGCTGCCTGTGCGCGTGGCACCTCGGTCAAAGGCATCACACTGGTTTCATAGGGTATCCCTGCCTCTTCGGCTTCCTTTTCGTCCATGCCTGCCCCGGCTATCTGCGGATCTGTGAATACGACCCATGGAAGACCTGTATAATCAACGGTATCTCCAGAAGTTTTAAAGGCATTTAATACGGCCACTTTACCTTCTTTTGCAGCGGTATATACGAATGCTGGTGTATCGGTACAATCCCCTGCCGCATAAATGTGGCCTACATTCGTCTCCTGCTTGTTGTTGACTAATATATGTCCTGTTTTATTGAGTTCTACACCAGCGTTTTCTATCGTCAGACCATTCGTATTCGGACGGGTTCCTGTGGCCACCAGCACATGAGAGGCTTCAAAAGTCCCCTCATTGGTATGAGCCACAATGACTTCCCCATTCATTTCGAATTTTTGGATACTGACATTGGTGTGGACATCAATGCCTTCTTCAATAAAATGAGCGGTAAGGTCATCGGCAATATCGGCAGCCTGCGTTCGTAATAATCTTTCAGAACGGTGTAAAATAGTCACCTTGGTTCCAAAACGATGGTATGCCTGTGCTATTTCAAGGGCGATGTACCCAGCACCCAATACAATAAGATGTTTGGGTTGTTCTTCAAGATCAAATAGCGTTTCATTCGTCAGGTATCCTATATCCTCCAGACCGGGTATATCAGGAATCTTGGTGGTAGCACCTGTAGCCAGCAAAAACTTCATGCCTTTGTACTGCTTCCCATCCACTTCGATGGTGTTTGCATCCACGAACTTTGCCCAGCCTTCCAGAATAGTGATATTCTCCAGATCACCCACCACATCGAGATACTTCTTCTTTTGTAAGGCTGCTACCAATTCTTTTTTCTGCTGAATGGTGGTCTTAAAATCAAAGGTAGGATTGGCCCCAGACACGCCATTAAAAGGCGAATGCTGCGCCCGGTGAACCTGCTCCGCAGCTCTGATCAAATGCTTGGAAGGTACACATCCCACATTCACGCATGTGCCTCCAATGTCCAAGCCGGCATTAACCATCAATACTGTCAGTCCTAAATCTGCAGCAGTTGTTGACGCGGAAAAAGCCGCAGAACCACCGCCAATAATGATCAGGTCATATTGCCCTGGTGCAGCACGTTCCAGGTTTCCGTTTCCTCCAATTTCCTTTTGTACTTTGTAATTGCCCCCCTTGTTGATCGTTTCAATAATTTCCTGGCGGCTTATTTTATCGGGGTTAAAGGTAAATGTGCCTTTTTCTTCCGCATAGCTCACCGATTTGGACACTATACCTTCATTGCCTTCAAAGCGCTTCTCGATGGAGGTCGCGCAATGGTCACAGGTCATCCCGGAAATACTAAACGTTACTTCTTCTTCAGTTCCCTGACCATTTGATACTACAGGCACTTCCTTCTTAACGGAGTAATTGCCCATGCCGTTAATGGTGTCTACGATCTCTTTCTTAGAAACCTTTTCAGGATCGTAGGAGAATATTCCCTTTTCCTCCGGATAGTTTACCTTCTGACTTGCTGTTCCAGCAAGTTGACCAACCTTTTTCTCAATACCGGTGGCGCAATGATCGCAGGTCATGCCTTCTATTTCCAGCACAACTTCCGATAAATCGTTTTGCCCTTCACTGGTTTTGGTACTCTTAGCACCAAATATATTTCTTAATTTAACCATGTCGTATTCGTTCTAATTCTTATCCTTTTTCTCAGTGTATATTTTAGCTTTATAGCTGGTCTTTTCTTCAATAGCTGCTATAAGCTTCTCGGGTTGGGTTTGTTTGGGGTCATAATCCACTACAGCTATATCCCCGGGATATTCCACTGAGTTATCAAACACCCCTTTTGTTTCTTTCAACACCTTGTAAAGATGATTGGCACAGCCGGCACAGGTGAGCCCCGTTACTTTGAGTTTAACTGTCTCGCTTTTTTGAGTACTTTCGGCTGTTTTTTGAGATTCGGAAGTTTGTGCCATTCCATTTCCTGCAAGCAGGAAGACGAATGTTAGACTTATAATGATGGGTTTCATTATTTTATTGATTTGAAGTTTTATTTTGTATAATTTTCTTTTCAGTGACTTTATATCCTGTGGCTTCCTCAACATTGGTTGCCAATTGATCTACAGATACTTTTGTTTGATCAAACTTGACCGTTGCAATACCACTTTCATAAGTCGATGAAGCTTCTAGAACTCCTTCACTATTATTAAGCGCTGCATTCACGCTATGCTCGCATCCGGTGCAGGTCATGCCTTTGATACTTAGCTCTGCATTCAAAATATCATTTTCTTTCACCACAATAACATTCGATGCATTGCTATTGCCTGAGAAAAAGATGCCGGAATAGGATGGGAAAGCAAGCATCAATACAGCAAAGACGGTAACTATTCCGAGAAACTTCTTAGACTGCCAAAAGGAAGGTTTTTCATCCTCTTCGCAAGCACACTCAATTTCTTCCTGGGTTCTGGGTCGTAATTTTTGATACCAGGCAAACCCTAATACCAAAATGGTGAGGCCTATTAAATAAGGTCTAACAGGTTCCATCCACGAAAAGGACGAAGCAATGCCTCCAATCCCTGCCAACGTGGCAAAAACAGGAGTTATACAACAAAGTGACGCTGTTATGGCCACCAACAAACCTGCCCCAACACTTTTGGAGGATGTATTTGTTTGATTTGAATTGCTCACGATACTGGTTCTTTATAATTATCAAATAAGCTTTTTAAGACGGGCTTGATCACTTGTATATTCTCTTTTACCAGAGAATAGAAGACCGTTTGGCCTACTTTCTTGTCCTTGACAAGCTTCCCGTCCTTTAGCTTACGTAAATGCTGTGAAACTCCTCCCACAGATATATCCAGAATGTCGCTCAGATCGCAAGGACACATTTCGCCTTCTTTGTGCAGTAGAAAGAGAATTTTCAATCTCATCGGGTTTCCTGACAGATTGAATATCTGTGTTGCCTGGTCTAGCTGATTATCAAGTTGATTCAGTGATTCTTTGCATTCCTTGATTTGGACGGGATCCGCCAATACTCTTAAACAGGTCTTGCTCATCTTTTACAATTTTAGTGATTACTAAAACGTAAATATACAGGAAAGGTTCAGTATTTAAGGGAATGCTAAAATATTGCGAATTGAATTGTCTATTCAATTAAAAATACGAAGAAACGCCAAACTGGATGCCTGAGATCTTAGCAGGTGGATTGCCCAGAATATCGGTTTGCTCCATGAATCGATAGTTCAATCTAATTACCGTTTGAGCGGTGGGGCGAAAACTTATCGCAGGGACAATCGCCCAAATTTCATCTCCGATATTTCCTCCTGTTTCACGGAATGTCCCGTCATTCCAATCGACATATTCCAATCGCATGGCCACATTAAAAGAAGCATTATTAAAGCCAAACAAATCCCCGGTAAGAATTGGCTGAACAAAATCAACAAAGCCACCTTTTTGTTGATCTCCAAATTGCTGAGAAAAAGTGCCAGGCACATCGATATTTATCCATGCCCATTCACCGATAATAAAGGTCTTGGTTACAGGAATTGTCGTATTAAAATCAATCGCATAAACGTTCAGTCTCCTTTTATCATCCAATATCAAACCGTCTTTTTCATAGGTGTTGTAAATACCTCCCATATATGAAAGGCCAACTTCACCAACCTTGTTATGTCTTACAGCTATTTTTCCGGTCAGCAATGGCTCTCCGTTAGAGGATTCTTCGAACCGCTCTTTATTTTCTTTAGATGCGGGTAAAAACGTGCGATTCTCTCCGTTATTGATAATGGCATCATTGAATCCATTAGTCAGGTAGGCTTCATATCCAAATGCCCATTCTTTCAGATAATATTTACCATAAAGTCCAAAGCCAACATTGCTCCAGGTTGCTGGCAGCATATCCGTTGCAGCTATTGGGCGATCCACAAACTCCCATTTTGGCCCGTCGTGATTTTGATTGAATGCTCCGATTGGATTCATCACGATACCGCCACGTAGGTTTAACAGAGGATGCATACTGATGTCCAGTGCCGCAAACTCTATGGCTACCTCTTCTCCACCTTCCTCAAATTCTATCTCAGAAAGAAACTTGATTTTTCTATGTATGGAGGAAGCAACAAAAAGCGTCATTCGAGGGATTCGGAAGCTATGTCCATCCGTCATACCATCTTCACCAATGTATCCATAATCTGCCTCAATATATCCACCTACCGATACCGGTAACTTACCAACCTGCAGGAAAGGTCTGTTGTAAACAGCATCCATATTGAGCAAGTTTTTTGCCGTATCAACTGGTGTACGCTTGAGTAACGTACTGTCGATTTGAGCCTTTGCATCTATCGAAAGCAGAGATGATATTGTTATAAGGATCCAACCATACTTCCTCATGATAAATCGATTTTAAGGGTTTTACTTTTTTTTATAATTGGGAAACTTCTAAGTGATGTATCAGCAGGGCCATTTTGAACACTCCCATCTTGAGTAAACTCACTTCCATGAGCAGGACACTGTAGGCGGTCTCCAAATACCTGAAGTTCCGTGCCTTGATGTGTGCATTTCATGAGCAAGGCTTTGTACTCATTGTCATTGAAGCGGAAAACAACTACCGGATATTGTAATGCTTCATTCTGCACCACTACATGCTTTAAATAGTTATTTTCCTTTTTTAAAAAAACGGCTTCAGGCAGGCTCAGAAAGGAGCCATCTATGTTGCCGGAAATGTAGCGGGTTCCAGCACATCCTTCAAGGAGTAAACCTGTCACCGCTATCCCGAGGCAGCCCATTCCGCATTTCCTGACAAATTCTCTACGCTCCATATCTAAAGGGATTTAAGAAACTTAATGAGTGCCTCTTTATCATTTTCAGAAAGAGAGACAAATTGATTTTTGCTGTTGTCAGCTTCTCCACCATGAAGCAGGATAGCTTCTTCAATACTTCTGGCTCGTCCATCATGCATTAGGAAGAATGATCCACCTTGCGAATTGGGCGAAAGCCCCAAGCCCCATAATGCTGGAGTCCGCCATTCGTATGTTTCAGCAGACCCTTCGGTGACACCATCATCCAGCCCTGGACCCATATCATGCAGCAGCAAGTCGGTGTATGGGTAGAATGTCTTATTCGATAATGCTTCGATATCAGACTCTGGGGTTGTCCATTCAGGGATATGACATGAGGCGCATTGAATTTGGGTAAATATTGACTTCCCTTGAAGTACTACTGTGTTTTCTTCTGACCTAGGAATAGGAGCCTTTAATGTTCTGAGATAAAAGACCACATCACGAATCGTTTGATCAGATACTTCCGGATCGGTTGAAAGCTGGCTGTAAGGATCAACGGGCTCAAAAGTTGAAGTAATTCCCATATCCTGATTGTAGGCACCTACGGTCTGCTGAAGTAGATCAATAGCCGCAGCTTTCTTCCCAAAACGCCCAATAATTTTACCATTGACAGGCTGATGAATCGATTTCTGTTCAAAATAGTCGGGTGGTGTTATGTAATTGGGTTTCCCTGAAATACCATCACCATCTTCATCAAGAGAATCCACATTTTGCAGAATCTGTTGATCTGATAGGGCTGCCAGAAATCCCAACCCAGTAACAGCCGGTGGAGTAAACTTCATGAAAGGAATACCATCTGGTAATTTTTCAGGTTCGAACCCGGGTATTGCCCTATTTTGAAGTTGCGGGCCTCCAATAGATAAATCCGGCAATGTGTTTGGCAGTGATTGGCCAAATCTGGTGAGAGTGGTAAAAGGATGACCTTTGCCATCTCCCGCATGACAGCTTCCACAGGACGTGGCAACAAAGCGTGGGCCAAGTCCATTTGCTGATGAAAATACCTCATCATTAAACGCAATATCTCCATCTAAAAATTGCCTTTGCTCTCCATGGGATAAACCTTCTGCAGGGCCATCCAGCAGTTCATTTTCAGCAGGAGCAGCAGGTATTATTTCTTCACATGAAATAACCAACACAAAAGCGACAATGCTCAGACACAGCATTATTTTATTCATCTCAAAATAATTTTATACAAACCTATTAATTAAAGTTAGACATGTCAAACTTTTAAATAAGGCATGCGATACTTACTTTTGAAACATGATCACTATCACCGAGGAGAATTACCTGAAAGCCATCTACAGCCTAAACCTGGATCGCAACGGGAAGGAACTTGGTACTAATGAACTTGCGAGTCATCTTGGAATATCTCCTGCTACTGTGAGTAGTATGCTAAAGAAGCTGAAAGAAAAGGGATTCATTGATTACAAAAAATACGGTGCTATATCACTGCTGAAAGAAGGCGAAACAATTGCCTTCTCTGTTATAAGGAAACATCGATTGTGGGAAACATTTTTAGTTGAGAAAATGGAATTTACCTGGGATGAAATCCATGAAGTAGCCGAGCAACTGGAACACGTTAAGTCAAAAAAACTGGTAGATCAACTGGATAAGCTCCTGGGTTTTCCTGAATATGATCCACATGGTGACCCTATCCCAGATGCCACTGGCAAGATTAGAGGAATGCCCAAAACCACTTTAGAAAATGAATCAGTCGGCAAGCCGCTAAAAGTTGTCGGGGTTAAGAATGATTCACAGGCATTCCTCCAACACATCACGCAATTAGGGCTTGTCATCAACAGCAACATCCTAATTAAGTCGCAACATGAGTTTGATGGTTCTCTGGATGTGGAAATCGAAGGAGAGCCTCAAATGATATCTCAAAAGGTTGCTGAGAATGTGTATGTTTCACATGATCTATAAAAAGAATTACTCTTCACAGCTTTGTTCGAGCATAATATAGAAGTAGAAAGAATGTAGTTTAAATCTAGTGAATTTAAAATAGCCCTTTAACAATCCTCCAACTCACAATTCTCATCCTGTCCTTCAAACTCTATGGTAATGTGATCAATGGATTCATCTTTGAGTTGTGATCGTACTTTCTCCTTGAGTTTGGCTTGTTCTGATAGCTTATAGTCTTGGTCTAACTGTAGGTGAATCGTAAGGATATTGTATTCTCCATCCATTGACCAAACGTGATTGTCATGCACATCTGTTATCTCAGAAATGTCTTTCAGTTTCACTTTGATATCCTCTAGAGAGACCTCCTCAGGGATACCCTGCAGGATTACCAACATGCTTTTTCGTAGATTCTTATAGACATTATATAGAACAAAAAGGGAAATTAGAACGGAGAGTAGTGGATCTATAAATGGTGCATCGGTGTACATCATGATAATACTACCAATGAGCACGGCTACCCATCCCAAGACATCTTCCAATAGATGTAATGAAACAACCTTTTCATTCAGAGATTCTCCTTTTCGGAGTTTCAAAACAGCGGCTCCATTGACCACTATTCCCAAAATAGCGAGATAGAGCATCCCCTGAACGTTGGTTTCTCCCGGGTTGAAAAGTTCAGGAATTGCTTTCGTTAGTATGAATATGGATCCGGCAACTAAAACGATAGAATTGATGATAGCACCTAACAGTGAAAACCGCTTATATCCATAAGAAAACTTCTTTGTTCTTCCTTTCTTGGAGAGCTTTTGAAAGTACCACGAGAGTCCCAAACTGAGACTATCTCCCAGATCATGCAATGCGTCTGAAAGGATAGCTAAACTATTGGTGTAGAGACCACCAATGACTTCAATAATGGTGAAGCTCAGGTTTAGAAAGAAGGCAACTTTTACATTGCCTTCTGAATGATTATGTGAATGATCGTGATTATGTCCCATTTTCAACAACAGTTATCATTACAACTAAGTCCATTACCCTTTGTCTTTTCAAATGCTTCTTTTCCTTCCTTAAACGCATACCACGCAATACCCAAACTTCCGATGGCATCAATGTAAGGGATAGAAAAAATCTCGTAAGCTAGACTTGAGCCTAACAGGATGAATGAAAGGTAGAAGCATGTTTTGGTGCAATTGGCATCAGAGATAATTGGTGCCGAATTTAGTTTGTGGCCTACATCCAATTTTGCTTTATAAAGGAAGTACATTGTCAGAATAGATAAAACTGATAATACAATTCCAATCATAGTGGTTTCAGGCTTTGATCCATGATATAGGCTGCTGGTTGCTCCTAAAATCAATCCTGCTGTTAAGAGGTAGAATGCTGAACCAGTCACTTTCAGGGCAGTTCTTTCAAACGAATCCCTTTTGGAAACCTCAAACCTTTTCATCCTCCAGATCATGTGAGCTATCCCGATACCTGATAGCACTTCCACAAAACTGTCAAGACCAAACCCAAAGAGTGCCAGAGTTTCATCTTGTGCTCCATAAAAGGTAGCCACACCCCCTTCTACAAGATTGTAGAAGATGGTGATCAGGCTAAGAATGTATGCTCTATTTAAAAGTTTAGTGTTCATGTTCCGTATCTCCCTTTTTCATTTCCGAAATAAGATAATACGCATTATTCCAGGCGACTTTAGCTCCTTCTGGTAACTCTTCTAGCAGCTTGATCTCTAACCATCCTTCATCGGTAATACCTGTTCGGATTTCAATGGGCGCAAATTTCCATTCGCTTTCATCCCCCTCCGGTGGCTGTGCTATAAAAATGTAAGGCTTCCCTTCTTCTTCAATAATGGCTTCCGAGGGAAGTGCAAACACTTTCCTGCCTGTGGTGTGGATTTTACCATTGATGTACATCCCGGGAATAAGAAAGTCCTCTTTGTTCTTTATCTCCGCATGGACGTGAACCGCTTTTGGATTTTGCTCAAACTTCTTACCCACCGAATAGATTTCTGCTTCCAGCCGTTTTTCAGGAACCGATTCTACGGTGAAGGAAACCATCTGACCTTCTTTCACTTTAGAGACATCTTTTTCAAAAACCATAAGGTCAGCATGAATATGCTCTGTGTTGACAATCATGAACATCTCTGATTGAGGATCTACAAACTGGCCAATCTGAACTTTTACCTTCTCAATGTATCCATCTATCGGACTTACAACGGGAACGTTCTGATATATCTCTCCAGTCTGAACTTTTGAGACATTCAAGCTGAGCTGTCTAAGCTGTACTTCATACCCTTTCACTTCACCTTTCATGCCCTGATATTCAGCTACTGTTTCCTGATAAACCTTTCCTGATCCAACTTCTTCTTCATACAATCGCTTTTGTCGTTGCATTTCCTTTTCCAAATACTGGAAGCGACTAAACGCTTTGATATAGTTGGTTTGAAGCTGTGACAAGTTTGGATGAGAGAGGTATGCTAAGACCTGTCCTTTCCGCACTTTATCACCTTCAATGACCTTGATGGAAGTGATGTTTGCTCCAAGTATTGCAGTGACTGTTGCCTCATGTTGGGGCGGAACTTCTAATTGTCCGTTGGCTTCTACTATTCCGGAAAGAGCTCTCAATGGAAGCGTGTCAATTTTAAACTCCAGGCTATTGAATTTCAGCTGTGACAAGTGAACAGCACCTACTGATTCTTCAGCATGTCCTTCTTCTGCTTTTTCATCACTGTTCGGGTTAGTGCTTTTACTACCGCAACCTGTAAATGCTGCAACCAGCACCGCTAGTGTCAAGATGTATATGATTTGATTTTTCATTGTCTTTATATTTTCAAGGATCATTGATCCGTATATTTTAGTTTGATTTTTTTAAGAAATACTCCAATTGATAGCGGCTATCCAGGTAGTTGCCAAAAGCCTTCCACGCATCCACTTCCATTCTTATTGCATCCCGGATGTTTTGCAAAAAGGATACATAATCAATGGCTCCTTCCCGGTAAGCCGTGATAGCTCCTGAGCGTTGTTCCTCTGCAAGAGGTAGAGCCGTATTCTGGTAATAATTCCAGGAATTTTCCCATTTCAGATACTGCTCTCTTGCATTCAGATATGCTGCATTGAGCTCCAATTGTGTTTGGAGAAAGTTCTGATTCGCTATATCCCGTTGAATTTTTGCCGCCTGTGTTCTACCGAGTTCCGGTCCAAACAGGAGCGGAATTCGAATGCCAATTTGATATTGATAGAACCCGGACTGTCCGGCAATTTGCTGTCTGCCGTACTGACCCTGCAACTGTGGAAGAAATTGCGATCGCTTTTCTTTGACCAAAGCATCGGCAACTCCTAATTGCTGCTGAGACACATCTAATAGCGGATGCCTTCCCAGTGAATCAGATGTGAAGACAAGTGGCTGATCCAAATCATTTGCCGGTATGTCAGGAACCGTAAAAAGCGAATCACTGACAAACCATACGTTGAGTTGTTGTAGTGCGCTCAGATAATCTCGATATGCTTGTTCTTTCTGTATCTGAACCTGACTGGCCTGATTGGAGGTGGCCAGGTATTCCAGTCTGGATGTTTCCTCTGTTTCCAATCTGATCCTTGCAGCCCTTTCTATATCCGTGAAAATGGAGTCTAGCTGCTCATAGACCAAGTAGGTGTTTTTAGTGGCATAGACTTTCGCCCAGGCTTTGCTTACTTCACGTTCTAGTTCAATAACTGTGAGGTCTAAAGCGTATTCAGCCAGTGCAACCCGTTCTTTTTGCAGATTCAGCTTGGGGGCAATTCCAAAAATGTCAATCTGCTGTTGCTGAATACCAATCTGCGTATGAACACCTTCTGAGCCATTGCCAACTTCCTCTTTTCCTGTGAATACCTGTGTGTTTCCAAAATCCCAGGCCGTTTTCTTCAGCGCCTCCTGACTTTCAATTTCCAATCGTGCTGACTGTATTTTAGGGTAGTTTTCAATCGCCCTTTTTCTGGCTTCCTCAAGCGTGATGTTTGGAAGGTTGTCATTCCTATTCTCTTGAGCGTCTGCAAAAGCAGGCATTGCAAAGAGACCTCCGAAAACGATCAATGTGATGATCACATTGGCGTTTGGAGATTTTAATCTTCGCTCACCTCTTCCCTCTACAAATGTGTAGAGCACCGGAAGAACTACAAGTGTCAGCAAAGTAGCTGTCAACATTCCTCCAATCACCACGGTAGCCAATGGCCGTTGAACTTCTGCTCCTGCAGATGATGAAAATGCCATCGGCAGAAATCCGAAAATGTCTGTAGTTGCTGTAAGCATAATAGGTCTGATTCGTTCTTTTGTTCCTGTTAGAATTCTTTCTCTGACACTCGTCACCCCTTCCTCCTTCAATGAATTGAAACGGTTGATCAGTACCAGTCCATTAAGCACGGCAACACCGAACAGAACAATGAATCCGACACCTGCCGAAATACTAAATGGCATGTCTCTCACCCATAGGGCAAACACGCCTCCGATGGCCGCAAGCGGAATGGCGATATAAATCATGATGGATTGAGTGAATGAACCCAAAGCGAAGTAGAGTAAAACGAAAATGAGGAAAAGAGCTATTGGTACGACAATAGACAATCGGCTCTTTGCCCGCTCCAGATTTTCAAACTCTCCACCGTAGGTGATGTAATAACCAGCCGGTAAGTCAAGCTCAGCATCTAATTTTTGCTGGATGTCTTTCACTACAGACTCCACATCCCTGCCTCGTGTGTTTACGCCTACATACGTTCTGCGGTAGGTGTTGTCCCTAGAGATCTGCATCGGTCCTGGCACATAGCTTATGTCAGCTACTTCCTTGATCGGAACCTTTGTGCCGTCTGGTAGATCGATATATAGTGTCCGCAAGTCATCGATACTTTGACGATGTGCATTGTCAAAGCGAATGACCAGATCAAATCGCTTCTCACCTTCAAAGACCACCCCGGCAACTCCACCAGCAAAAGCAGAGCTGACATACTCGTTCAATTTTTGAATATCCAGTCCATACTGGGCAACCTTATTTCGGTTGTACCTCACAGTCATTTGAGGAAGTCCAGAGGTGCGCTCTGCATTGACATCTCCTGCACCCGGTACGGTTGATATGATATCCGCCATCTCCTGAACCTTGGTAGCCAAAACCTCCAAATCTTCACCGTATAGTTTTACTGCAATATCTTCTCGCACTCCCTCGAGTAACTCATTGAAGCGCAGCTCTACAGGCTGTGTGAATACGAGGTTAACACCAACCAGGTGTTCATTGAGTTTGTCCTTGATCTTATCAATGAGTTCGTCTTTTGTCACTGCAGAAACCCACTTGTCTTTGTCCTTTTCCAGAATGAGGTACATATCCGCAATGTCCATTGGCATGGGATCTGTCGGAATATCGGCAACCCCGATTCTGGCTGTGACCGTTTTGATCTCCGGGAAATTTTCAAGCAGGAGCTTTTCAATTTTAATGGAGACTTCTTTAGACTCTGTGAGCGAACTCCCCGGCCTGATCAATGCTTGCATCGCAATGTCACCTTCATCTAACTGAGGAACAAATTCCCCACCCATACGGGAAAAAGTAAAACCTGCAATTGCCAGAAGTAAAACGGCTACCATGATCACCATGGCCTTAAAGCGCAAAGCGCTTTTCAAAACAGGAAGGTAAACTCGTTGAAGTCCTCCAATGAGTTTATCACTGACTTTTTCCAATGATCTTTCAAAGCGACCAAACCAATTCTTTTTGTTCTGAACAGGCTTCATAAGGAGCGCTGACATCATGGGTACGTAAGTCAGGCAAAGTACAATTGCTCCAATCATGGCAAAACCAAAGGTGTAGGCCATTGGTTGGAACATCTTGCCTTCAACACCTGTGAGAAACAGAATAGGAGCGAAAACGATTAGAATGATAATCTGACCAAAAAAGGCGGAACCCATCATGGTGCTTCCGGACTCATAAGCCACCTCATCCATTACTTTCTGATTGAAACCCACCTTGCCAGCTCTGATTCTTTTTTGGATTTCATAGACCGTGCCTTCAATGATGATCACCGCTCCATCGATGATGATTCCAAAGTCAATGGCTCCTAAGCTCATCAGATTGGCCCACACATTGAATTGCTTCATCAGAATGAAGGCAAACAGCAATGAAAGTGGAATCGTTGTGGCTGTGACAAGACCGCCTCGCAGACTTCCCAACAGGATAACGAGCGCGAATATGACGATGAGTGCTCCTTCGATCAGATTGGTTTGTACAGTACTGGTAGTTCTGGAAATAAGATCACTTCTGTCTATGATGGTATTGATTTCCAATCCTTCAGGAAGCGATTTCTCAACTTCCTCCATACGTTCTTTTACATTCTGTATGACTGCATTGGGGTTGGAACCTTTGAGCATCATAATGATGCCTCCAACAGCTTCTTTACCATCCTGCGTGAATGCACCATAGCGTACCTGGTGTCCAAAATGGACATTAGAAGCTACATCACCAATTGTTACAGGAATGCCATTTTCGGTTTTGACCACAATCTTTCGAATGTCGTCCAATGACCGAATCAATCCTTCTCCTCTTATGAAGTTGGACATTCTATTCTTCTCAATATAAGCCCCCCCGGTATTGACATTATTTCTCGCCAATGCCTCGTAAACCTGTGAAATACTCACATCCATGGCGTTCAGCTTGTCGGGATTGATGGCTACCTCATACTGCTTGATGTAACCTCCAAAGGAGTTGACTTCAACTACTCCATCTAGTAGTGTGAGCTGTCGTTTTACAATCCAGTCCTGGATAGTTCGCAGGTCTCTTGGTGAGTATTTTGTTTCAAAACCCTCCTGAGGTTGGATGGTGTATTCGTAAATCTGCCCCAAGCCCGTGGAAATAGGTCCCATAGACGGGCTGCCGAATTTTTTAGGTATGGTCTCTTGCAATACGTTGAGCTTTTCCTGCACCAGCTGCCGTGGCAGATAGGTGCCCATGTCATCTTCAAAAACGATGGTCACCACCGATAGTCCAAACCGAGAAATGGAACGAATCTCATCTACTCCCGGAAGGTTACCCATGGCCAGCTCCACCGGATAGGTGACGAACTGCTCGATATCCTCAGTAGCCAGATTGGGTGATACAGTCATCACCTGTACCTGGTTATTGGTGATATCCGGGACAGAACCCAGATTGACCGTGGACATAGAATAGATCCCCACACCTATGAGTGCAAGTGTGAGTAAACCCACAATGAATTTGTTCTTTATCGAGAACGATATGATTTTATTGATCATGTATGATATGATTTAGTATCAGTTAAAATGATTCTGTTTCGATCGTGGAGTCCGATCGATTGGACGGAATTGTCCTTATAAAACTGATATTAAACCTGTGGTGGCTGCAGTATTGAGCCGACAAACCCTGATGTTATAGGATCTGTGTAGGTACTTCTCTGGAGAGGAAATGTAAGGATACCTAACTCACTTATAAAATTTTGCTGAACGACAAGATGTGAATGGCAGCAATGACAAACACATAAAGGAGAACACAAATCTTCGGATTCATTGTGGTCGTGATCAGACCCTGATTCTTGGTAGGAAACCTCTATGCTATCCGCTGTGGTTTCATCCGCGCAAGGTGCTACCGATAGCCCTAGCAGAAATAGTGATAATATGAATGCGAAAGATTTCACTATGCAACAATAACGAAAAAGGAGTGCAACCTGTTTGCATTGTTTTAGGAGCAGTTCGCGCAAGTGCCTCTGTAGACCATGCTGGCACTGGCTGCCTTGAATCCCGATGGAATGTTTGTTTGAGGGATTTTAGACTGAGTTAGGCAATAAGTTTCGCCACATCCCATACAATGAAAGTGAATGTGTTGATCTTGTGGTTCGCATTCACAGCCTTCTTCACAAAGCGCATATTTTACCGCACCGGTTCCATCATCAATACTGTGAATGAGCTTCTTGTCTTCAAAGGTTTTGAGGGTTCTGTAAAGCGTAGCTTTATCTGCCCGTTCAAATTTTGTTTCTAGGTCACTGAGACTTATTGCTGCTCCTGATTCTACGAGCTTTCTGAGCACCAACAACCGCATAGCTGTTGGCTTGATGTCTCTATTTTCTAGTTTTTGTTCGAGCATGTTCTAACAGTTACAGATCCCATTTTGCACCGGTGGACACTTCTTAGCACCAAAACTACAATACACACAGCAATCCCCTTGTTTGGGTTTCAGCACTTGGTGGCAATTTTCACATTCGTAGAAGTTTCCTTGCCGAGTAGGTAGAGAATTTTTAAGCGGACTTCATTGCCCGACAGGCTCAATGTCTTAGCTATAGTAGCCATGGATGGTGCTACTTTGTTAATATCTTCTTTGCACTGTTTGATCTGCTCGGCATCTGCAAAAACCCTGATACACGATTTACCCATGCTTCTATTTATTTAAGCAACTACTTAAATAACGAAGGTAAGAAAATAATGTTTAAGTATTTACTTAAATAGAAAAAGGACTACTTTGCCCTTCTCATCAATTTTGGTGCTACCAACTTTTCTCGGAGAGCTTGCATATCCTCGCTTACTTTTTTCTCTACCACCTTGGCATAAACCTGTGTAGTGGTGATCTTTGAATGGCCGAGCATTTTACTCACCGTCTCCAAAGGTACGCCATTACAAAGAGTTACGGTGGTGGCAAATGTGTGTCTGGCCAAGTGAAAGGTCAGGTTCTTTTCAATTCCGCACAGGTCGGCAATTTCTTTCAAGTAGGAGTTCAGCTTTTGGTTAGAAATCATTGGAAATACCGATCCTTTCTGCAATGCCCTTGGATGGGTCTTGTATTTCTCTATTATGTCCCAGGCTTTGGGAAGGATAGGAACCCTTACTGGCTGGTCAGTCTTTTGCCTGCAGGTGGAAAGCCAGTATTCCCCATCAACGCCAATCGTAATATTGGATGGTGTCAGGTTCATGGCATCAATGTAGGCCAGTCCGGTATAGCAGCTGAATACAAACAGATCCCTTACCCACTGCAAACGCACAATTTGGAAGTCTTTGTTTTCTACTGCCTCCAACTCTTCGTGATTGAGGAAATCCCTATCCACTCGGTGAAATTTGAGCTGGTACTTATCAAATGGATCCCGGCTCACCCATTCCATTTTTACAGCCATGGTCACCATTTTCCGGAAACGTTCCAAGTGCTTCATCACTCCGTTATTGCCAAGTGGTTTCTGGTGGTCTTTGGGTTTATAATTGCGGAGGTAGAATTCAAAATCGGTGATGAACTTATAGGAGAGCTCGGATAGAAACATGTCGGTAGTACCGAACCGCTCTTTCAAAAATCTGTGGATGTATTTCTGAGTGGTGAAGTAGTTTTTCATCGTACCCCAAGCCAGTGTATCCCTCATAGCCTGGTTGTGATAATCCACCAGCTTGCATAAGGTGAAGTCTTTTTGATCTGTACCCAGGAACATGCTTTTGATGGCATCTGCAGTGATCAATCGCTTTTGCACTTGCATCTCCTGGTAGCATTCCATGATACGGGTCCGGACTTCATCCAAATAATGATTAAGTGATTTGATTTCTTCCCGACTGCCCTTGGCCATGCCTTTGCTACCATTCCAGTCGCCTGGTTTGATCCAGCGCTTCAATGATATTTCAACTCTGCGGCCATCAACGGTGACCCTGGCATAGATTGGGAGTAGGCCATCTTTGGCCTTGTTCGTTCTTGTGATGAACTGAACTCCGAAGGTGTTTGTAGTTCTCATGAC